>NZ_JPSY01000012.1 GCF_000763375.1 Microbacterium profundi | reverse complement strand
GTGAAGTAGTCGAACGTCCCAGAGTCGGTGCCCGCACCAAAGAGCGTGATGGCCTGGTCGGGGAAGCTTGAGTCGACCTGGTTCCAGTTGGTGATCTCACCCTCGGCTTCCGGGCCCCAGATGGTGTTGAGCTGCTCGACGGTGAGATCCTCAGCCCAGTCGTTCTCCGGATTGATGATGACCGAGAGCCCGTCGTTGGCGGCGACGATCTCGGTGTACTCGACACCCGCGGCTTCGCACTCCGCGGCTTCTTCGTCCTTGATCGGACGGGACGCGTTGGAGATGTCGGTCTCGTCGGCGCAGAAGGACTTGAACCCGCCGCCGGTGCCGGACGTTGCGACGGAGACGTTCACACCGGACTCCTCGTCGCCGAAGAGGTCGGCTGCCGCCTCGGTGAGCGGGGCAACGGTCGACGAACCGTCGGTGGTCACCGAACCGGACAATCCGCTTGCGGAGCCGCTCGATCCGCCGGAGTCGCCTTCCGCGGGTTGTCCCCCGCAGG
>NZ_JPSY01000011.1 GCF_000763375.1 Microbacterium profundi | reverse complement strand
GGGTGGCCATTTTGTTTCTTCTAAGAGAAGTTCGGCGGTGTCCTACTCTCCCACAGGGTCCCCCCTGCAGTACCATCGGCGCTGTGAGGCTTAGCTTCCGGGTTCGGAATGTGACCGGGCGTTTCCCTCACGCTATGGCCGCCGAAACACTATTGATGTTTCAAAAACCTAAAGGGCACGTATGAACGTGCGTGTTCAGGGTTCTCGACCGTACATCGAGAACCACTCAGTGGACGCGTAGCACCAACAAAATCGGTGTGTTATCAAGTCATCGGCTTATTAGTACCAGTCAGCTGCATGCATTGCTGCACTTCCACATCTGGCCTATCAACCCAGTAGTCTGGCTGGGAGCCTCTCACCCGAAGGTATGGAAGTCTCATCTTGAGGCCGGCTTCCCGCTTAGATGCTTTCAGCGGTTATCCATCCCGAACGTAGCTAATCAGCGGTGCTCCTGGCGGAACAACTGACACACCAGAGGTTCGTCCAACCCGGTCCTCTCGTACTAGGGTCAGATCCTCTCAAACTTCCTACGCGCGCAGCGGATAGGGACCGAACTGTCTCACGACGTTCTAAACCCAGCTCGCGTACCGCTTTAATGGGCGAACAGCCCA
>NZ_JPSY01000010.1 GCF_000763375.1 Microbacterium profundi | reverse complement strand
CCCCGCGTCCGCAAGATACTCAAGCCGTTGCTGGAGATTCTCGCCGGCATTCCTACCGTCGTCTACGGGTTCTTCGCCCTTCAGTTCGTCCAGGGCACGGTACTCCGCGACTGGCTCCAACTGCCGACGGGTGCGTTCAGCGTTCTCGCCGCTGGCCTTGTGATGGGTGTCATGATCATCCCCACCATCGCCTCGATCGCCGAGGATGCGATGTCTGCCGTTCCCAGCGCACTGCGACAGGGAAGCGCCGCTCTCGGCGCCAACCGTATGCAGACCACTCTCCGTGTTGTCTTCCCCGCGGCGCTGTCAGGCATCGTCGCCGCCGTCGTTCTGGGGATCTCCCGCGCGGTCGGAGAAACGATGATCGTCGCGATCGCCGCCGGCAGCCAGGCACAGATGGTGAGCAACCCGCTTGAGCAGGGACAGACGATGACTGGCTTCATTGCGAACGCCGCGCTCGGGGACTCCCGCGTCGGGAGCCTGGAATACAACACGCTGTTTGCCGTCGGGCTGCTGCTGTTCCTCATCACGCTGCTCATTAACTTCATCAGCATCCGCTTCGTGCGCCGATTCCGGGAGGCCTACTGATGTCCGCGCCGACAACCACCCCGCCCCGCGTGATCCACGCGTCCCGCCCACTCGCTACGGGCCGAAACGGAGAGATGCGCCCCACCGCGCTTCTGTTCCTTCTGCTGCTGTGGTTCTCGCT
>NZ_JPSY01000009.1 GCF_000763375.1 Microbacterium profundi | reverse complement strand
TTGGCGTACTCCGCGAGCAGGATCGCGGCGCCGAGCCCGAATGGCACGGCGACCACGAGTGCGATAACCGTCGTCCATAACGTGGCGGTCACCAGGGGCAGGACACCGAACGAGGCGTCGGCGAATCGGGGGGCCCAGCGTGTGCCGAAGAGGAACTCGAGCACGGGCACTTCGGCGAAGAAGCTCAGCGACGGAATCAGCAGCGCGATGAGGATGCCGACCGTCGTGATGACAGTGATGCCGGCCGCCACGCGCAAACCGAGCTTGATGAGGAACTCACCGGGCCGGCGGCGTCCAGCGAATGATGCGGAGGGGGCGGGGGCCCGACCAGTGGCCGGACCCCCTGTCCGCTCAGAGACGGTGGTCATGAGAATCGTCGTGAGCGGGCGGATCAGCCGAGGGATGCGAGCTCGTCCGAGGCCGTGGTGACCTGCTCCTCGGTAAGGGGGACGAACAGGGCGCGCTCGGCGATGTCGAGCGAGTTCGCGACGTAGAAGTCGACGAACGCCTTCACCTGTTCCTTTTCAACGTAGGAGGCGTTGTTGACGTAGATGAACAGCGGACGCCCCAGCGGGGTGTACGTGCCGTCCTGAACGGTCTCCGTGCTCGGCATCACACCGTCGATCATGGCGGCCTTGATGACCCCCTCGTTCTCTTCGACGTAGCTCAGGCCAAGGAACCCGATCGCGCCGACGTCGCCCGAGACGCCCTGGACCGTGATGTTGTCGTCCTCCGAAGGGCTGTAGTCGGTACGAATCGCGCCTTCTTCACCGTTGATCGCGTC
>NZ_JPSY01000008.1 GCF_000763375.1 Microbacterium profundi | reverse complement strand
GGGCAATGTCAAGTGGTGGGAGCAACGCCGGGGTTCACGCGGCGAGTAGTAGCTCGTTGAGTCGGTTGGCTGGGGTCTGAAGCTCAAGGGTCGGGCGGGGGCGACGGTTCAGTGTCGCAGCGACTCGGCGGAGGTCTTCGGGGGTATGGGCGGAGAGGTCTGAGCCCTTCTCGAACCAGAACCGCAGCAGCCGGTTGGTGTTCTCGTTGGTCCCGCGTTGCCAGGGCGAGTGCGGGTCGCAGAAGTAGAGCGTCGTGTCCAACGCGGTCTGGATCTGGGCGTACTCGGCCAGTTCCGTTCCGCGATCCCAGGTGATCGAGCGGCGCAGATGCTCGGGCAGGTCGCCCATCTCTCGGATCATCGCCGCAGCGACGGTATCGGCGGTGTGATCTCCGGGGAGGTGGAGCAGGATCGTGAAGCGCGTCGCGCGCTCGACGAGAGTGCCGATCGCAGTCCCATCACACCCGATGATGAGGTCTCCTTCCCAATGTCCCGGAACAGCCCGGTTCTCGACCTCGGCCGGCCGGTCACTGATCTTGAACGCTTCCTTGTAGGGGCTGTTCTTGCGCCGATCGGATGTGTGGGCAACACGCTTGTTCCGTTTCAGGGAGAGCTTCTGCGCCAGATCTGCCCGCAGCTTTCCGCGGGTCTGGACGTAGAGGGCCTGGTAGATCGTCTCGTGACTCACCTGCATAGTCCGATCATCCGGGAAGTAGAACTCCAACATTGCTGAGATCAGCGCCGGGCTCCACCCCTCATCCATCCACACCTCGATCAACCGGCACAGCGCCTCGTTCTCGATCAGCGCGAACGGCTTCGGACGCCGCCTGGCCTGGTGCGCTCTCGTGTGCGCGACAGACGCGTAATACACCCCGTCCGGGCTCGTATTGCGCTTCACCTCCCGCCAGATCACGGACTTATCCCGACCGATTTCCGCCCCGATGCGGGCATAACTCATGCCCGCACGTCGGCCCATCTGAATCATCCCTCGCTCGTGCGCTGTCAGCATCCGCTCACTGATCGGCATCACGTCCGGCACCGGATCAGCAAGACCACCCGTCGCGCCTCTATCGATCGTCATGCCCCCAGACTGGGCCCACCACCGCGATGCCGACGCAGTCCCCGCGCCGACACTCGCCGCAGCACTCACCGTCGTCGCGCCAGCGCACACCAAATCAACGAACGCAGTACGAGTACCAGGCGGAAACAACTTGACCATGAAACGCTCCTTCATCAGAGCGTTGCTCCCACCATATGAATTTGCC
>NZ_JPSY01000007.1 GCF_000763375.1 Microbacterium profundi | reverse complement strand
TTTCGTTAAGCCGAGGATTCGTGTTCTGGCGTGTGGTGGCGCGGGTTCGTAACAGTTTCCTCGGCTTAACATTTCGGGGTTATCGGAGGCTGTAGAGCGCGCGGAGCGCGTCTTCGGGGATGCGAGCGACGTCGGCTGTTGGTGTGGCGGCGTTGATAGCGTCGCGCATCATGTCGATGGTCGCGAAGGCGTAGAACGCGTTCGTGGTCGAGATGTTCTCGTGGCCGAGGAGGCGCATGATGATGGGCAACGGGACACCTTGCTGGTAGAGATCCATCGCTTTGGTCTTGCGGAGCATATGACAGTGAACCCTCGCAGGGACCGAGGGGCAGTGCGCTCGTGCGGTGTCGGCGGCGATGGTGAGCACGTTCGCGACAGTATCGGCCGAGAGCGGCGCCGGTTGTCCCTGATGGTGGCTGTAGAACAGCGGCCTGTCCGATGGGAGGACCGCTCGGTCGGGATGGAACTCATCGAGATAGACGCGCAGGTGCCCGATCGTGGCCTCGGTCAATGGAACGACACGGGTCTTGCGTCGTTTCCCGGTCAACATCACGTGGCCCGGATGGGTGAGGGTGAGATCGCCGAGAGTGAGACGGGTGATCTCGCTGACGCGGGCCGCAGTGTCGTAGAGCAAGATGAGTAGCATTCGGTTCCGGCGTGATTTGGCTGTGTGGCCGGTGTGCGCGGCGAGGACCGCGCGAGTCTCATCCTCGGTGAGATACTCGATCGGCCTCTTCGGGACGGTCGGAGGTTTCAACGTCGAGGCCGCGTTGTGCAGCGCGACGAGGGTGATGTCCTCGGCGGCGGCGTAGGCGAGGAACGCCCGAATCGCGGTGAGCCGCAGTGTGATCGTCCGGGGTGCGTAACGCTGGTGTTCGTTCATCCATGCCAGCCAGGCTTTCAGATGCGTCCGGTCGAAGCAGTCGAACGTGACATCGGTGCGGGTGATGTGCTGGTGGTCGGTGAGAAACCCGAGGAAGCATTCCAAGCTGATCCGGTAGGCCTCAATCGTCCTCGCAGATGCTGAGCGGACGGCGGGAAGATAGGTGTGGAGGAAGCCGCGGGCGAGGTCCCAGAAATCCGGGGCGCCGGTGACGACGTGACGTTTCATGCGAAACCGACCTCCGGCAGCAGGCCCCTGCTGGCCTCACGGGTGATGCCGGTGTAGGCGTCCATGAAATCCGGAGACGTGTGGACGTAGTAGTAGGTCGACTCGACGCCCGCGTGGCCCATATATACCTGCAGGTAGGGCAGCATCGCGGACACGTCGGTCCCGTCGGCCATCCAACGTTCCAGATTCGCATAAGCAAAGTGATGACGGAAATCATAGGGACGAGGCTGGGCACCGCCGTTCGGACGGGGCAAGCCCGCGTGGTCCCAAATGCGGTGAAAGATCACCCCGACCGATGTGGGCGTCACGGCCGAGCCGGTCGCGGAGACGAAGAACGATCGCCTGCCGGGAAACCACTTCCTTGACGTCGCATCGCAGGACCTCAGGATCGCGGTCACGTCATCGGTGACCGGCAGACGCCGGCTGCGGTGGCCCTTGGACTCGATGATCGTGACATGCCCGCCGCGCAGGTCAACGTCTTCGGGGCGCAGGGCTCTGACCTCGCCGGTGCGCAGCCCGCACGAATGCATCAGGGTGAAGAACGCCGACGCCTGCCATTCCCACGGTGATTTCGATCTCACGCTCGTGGCCGCAGTGAAGAACTTCTCGATCTGCTCTCCGGTGAGCAGGTAAGGGTGCGAGCGCACGAAGGGTGCTCTCCAGGTGCTGTCGAGGACGTAGGCGTCCGGGTCGCGGTGAACGAGGACCCATCGCCCGAAGCCACGGATGTATGACATCCATGACCGGTAGGTGCCGGAGCTGGCAAGCCGTTCCGTGACCCATCCTTCAACGGTCACCCGATCCAACGTCGTCGACTGGTGGTGGGTGCAGTAGGCGTCGAACTGCTTCAGATACCAGATGCGGGAGAGACCAGTGAAGCCCATCGCCGTTTTGAACGCGACGTAGTCATCCAAATCAGCCGCGAACACACTGACGAATCCGTGCCCGGATGAATACTCGATCATGATCGTGCCCCCGCCGGGACGGGCAGCACGCATCCGGCCAGCCGCCCCTCATCAACGGTCAGGTAGATGCTGGTTGATTCGATACGGGCGTGACCGAGGACAGCGGAAATCGTCGGCAGTGCGGTCGCCGCGGCCAGCAGCCTCGACGCGGCCGTATGCCGCAACAGCCGTGACCCGGCCCGCGGATCAGTGACGCCAGCGGCGGTGAACACGACCGTGGTGATCCGGTGAATCGTCGCATGATCAGCCAACGGGGTGTGTGGCGCGAGCTGGCGCAGGAAGACATGATCATCACCAGTGTCGGGCCGCTCATTCAGGACATAATCGGCGAGGCGTGCCAGCAGTAGGCCCGGCAGTGGCAGCGTGACCGGGTTACGGGTCTTCTGCTGGATGAGACTGATCGTCTGTGATCGCCAATCGATATCACCCAACCGCAGATCGATGATGTCGCACGAACGCAGCCCCGTCATCAGCGCCAGCAACGTGATCGCTGCGTCGCGTGACGACACCACCGTGCGTGACGCGCACGCGGTTACCACGCGCTGCACGTCCTCATCAGCCATGACCGACAACACCGGGTGCGAACGGCGTATCCCGACAAGACCCAGCGCATCGACGAGGTCACGTCGGCCGGTGAACGTCAGGAATGGGCGGAAGTTCGACACCACCCAGAACAGGGAGCTCTTCGCCCACCGATCCAGCAACGATTCCAAGAAGCCAGTGATCGTGCCGGCGTCCGCGTCTTCCAAACGGACGATCCCGTGCTCTTCGAGGAACACCAGGTAGCCGCGCGCAGTGCGACCATAAGCCTCACGCGTCGCATCAGCGAGTTCTCGCTCGATCATCTCAGCCTCCCATTCGGCATTCAGCGAGATGAACGTGTCGGAGAATGGCCGGCGGCCGCCACCACCGCGCTTACGAACGCTGAGAGGCACGTCCCCAGTATCGACAAGTGCGTCGAACAACGTCACGAGCCGCGTGTAGTTGAATCGACGAATTGCGCTGAAGCGGCCCGTGCGCGGGCTCGTCGTCAACGACGCGAACACCACCCCGAGCGCACTCGTATACGCCCCGCCGCGACCATCGACGAATCGGTCCAACGCGCGGATCGTTTTCTCGTACTGTCCAATCGTGGACTCCGCGTACCCCGCCTGACGCAACGCCGCGACAACGAGACCACCCAAATGAATGACAGTCGTATCCATAGCCGTGTCCTTTCCATAGACGAATGGATACGGCGGACACTACGACCAGACCGATGTTAAGCCGAGGAAACGGTCACGA
>NZ_JPSY01000006.1 GCF_000763375.1 Microbacterium profundi | reverse complement strand
AAGCCACACCGAACACCAATACAAAGCTGTAGTAAAGGTCACGGGGTCTTTCCGTCCTGCTGCGCGTAACGAGCATCTTTACTCGTAATGCAATTTCGCCGAGTTCGCGGTTGAGACAGTTGGGAAGTCGTTACGCCATTCGTGCAGGTCGGAACTTACCCGACAAGGAATTTCGCTACCTTAGGATGGTTATAGTTACCACCGCCGTTTACTGGGGCTTAAATTCTCAGCTTCGCCTTGCGGCTAACCGGTCCTCTTAACCTTCCAGCACCGGGCAGGCGTCAGTCCGTATACATCGTCTTGCGACTTGGCACGGACCTGTGTTTTTAGTAAACAGTCGCTACCCACTAGTCTCTGCGGCCACCACACCCTTTTCCCAGCAAGTGGGTATAAGTGGATGGCCCCCCTTCTCCCGAAGTTACGGGGGCATTTTGCCGAGTTCCTTAACCACGATTCTCTCGATCTCCTTGGTATTCTCTACCTGACCACCTGAGTCGGTTTGGGGTACGGGCGGCTAGAACCTCGCGTCGATGCTTTTCTTGGCAGCATAGGATCATCCACTTTTTATCCGCATCGTGTCTCAGCCTATGCGAGTCGCGGATTTGCCTACGACTCGGCCTACGCACTTGCACCAGGACTACCATCGCCTGGCTTGGACTACCTTCCTGCGTCACACCTGTTAATACGCTAACCGCACCAGCATGGGGTCGTACGCTAGGCCTCACCCCATCACCCCGAAGGGATCCGGTCATGAGGATTCAGATACTTAGCACCACTGGATTAGCTTGGGCGGTTCTTCGCCGGTACGGGAATATCAACCCGTTGTCCATCGACTACGCCTGTCGGCCTCGCCTTAGGTCCCGACTTACCCAGGGAAGATTAGCTTGACCCTGGAACCCTTGGTCTTTCGGAGGACGTGTTTCTCACACGTCTTTCGCTACTCATGCCTGCATTCTCACTCGTGTAGCCTCCACGGCTGGATCACTCCGCCGCTTCGCTGGCCACACGACGCTCTCCTACCCATCAACACGGCTGGACCACGAAGGCCTACCAATAATGTCAATGCCACAACTTCGGTGGCGTGCTTGAGCCCCGTTACATTGTCGGCGCGGAATCACTTGACCAGTGAGCTATTACGCACTCTTTCAAGGGTGGCTGCTTCTAAGCCAACCTCCTGGTTGTCACAGCAACTCCACATCCTTTCCCACTTAGCACGCGCTTAGGGACCTTAGTTGGTGGTCTGGGTTGTTTCCCTCTCGACTATGAAGCTTATCCCCCACAGTCTCACTGCTGCGCTCTCACTTACCGGCATTCGGAGTTTGGCTGACGTCAGTAACCTTGTAGGGCCCATCGGCCATCCAGTAGCTCTACCTCCGGCAAGAAACACGCAACGCTGCACCTAAATGCATTTCGGAGAGAACCAGCTATCACGAAGTTTGATTGGCCTTTCACCCCTATCCACAGCTCATCCCCTCAGTTTTCAACCTAAGTGGGTTCGGTCCTCCACGTGCTCTTACACACGCTTCAACCTGGCCATGGATAGATCACTTCGCTTCGGGTCTAGGACATGCGACTGAATCGCCCTATTCAGACTCGCTTTCGCTACGGCTACCCCACACGGGTTAACCTCGCCACATATCACTAACTCGCAGGCTCATTCTTCAAAAGGCACGCTGTCACCCCTACTAAGGAGGCTCCAACGGTTTGTAAGCAAACGGTTTCAGGTACTATTTCACTCCCCTCCCGGGGTACTTTTCACCTTTCCCTCACGGTACTTGTCCGCTATCGGTCATCTGGAAGTATTTAGGCTTATCAGGTGGTCCTGACAGATTCACACGGGATTTCTCGGGCCCCGTGCTACTTGGGATACTCTCCACGCCAGAACACGCATTTCGACTACGGGGTTGGCACCCTCTATGACCGGCCTTTCAAGACCGTTCGTCTATACGCTTCTGTAACGTCGCCACCTCGGCAGAGATGACAGGTGAGTCCCACAACCCCGAATATGCAACTCCTGCCGGATATCACACACACTCGGTTTAGCCTGATCCGGTTTCGCTCGCCACTACTAACGGAATCGCGGTTGCTTTCTCTTCCTGTGGGTACTGAGATGTTTCACTTCCCCACGTTCCCTCTACCCGCCCTATATATTCAGGCGGGAGTCACTAGGTCGGCACGCCGCCCAGCGGGGTTTCCCCATTCGGACACCCTCGGATCAAAACTTGCTTATCAGTTCCCCGAGGCTTATCGCAGATTGCTACGTCCTTCTTCGGCTCCAGATGCCAAGGCATCCACCGTTTGCTCTTAAAGACTTGAAATCACATGAGATTGAATCAAAACTCGACCCAGTCCGAAGACTGCGTCTGAAATTGACTAATGATCTTTAAGATCATCTTGTGCAACCGACAAAAGCCGGCTGCAAGATGCTCGCGTCCACTGTGTAGTTCTCAAAGTACGGGCGGTACCCTCCACCGCAACCAACCAAAGGTCAGAAACAGCAAAAGGTCCAGAAGACCCAGTCCCCACCCCATCTCCCAAAAGAAGACACGATCGGTTCCGGTCCCTCAGGACCCAACAGCGTGCATGCACCACTTCCCCGTGATCTCCCCTTCCAACCGCCGAAGCAGCGTACTAAGAAAATCAACGCATCCATGATGCCTAGTCAAATGTTCCACCCATGAGCTCCCAGCGAAGAACATGTGTCTTCGATCTGAGGTCTGGACAACCAATGGCTGCCAGTTGCTCCTTAGAAAGGAGGTGATCCAGCCGCACCTTCCGGTACGGCTACCTTGTTACGACTTAGTCCTAATTACCGATCCCACCTTCGACAGCTCCCTCCCCGAGGGGTTAGGCCACCGGCTTCAGGTGTTACCGACTTTCATGACTTGACGGGCGGTGTGTACAAGACCCGGGAACGTATTCACCGCAGCGTTGCTGATCTGCGATTACTAGCGACTCCGACTTCATGAGGTCGAGTTGCAGACCTCAATCCGAACTGGGACCGGCTTTTTGGGATTCGCTCCACCTCACGGTATTGCAGCCCATTGTACCGGCCATTGTAGCATGCGTGAAGCCCAAGACATAAGGGGCATGATGATTTGACGTCATCCCCACCTTCCTCCGAGTTGACCCCGGCAGTATCCCATGAGTTCCCACCATTACGTGCTGGCAACATAGAACGAGGGTTGCGCTCGTTGCGGGACTTAACCCAACATCTCACGACACGAGCTGACGACAACCATGCACCACCTGTTTACGAGTGTCCAAAGAGTTGACCATTTCTGGCCCGTTCTCGTATATGTCAAGCCTTGGTAAGGTTCTTCGCGTTGCATCGAATTAATCCGCATGCTCCGCCGCTTGTGCGGGTCCCCGTCAATTCCTTTGAGTTTTAGCCTTGCGGCCGTACTCCCCAGGCGGGGAACTTAATGCGTTAGCTGCGTCACGGAATCCGTGGAATGGACCCCACAACTAGTTCCCAACGTTTACGGGGTGGACTACCAGGGTATCTAAGCCTGTTTGCTCCCCACCCTTTCGCTCCTCAGCGTCAGTTACGGCCCAGAGATCTGCCTTCGCCATCGGTGTTCCTCCTGATATCTGCGCATTCCACCGCTACACCAGGAATTCCAATCTCCCCTACCGCACTCTAGTCTGCCCGTACCCACTGCAGGCTGGGGGTTGAGCCCCCAGATTTCACAGCAGACGCGACAAACCGCCTACGAGCTCTTTACGCCCAATAATTCCGGATAACGCTTGCACCCTACGTATTACCGCGGCTGCTGGCACGTAGTTAGCCGGTGCTTTTTCTGCAGGTACCGTCACTCTCGCTTCTTCCCTGCTAAAAGAGGTTTACAACCCGAAGGCCGTCATCCCTCACGCGGCGTTGCTGCATCAGGCTTGCGCCCATTGTGCAATATTCCCCACTGCTGCCTCCCGTAGGAGTCTGGGCCGTGTCTCAGTCCCAGTGTGGCCGGTCACCCTCTCAGGCCGGCTACCCGTCGACGCCTTGGTGAGCCATT
>NZ_JPSY01000005.1 GCF_000763375.1 Microbacterium profundi | reverse complement strand
ACACGAATCCTCGGCTTAACGAAAACCTCGGCATAATCGCTGTTAAGCCGAATTCGGCTTAACTCGGACGCCGGGTCGCAATACACGGCGCTGCGCTACACCGAGCGGCTCGCCGAGGTCGGCGCGATCGCATCGATCGGGACCGTCGGCAACAGCTACGACAATGCCCTCGCCGAGAGCGTCGTCGGGCTCTACAAGACCGAGTGCGTGAAGATCGATGGCCCGTTCCGCAGCGCCGACGACCTCGAACTCGCGACGCTGTCCTGGGTGCACTGGTTCAACGAGAACCGGCTGCACTCCTCGATCGGCTACCTCACACCCATCGAGAAAGAGAACGACTACTACCGTGAGATCAACCCCCAACGCCAGCCGGCGCTGGGAGAACTCGCCCTCCACTAAACCCGGGGCGATTCAAAACGGGCACGACGATCCGGGGCGGCGTCGTGGAGCGGCTCGGCCACGCCGGTGCGGATGGGCGTGAGCACGGCGCCGTGATCAGCACGCTGCTGGCCGGACTGGAGCACGAGCGCATCGCGGTCATCGGCCACCGCGTCGTGCACGGCGGCGACCGATTCGCAGCGGCTGCGCTGATTACTGATGAGGTTGAACATCAGATCGACGAGCTCGCCACCCTGGCTCCGTTGCACAACCCGGTCAACCTGACCGGCATCCGCGCCGCGCGCGCCGCCTTCCCGGACATCCCGAACGTCGCGGTGTTCGACACCGCGTTCCACCGCACCCTGCCGGCTGCGTCGGCATCGTATGCGCTTCCCGCAGACCTCGTCCAGCGACATCAGATCCGCCGATACGGCTTCCACGGCATCTCCTACCAGCACGTCTCCGCCCGCACCGCCGAACTGCTCGGGCGCCCGCTGTCGGAGCTTCGGCTGATCATCTTCCACCTGGGCAACGGGGCATCCGCTTGCGCAATGGCCGGCGGCCGCTCGGTGGAAACCTCGATGGGCATGACGCCGCTGGAGGGGCTCGTGATGGGCACTCGCGCCGGGGACCTGGATCCGGGGGTGCTCCTCGCGCTCGGCCGCGCCGGCGTAGCATGGGATCGGCTGGAGGCGCTGCTCACGCGCGAGAGCAGCCTGCGGGCGCTGGCCGGCACCGAGGACATGCGCGACATCCATGCCGCGGCCGCCGCTGGGGATGCGAGAGCCGCCGCTGCGCTCGACGTCTACCATCACCGGCTGCGCCACTATCTCGGCGCCTACCTCGCCCAGCTCGGCGGAGCGGACGCGATCGTCTTCACCGGCGGCGTCGGCGAGAACGCCGCCGCGACGCGCGCGGCGGTGGTCTCCGGCATGGCGGGCCTGGGCATCCTGATCGACCCGGCACGCAACGAGGCGAGGGCCGACGGGGCGCGAGCGATCTCGGACCCGAGCTCACCGGTCGCCGTGCTGATCGTTCCCACGGACGAGGGGCTCGAGATCGCCCGGCAGTCGCTCGCAGCGGTCAGCGTCTAGCGGTTCGGTCGACGTCGGAGGAGGCGCTCTCGTTCGTCCGATGCCGTCGGATGACGTTCAAGACGAGGACGGTTGCGAGCACCAGTGCCAGCACGAACATGGTCGCGATGAACCACAGGAAGTCCGAGCCGATCAGGATGTTGCTGATGACGAAGCGTCCGAAGGCGACGAGCACCCCGGCCGCCGTGCCGAGGTAGAGCCACAGCGTGCGGCGGGACAGCAGGGACGCGCCGATGCCCAGCAGCACGATCCCGAACCCCGCGATGAAGCCGCCCCAGGTCGAGAAGACGATCCCGAGCCAGTCCACGAATGCCACTGGCAGCGTGGCGGCGTCGATACCCGTATGCCGGATGTCTTCTGGCAGGAGGGAGGGTCGAAGGAACAGGAAGTAGACCCCGATCCCGAGGGTGAAGACGCCGAGCGCGGTCGTGAGAGCGCCGCCTAGCAGGTCCTTCCGGAGACGTTCCTGAGTGGGCATCCGAGACATCCGTCCTGTTCGACCGTGGGGCGCGTTCTCGCCTGGACCTGTGCCGGTGAGATGTGCCCTGGGCCCCAAGCGTTGCACAGGACATCCCGATCGGGCGAGAGCGGTCAGAGCCGGTCCAGGATGAACTGCACCCGCTCGTCGGCGCTGAGGACCGGAACCCGCACGACCGGCAAGGGCAGCGCTTCGTACACCTGGGTCAGCAGTTCGTGGATGCGCTGCTGGGCGGCGGTGTCCTCGGTGCGGGCGTAGTCGGCGGCCAGGGGCAGCAGGTCGAGGATGAACGTCGTGCGGTAGTCGACGTGCTCGAGCGCGGTGAGCAGGGCGGGGTCGGGCTCGAGATCGAGGAAGCGGTAGTAGGCGAGGGAGTCGGGGACGGCCCGGTCGAGGAACACGGTGGCGTCCGGGTCGAGGGCAGCTTCCTCCGCGAGCTGCATGTCCAGGACGCCGCGCTGGAACTGCCGCTGCTTCGCCCGGACCTCCTCGACGGTGCGGCCGGCGATGCGCTGCAGGTCGAGATAGTGCCGGGCATGCTCGATGGTGGTGGTGTAGCCGCGGTCCCGCAGCAGGTTCACGGTGGTGGTCTTGCCCGAGCTGGGCCCGCCGGTGATGACGTACCAGTTGGTCACGTTCGCCCTTTCGCTCTGCCCGCTCCGGGAATATCCTCTTCACGAAGTACCTTATACCGCTAGAGGGTATACGATCGACGTCGGAGGTGGCTGAGATGGCACACGGATACGTGGATGACAAGCAGGCGCTGCTGGCGCGGTTGCGTCGGGCGGAGGGGCAGGTGCGCGGGATCGCGCGGATGGTCGACGAGGACGTGTACTGCATCGACATCCTGACCCAGGTCTCGGCGGCGACGAAGGCGCTGGAGTCGGTCGCGCTGACGCTGCTGGAGGACCATCTCGGGCATTGCGTCGCGCAGGCGACCGCGCAGGGCGGCCCGGTCGCGGAGGAGAAGCTCCGCGAGGCGAACGCCGCGATCGCGCGGCTGGTCCGCTCCTAGAACGTTCACACCACACGCATCGACACGCTCACGAAAGGAGCACAACATGACCGGACAAGGATTCCAGGACCTCGGCCTGCAGGCGACGAATGGCGGTGGCTGCGCCTGTTGCGCCCCCACCTCCCACGCCGCCACGGCCAACACCACCGCTCCGGCGACGGCGCAACCAGCGTCGGGTGATCTGTCGGCGCAGTTCCTGGTGGAGGGCATGACGTGCTCGCACTGCGTGCGCAGCGTCACCGACGAGGTCTCCGCGATCGACGGGGTCTCCGGCGTCGAGGTCGACCTGCACGCCGGCGGCGTGTCCACGGTGACCGTGTCCAGCACCGCCCCAGTGGACGCGGAGCGGGTGCGGGAGGCGGTCGAGGAGGCCGGATACAGCCTCGCCGCAGCATCATGAGCACGCTGGACGTCGATCTCGACATCACCGGGATGACCTGCGCGTCGTGCGCGACGCGGGTCGAGCGGAAGCTGAACAAACTGCCCGGGGTGGAGGCGACCGTCAACTTCGCCACCGAGAAGGCCCGCGTGCACTCCGACGCTCCGGTGCCGGTGGAGGAGCTGATCGCCGCGGTCGAGCAGGCCGGGTACGGGGCGAGCGTCCCCGCCCCGCCCGACCCGGCTGAGCAGATCACCACGCCGCGGGACGATGAGCTGGCGTCGCTGCGGCAGCGGCTGATCGTCTCGGCGGTGCTGGCGGTGCCGGTCGCGGTGCTGTCGATGATCCCCGCCCTGCAGTTCACCTACTGGCAGTGGCTCACGCTCACCCTGGCCGCGCCGGTGGTGGTGTGGGGGGCGTGGCCGTTCCACCGCGCCGCGGCGATCAATGCCCGGCACGGGGCGGCGACGATGGACACTCTGATCAGCGTCGGGGTGCTGGCCGCGTTCGGCTGGTCGCTGTACGCGCTGTTCTTCGGCGGTGCGGGGATGCCGGGAATGCGGATGAGCGTCACCTTCGTCGGCACCCCGCAGGCCGGTGGCCACGAGGTGTACCTGGAGGTCGCCGCGCTGGTGACCGTGTTCATCCTCCTCGGCCGCTACCTCGAGGTTCGTGCCAAGCGGCAGTCCGGCGAGGCCCTGCGCGCCCTGCTGGAGCTCGGCGCCAAGGACGCAGTGATCCTCCGCGAAGGCACTGAGCAGCGCGTCCCCGTCGCACAGCTCGTTCCGGGTGATGTCGTGGTGGTGCGGCCGGGTGAGAAGATCCCCGCCGACGGCCTCGTCACCGAGGGAATGTCCGCGGTGGACGAGTCGATGCTGACCGGCGAGTCCGTGCCGGTCGAAGTCGCCCCCGGCTCCCGCGTGGTCGGCGCGACTGTGAACACCGGCGGGCGCCTGCTCGTGCAGATCACCCGCGTCGGCGCCGACACCGAGCTGGCCCGGATGGCGCGGCTGGTCGAGGAGGCGCAGACCGGCAAGGCCCAGGTGCAGCGCCTCGCCGACCGGGTGTCGGCCGTCTTCGTCCCCATCGTCATTGTCCTCGCCCTGGCCGCGTTCGCCGGGTGGCTGATCGCGGGGGCGCCCTTGGAGGTCGCCTTCACCGCCGCGGTGACCACCCTGATCATCGCCTGCCCGTGCGCGCTGGGGCTGGCGACGCCGACCGCTCTGCTGGTCGGCACCGGCCGCGGCGCCCAGCTGGGCATCCTCATCCGCGGACCCCAGGTGCTCGAGCAGACCCGCCGCATCGACACCGTCGTGCTCGACAAGACCGGCACCATCACCGCCGGCACCATGACCGTCACCGGCATCCACCCCGCTCCCGGCACCGATGAGGCGGAGCTGATCCGGTTCGCCGCGGCGCTCGAGCACGGCTCCGAGCACCCCATCGGCCGCGCCATCACCGCCGCAGCCGACGGCCCGACGGATGCCGTGGAGTCATTCGCCGCCGAGGCCGGTCAAGGCGTGCAGGGCATCGTCGACGGCCGCATGGTCGCCGCCGGCCGCGCCACCTGGATCACCGGGCAATGGGCGATCGCGATCCCCGACGAGCTCGCCGCGACGATCACGGCCGACGAGGCCGCGGGCGCCACCGTGACCGTCGTGGCGTGGGACGGGCAGGCGCGCGGCGCGATCAGCGTCGCCGACACCATCAAGCCCACCAGCCGTGAGGCCATCGCCCGACTGCGCGGGCTCGGGCTGACCCCGATCCTGCTCACCGGCGACAACCCCGGCGCCGCCCGCACCATCGCCGACGACGCCGGCATCGAGGACGTCCGCGCCGGAGTCACCCCGCAGGGCAAACTCGACACCATCCGCGAGCTGCAGGCATCCGGACGGGTGGTCGCGATGGTCGGCGACGGCGTGAACGACGCCGCCGCCCTCGCCCAAGCGGACCTCGGCATCGCAATGGGCACCGGCACCGACGCGGCCATCACCGCCGCGGACCTGACCATCGTCTCCGGCGACCTGCTCCTGGTCCCGGACGCGATCCGGCTCGCCCGCCGCACCCTGGGCACCATCAAGGGCAACCTGTTCTGGGCGTTCGCGTACAACGTCGCCGCGATCCCGGTCGCGATGCTCGCCCTGCTCAACCCCATCCTCGCCGCCGCCGCGATGGCGTTCAGCAGCGTGTTCGTCGTCACCAACAGCCTCCGACTGCGCCGCTTCCGCCTCCTGCCCGCCCCGACGCCCACCGTCCTGACGCCCAGCCGCGACACCACCCCCGTCCACGCCTGACACCCACGCAAGGAGACCGCCATGACGCACGACCACGAGCACCACACCGGCCACGAGCACGCCGCGCACGATCACGGATCCCACGAGCACCATCACCATGAGCCCCCGGCCGGGGCGACCAACCTCGTCACCTGCCCGGTCATGCCCGGCAATCAGGTCGACCCGGCGTGGGCAGAGAAGCGCGGCCTGTTCCGTGACTACGAAGGCGCGCGGTACTGGTTCTGCTGCCCCGAGTGCGGGCCGCTGTTCGACGGCGACCCCGCCCGCTACGCCAACGCCGCCTGACCCACGACGGCAGGGAAAGGGGGCGCGGGATGGATACAGCGGTCGGTCTGGTGCAGGCCTACCTGCGGGTGAACGGGTACTTCACCGTCGCCGAGTACCCGGTGCTGGACGCGACCGGTCCGGACGGGCCGCGCACCGTCACCGACCTGGACATCCTCGCGATCCGACTGCACCACATCCCCGGCGACGACCCCGACCCGGCCCTCGGCGCCCGCCCCGGGGCGCCGGACATGATCGTCGGCGAGGTCAAGGAGGGCGCCCCGAAGCTGAACCCCGCGATGCGCGACCCCGCGGTGCTGGAGGCCGCGTTCGCCCGGTTCGGCTGCTGCACCCCCGCCGACGCGCCCGCCCTCGTCCAGGAGCTGCTGACGGCCGGGCAGGTCCTCGCCCCGGAGGGCCACCTGATCCGCACGGTCGCGTTCGGCAACACCGCCCGCCCCCATCGGTCCGGCTCCTGGCACACCGTCCCCCTCGAGCACATCCTCGACTATCTCCGCGATCACCTCGCCCGCAACTGGGCCGTCGTCGGTCGCACCCAGATCAAGGACGACACCCTCGGGCTGCTGGCTCTGATGGAGAAGGCCCACCGTGCCGGAACGGGCCGCCGATGAGCCGGTTGCCGCGCACCGGTCCCCATCCGGGACCATCGCCCCTGGCCAGGCATCGGTCGGGCGACCAGCTGGGCAGGACCGCCGTGCGCCCGATCGGCGCCGGCGGGGATCCAGGCACACCGGGGTACGCTGGACGCGGGAAGGAGGTCGGCGGTGAACCACATCCGAACCCTGGTGCACGCCCCATCCGGGCTGCACCGGCTGCTGCTGACCTTCGCGACCGCGCTCCTGCTGATCGCCGGCCTGCTGGCCATGCACACCCTCACCGGCACGCTCACCAGCGGGCACGCCGACACCCCCGCAGCGGCCTCCGAAGCCGCCCATGCCGCGCCTGCCTCTGACCTGGGCGGCACCGTCGCGACCGGGAGCATGCTCGAGAACACCATCGGGACAGGCACCGAGGCTTCGGGCGGGCACTGCGAGGGCGACTGCGACAACTCGGGCGGAATGCCGGACCATTCGATGCTGATGATGGCGTGCGTGCTGGCGCTGCTGGCCGCCACCATCGTGCTGCTCGCCCCGGCGCTGCTGGCCCGCCTGGGCACCGTCCTCGCCCTGCTACGCCTGCACGGGCGGAATGTGCTCACCGCGTTACCGCACCCCCGACCACCTTCCCTCATCGTCCTGTCGATCAGTCGAACCTGATTCCCCGCCCTCCCGTCGCCGCTGTGCCGGGAGATGCTGCGCCGTGCCCGCATACGGCTCGGGAATCAACTCACCATTCGACTGACTAGACAAGGACACCCACCCATGCGTTTCCGCATTCTCGCGCTGAGCACCGCCGCGCTCGCCGCTGCGCTCGTGCTCGCCGGCTGCGCGCCCACCGACGGATCCATGCCCGGCATGGACCACGGCCCCGGCGGCATGACCAGCAGCACCCCCGCCCCCTCCGAGCAGGCATCGTTCAACTCCGCTGACGAGATGTTCGTCACGATGATGATCCCGCACCACGAACAGGCCATCGAGATGGCCGATCAGATCCTGGCCAAGGACGGCATCGACGAGCGGGTCGTGACCCTCGCCGAGCAGATCAAAGCCGCCCAAGGCCCCGAGATCCAGACCATGAAGGGCTGGCTCGAGGACTGGGGAATCCCCTACGACGACTCCATGTCCGACATGGGCGGGATGGGCGGGATGGGCGGCATGGACCACGGCGACGGGATGATGTCCGACGACGACATGGCCGCCCTGGACGCCGCCACCGGGGTCGAGGCGACCCGGCTGTTCCTCGAGGGCATGGTCGGCCACCACCAGGGCGCCGTCACCATGGCCCAGATGGTGCTGAACAACGGCGAGAACCCGGACGTGGCCGCGCTCGCCCAGCAGATCATCGACGGACAGACCGCCGAGATCACCACCATGCAGGACATCCTCGCCACCCTCTGACCCGAACCCCTCGGGCGGGGCCGACCACCCCTGACCTGGCCCCGCCCGAGGCCCGGCGCATCCGTCCTGACCGACAGCGCCGGCCCGTCGAAAGGCCCATCATGACTTCCCGGACTCTGGCCGCGTGCTTCGTGGGCATCATCCTCGCCCTGATCATCCTGTCCGCGGCGACCATCCTCTTCATCCAGGCGATCGCATGAGCAGCAACGCCACCACGATCACGGCCGCTGCCGTCGCCGCTGCTGCGGGCCTGCTGCTGACCGGCTGCACCTCCACGCCGACCGCCACCTCGGCACCCGCCCCGGATACCGGTCTCGGTCATGTGCACGGCATCGTCGACCTCGGCGGGAGCACCGTGCTGCTGGGCGCCCACGCAGGCCTCTACACCCTCACCGACACCGGCGACCTCTCCGGCCCCCTGGGAGGCGCGGACTTCGACGCGATGGGCCTGACCGCCGACGGCGACGTCCTCTACGCCTCCGGGCACCCGGGACCGAACACCCCGGCGGAGCTCGGCGAGCACAACCTGGGACTCATCCGAAGCACCGACGCCGGGACCACCTGGGAGCCGGTCGCGTTCACCGGGCAGGAGGACTTCCACGTCCTCACCGCCGGAGACGGTGCGATCCACGGGATCGGGTCCAGCTCGATCACCATCCACACCAGCACCGACGGCGGGACCACCTGGATCGACGGCGCCGAGCTCCCCGCCGCCGACCTGACCGTCACCACCGACGGCACCCTCTACGCCGCGACGCGGCAGGGCCTGCAGGAGAGCCGGGATGCGGGCGCCACCTTCGACCTCGTCGCGGATGCGCCGCCGCTCTACCTGGTGGAGGCGGACTCCACGGGCGGGCTGGTCGGCGTCGACACCGACGGCACCCTCTGGCGACTCACCGGCACCGGATCCTGGGACAGCGTCGGTGCCGCCACGGGCACCGTCCAGGCGCTCGGGAACGCAGATGGGGCGGTCGTGCTCGTCGACGACCGCGGCATCGTCCGGATCCACGGCACCGAGACCACCGTCGTCCTCCCGGCAGGGACCGCACAATGACTACTATCACCATGACCACATTCGGCGGCCTCGGCCGCGAACCGCGAGGAGACCGACCATGAGCACCGCACCGGCCCGCTGGGCATACCGCACCACCGCCGTCACCCCGGAACGACTGGAGGAGGTGGATGCGTGGTGGCGGGCGGCGAACTACCTGAGCAT
The DNA here is from genome assembly GCF_000763375.1 of Microbacterium profundi. Taxonomy (NCBI): domain Bacteria; kingdom Bacillati; phylum Actinomycetota; class Actinomycetes; order Micrococcales; family Microbacteriaceae; genus Microbacterium; species Microbacterium profundi. The sequence continues at coordinate 19,913 of NZ_JPSY01000005.1, read as the reverse complement.
CGGGCAGATCTACCTGCTCGACAACCCGCTGCTGCGCGACCCGCTCACCGCGGAGCACATCAAGCCTCGACTACTGGGGCACTGGGGCACCACCCCGGGCCTGAACTTCCTGTACGCCCACCTCAACCGGGCGATCACCGACCGGGATCTGAACACCCTGTACGTGACCGGGCCGGGGCACGGCGGGCCGGGCATGGTCGCCAACGCCTACCTGGACGGCACCTACACGGAGCTGTACCCGCGGATCGACCGCACCGAGGAGGGGCTCAAGGCGCTGTTCCGGCAGTTCTCCTTCCCCGGCGGCATCCCCTCGCACGCGTCCCCGGACACGCCCGGGTCGATCAACGAGGGCGGCGAGCTCGGCTATTCCCTCGTCCACGCCTACGGCGCCGCGTTCGACAACCCGGACCTGCTGGTCGCGTGCGTGATCGGCGACGGGGAGGCCGAGACCGGGCCGCTGGCGACCGCGTGGCACGGCAACAAGTTCCTCAACCCAGCCGCGGACGGGGTGGTGCTACCGATCCTGCACCTGAACGGGTACAAGATCGCCAACCCGACGGTGCTGTCCCGCATCCCCGAGGACGAGCTGGTCGCGCTGCTGCGCGGCTACGGCCACGAGCCGTTCGTGGTCACCGTCGGCTTCGACGGCGAGGACCCGCGGGAGTCCCACGCCCGGTTCGCCGGCGTGCTGGACGAGGTGCTGGACCGGATCGCGGACATCAAGACCGCCGCGGCGGCCGGCACCCTGGAAGGCCGGCCGGCGTGGCCAGCGATCGTGCTGCGCAGCCCGAAAGGCTGGACCTGCCCGCCGGTGATCGACGGGCTCCCCGTGGAGGGCACCTGGCGGTCCCACCAGGTGCCGCTCGCCGAGGTCCGCGACACCCCCGAGCACCTGCAGATCCTCCAGGACTGGCTGGCCTCCTACCGGCCCGACGAGCTCTTCGACGCCGACGGCGCCCCGTTCCCCGCCACGGTCGCCGCCGCCCCGGCCGGAGCGCGGCGGATGAGCGCTAACCCGGTCGCGAACGGCGGGCAGCTGACCGTCCCGCTGCGCCTGGGCGACTTCCGCGACCACGCCCACCCGGTCGACCCCGAGGCGCGAGGCACGGGAACGGCGGAGGCGACCCGGATGCTCGGCGAATGGCTCGCCGACGTGATCCGGCACAACCCGGACAACTTCCGCATCTTCGGCCCCGACGAGACCGCCTCCAACCGGCTCGCCCCGCCCGTGTTCGAGGCCACCGGCAAGCAGTGGAACGCGACCGTGCTGCCGGTGGACGAGCATCTGGCGCCGACCGGGCGGGTGATGGAGGTGCTCAGCGAGCACCAGTGCCAGGGCTGGCTCGAAGGGTACGTCCTCACCGGCCGGCACGGCCTGTTCAACTGCTACGAGGCGTTCACGCACATCGTCGACTCGATGTTCAACCAGCACGCCAAATGGCTCGAAGCCGCCAGCGAGGTGCCCTGGCGGGAACCGGTGCCGAGCTTCAACTACCTGCTCTCCAGCCACGTCTGGCGGCAGGACCACAACGGGTTCAGCCACCAGGACCCCGGGTTCATCGACCTCGCCCTGAACAAGAGCCCCGACATCGTCCGCGTCTACCTCCCGTTCGACGCGAACACGCTGCTGTCCACCTACGACCACTGCCTGCGCTCCACCGGCTACATCAACGTCGTCGTCGCCGGAAAGCAGCCCGCCCCGCAGTGGCTCACCATGGACGAGGCGATCGAGCACTGCACCCGGGGCCTGGGCATCCTGCCCTGGGCCGGCACCGAGACCGAGGGCGCCGAGCCGGACGTGGTGCTCGCCGCCGCCGGCGACGTGCCCACCCTCGAGGTGCTCGCCGCGGCCGCGTTGCTGCGCGAGCACATCCCTGACCTGTCCGTGCGGGTCGTGAACGTGGTCGACCTGACCCGTCTGCAATCCGAGGACCAGCACCCGCACGGCCTGCCGGACCGGGAGTTCGACGCGATCTTCACCCCCGACAAGCCGGTGATCTTCGCCTACCACGGCTACCCGTGGCTGATCCACCGTCTCACCTACAAGCGCGCCGGGCACCAGAACCTGCACGTGCACGGCTTCGTGGAGAAGGGCACCACCACGACCCCGTTCGACATGGTCATGCTCAACGACCTCGACCGCTACCGGCTCGCGATCGACGTCCTCGACCACGTCCCGGGCCTTGCCGCGACCCACGCGCAGCTGCGGCAGGAACTCGTCGACGCCCGCCTGCGCGCCCGCGCCCACACCCGCGAGCACGGCACCGACATCCCCGCCGTCGCCGACTGGCGCTGGCCCCACCCCGACACCGACCTGAACCGCCCCTCCACCGCGAAGGAAATCCGATGACCGACACCAAGACCGTGACCCTGCAGGTCAGCGGCATGATCCGCGCGACCTCCAAGAACGTCACCGAAGCCCACCTCGCCCGCCAGCCGGGCGTCCTGTCCGTCGACGCGAACCCGGTCTCCCAGACCGCGACCGTCACCTACGACCCGCAGACCACCTCGGTCGCGCACCTGCAGCAGTGGGTGATCGAATGCGGCTACCACTGCGCCGGGCAGTCCGTCCCGGACCACATCTGCGACCCCGCCCACGAACCTCACGAGCACGCCGACCACCACGACCACGCCGAGCACGATGCCCACGCCGAGCATGACGCGCACGACGGCTATCAGGAGCACGCCGAGCACGAGGGACGCGCGGTCTCCACCGGTCATGACACCCCGGCGGGGCACGAGCACCCGCACCCGGCAGCGGACCACGCTGACCACTCCGCAGTGGACGCCGGTGAGCATGCCGGTCACGCTCCGGCCACCGAGGGTGGGCACGATCACGGGGCTCAGCCGGCCGGCCGCAGCGCGCAGGATGTGATGGGCCACGGCGGGCATCACGGCGGCATGTCGATGGCGGCGATGACCCGGGACATGCGCAACCGGTTCCTGGTCGCGTTGATCCTGTCGATCCCGATCACCTTGTGGTCCCCGATCGGCCGGGAGGTGCTCGGCTTCGAGGTGCCGGCCCCGTTCGGGCTGCGCGACGACGTGTTCATGCTGATCGTGTCGCTGCCGGTGATCTTCTACTCGGCCTGGATCTTCTTCGACGGCGCCTACCGGGCTCTGCGGGCCCGCACCCTGGACATGATGGTGCTGGTCGCGGTCGGTGTCGGCGCCGGCTGGATCTACAGCCTGGTCATCACCCTCACCGGCGGCGGCGAGGTGTTCTACGAAGCCGCCACCGTGCTGGCCACCTTCGTGCTGCTCGGCCACTGGGTCGAGATGCGCGCCCGGGGCGGCGCGAACGACGCCATCCGCCGGCTGCTGGAGCTCGCGCCCGCCCGCGCGGTCGTCCTCCGCGACGGAGAGGAGGTCGAGATCCCCACCTCCGAGGTCGTCCCCGGCGACCTCATGCTCATCCGCCCCGGCGCGAAAGTCCCCACCGACGGCGTCGTCGAGGACGGCGAGTCCGAGATCGACGAGTCGATGGTCACCGGCGAGTCCATGCCGGTCGAGAAGGCGCCCGGCTCGGAGGTGATCGGCGCGACCGTGAACACCGTCGGCACCCTCCGGGTGCGTGCCACGAAGGTCGGCGCGGACACCGCGCTGGCGCAGATCGTGAAGCTGGTGCAGGAGGCGCAGAACTCCAAGGCCCCCGGCCAGCGCCTCGCCGACCGGGCCGCGTTCTGGCTCGTCCTGCTCGCCCTCGTCGGCGGCACCCTGACCTTCCTGGTGTGGTTCCTCGCCGGGGCGGAGCTGCCGATGGCGATCCTGTTCGCGATCACCGTCGTCGTCATCACCTGCCCCGACGCCCTCGGGCTCGCCACCCCGACCGCGATCATGGTCGGCACGGGCCTGGGCGCCAAGCGTGGTGTCCTGTTCAAGAACGCCACCGGCATCGAGACCGCCGCGCACATCGACACCGTCGTGCTGGACAAGACCGGCACGCTCACCAAGGGCGAGCCGGAGGTCACCGACTACATCCCCGTCGGCATGGACGACCTGGAGCTACTCGCCCTCGCCGCCGCGCTCGAGCGGGAGTCGGAGCACCCGCTGGCCAAGGCGATCGTCACCTACGCCGACAGCCGGAACATCCCGCGTCGCACCGCGTCCGCGTTCCGCAACGTCACCGGGCAGGGCGCGATCGCCACCGTGGACGGGAAGCAGGTGGTGCTCGGCAACGCCCGGCTGATGGCCGCGCAGGGCATCGACACCGGCCCGGTCGTCTCGCAGCAGCAGGCCCTCGCGGACGGCGGCCGCACCGCGATCATGTTCGCCGTCGACGGGCAGATCGCCGGCGTGATCGCCCTCGCCGACGCCCCCCGCGACACCGCGAAAGCCGCGATCGACGCACTCCACGAGCACGGCATCGAGGTGGCGATGCTCACGGGCGACAACAAGCCCACCGCCGAGCGCATCGCCTCGCTGCTGGGCATCGACACCGTGATCGCCGACGTGCTCCCCGAGGACAAGTCCGCCAAGATCGCCGAGCTCCAGGCATCCGGCAAGAAGGTCGCGATGGTCGGCGACGGCGTCAACGACGCCCCCGCCCTCGCCCAGGCGGACCTCGGCATCGCGATCGGCGCCGGCACCGACGTCGCCATCGAGACCGCCGATGTCGTCCTGATGCGCTCCGACCCGCTGGACGTGGCGATCGCGCTGAAGATCGGGAAGGGCACGCTGCGGAAGATGCGGCAGAACCTCGGCTGGGCCATCGGCTACAACGCGATCGCGCTGCCGATCGCCGCCGGCGTGTTCTACCCCGCGTTCGGGATCATGCTCTCCCCGGAGATCGCCGCCATCAGCATGTCCGGCTCCAGCGTGATCGTCGCCGTCAACGCGCTCCTGCTCAAGCGGCTCCGGCTGCCCGCCCAGCAGGCCCCCGCGGCCCCGGCAGAGGCGAGCAGCCTCGCCCCGGCGTCGACGCCCGGCGGCGCCTCATGACCGGACGCGAGGCGCCGCGATGACTCCGCGGTCGGCAGAGCACGGGACTCACCACCTCGATGCCGTCTACGACGCGGTGCTGTTCGACATGGACGGCGTGGTCACGAACACCGCCGCGATCCATGCCGCCGCGTGGAAGCAGCTGTTCGACGAGGTGCTGCGAGACCCGCGTGTGCAGGTGGACGACCCCGAGACGACCTTCGACCCGGTCGCCGACTACCGCCGCTATGTGGATGGGCGAACCCGCGAGGACGGGGTATCGGCGTACCTGACGGCCCGTGGGATCGCCCTGGACGCCGGAGATCCCGACGACCCACCAACGGCGTGGACGATCGCGGGGCTCGCGGCGCGCAAGAACGAGCTGTTCCTGGCGGAGCTGGGCACCCGCGGGCTGCGCGTCTATCCGGGCACCGTGGCGCTGCTGCATCGCCTGCGGGGCGCGGCCGTTCCGGTCGGGCTGGTCACCGCGAGCCGGAACGCGCACCAGATGCTCGCCGCCGCAGGACTGGCCGGCTGCTTCGACACCGTGGTGGACGGCCGGATCGCGCTCTCGCATCACCTGAAAGGCAAGCCGGATCCCGCCATGTTCGTCGAGGCAGCCCGGCGACTGGGTGTCGCTGCGGCCCGCACCGCGGTCGTCGAGGACTCGGTCGCCGGCGTGGCGGCCGGGAGGCGCGGAGGCTTCGGCTTCGTCGTCGGCATCGACCGCGCCGGAGCGCGGGAGCAGCTCGAGGCCGCGGGCGCCGACCTCGTCCTGGCCGATGTCGCCGAGCTCGACCTGGGCGTCTCCACCACGGATCCGTGGCAGCTGGTCTACGACGGCTTCGACCCCGCGCACGAAGGGCACCGGGAGGCGCTCACCGCGCTGGGCAACGGCTACCTGGCCACCCGGGGCGCCCGGCCCGAGCACCACGACGACGGCATCCACTATCCCGGCACCTACCTCGCCGGCGTGTACAACCGGCTGGCGAGCACCATCCACGGGCGCGAGCTCGAGGAGGAGCATCTCGTCAACACTCCCAACTGGCTTCCGGTGGACCTCCGCCTCGGAGACGGGCCGTGGCTGTCCACCGGCCAGGTCGTGACGCACAGCGAACGACGCGAGCTCGACCTGCGCCGCGGCCTGGTCGTCCGCCGCGCGGTCCTCACCGGTCCGAACGGGGATCGACTCGACTTCGTGCAGACGACGTTCACCTCCCTGGACGAGCCTCACCTGGCCGTGCTGGAAACCACGCTCACCGCCCCCGACTGGAGCGGCACGGTCACCCTCCGCGCCGGGATCGACGCCGGGGTGCGCAACAGCAACGTGGCCGCGTATCTCGGATCGGACGCCACCCACCTCACGCAGCCGACGTTCCGCCAGGTCGGCGACACCACCCTCTGCGAGGTGCGGACCCGGCAGAGCCGGGTCCACATCGCCACCGCCGTCCGCTCGACCCTCACCGGAACCGACAGCGCGACCGATCACCGCATCGACACGCCATCGCAGCACACCCTGGAGCTGCGCATCCCTCTGGAGCAGGGTCGACCGGTCACCCTCACCAAGACGGCCGCGATCTACACCTCCCACGATCGGGCCATCAGCGAGCCGGGTGGTGCCGCCCTGACCCTGCTCACCGAACGCGGTGGCGACGTCGAGGCGCTGCGGGAACGCCACGCGGCGGCGTGGCGGCGACTCTGGGAACGCTTCGCGGTCACCCTGGACGCCGACACGCACAGCCGACTCATCCTGAACCTGCACGTCTTCCACCTGCTCCAGACCCTCTCGCCGCACACCGTCGAGCTCGACGCCGGGGTGCCCGCCCGCGGCCTGCACGGCGAGGGGTATCGGGGGCACGTCTTCTGGGACGAGGTGTTCGTCCTGCCCGTGATCGCTCTGCGCACGCCCGAGATCAGCCGGGCGCTGATCGACTACCGCTGGCGGCGACTGGACGCCGCGCGCGCCGCGGCGACCGCCGCCGGACTCCGCGGAGCCCTCTTCCCCTGGCAGAGCGGCAGCGACGGTCGCGAGGAGACGCCCGAGGCGCTCTACAACCCGCGCTCCGGTCGGTGGATGCCGGACAACTCCCACCGTCAACGCCACGTCGGCCTCGCCATCGCCTACAACGCCTGGCAGCACTACCAGGCCACCGGCGACCTCGAGTGGCTCGCCGAACGCGGCGGCGAGCTCATCATCGAGGTCGCCCGCCTGTTCGCCTCGCTCGCCGAGCACGACACTGCCACCGACCGCTTCCACATCGCCGGGGTGATGGGACCCGACGAGTTCCACGACGGCGCCCCGGACGCTCCCGGCAGCGGCCTGCGCGACAACACGTACACCAACGTCCTCGCCTCGTGGGTCGCCACGCGAGCGGCCCGGACACTCGCCCTGCTCCACGGGCACCGCGGCGAGGGCCTCCGCGACCGGCTCCGCGTCACCGACGAGGAGATCGCGGGATGGGCCCGGCTCAGCACACGACTGGCGGTGGGGTTCCACCGCGACGGCATCCTCACCCAGTTCGACGGCTACGAGAGCCTGCAGGAGCTGGACTGGGACCACTACCGCGAGGAGTACGGGAACATCGGCCGGCTCGATCTCATCCTCGAGTCCGAGAACGACAGCACCAACCGGTACAAGCTCGCCAAGCAGCCCGACGTCGTCATGCTGGTCTACCTGCTCGGTCACGACGGGCTCCGGGCGCAACTCGCCACGCTCGGCTACCCGTTCTCCGAGCAGGACCTGACCCGCACGGTCGAGTACTACCTCGCGCGCACCGCCAACGGGTCGACGCTCAGCCGAGTCGTGAACGCCTCCGTCCTGGCCGGCATCGACCCGTCCCGCTCCTGGATCGCGTTCCGCGAGGCGCTGATCGCCGATCTCGACGACTCCCAGGGCGGCACCACCCGCGAAGGGATCCACCTCGGCGCGATGGCCGGCACCATCGACCTGCCCGTCCGCTCCTTCGCCGGCATGGCCCTCGGTGACGACGAGCTCGTCTTCGCCCCCCGACTGCCGCCGAACCTCACCCGGGTCGGGTTCCAGATCCGATACCGCGGCCACCTCGTCGACGTGATGCTCCGTGACCGCAGCCTGGAGCTTCGCGTGCACGCCGGCTCAGCACCCGCGATCCACGTGCGCGTCGGCGCGGTCGCCGTGCCGCTCTCGGCCGGACAGACCAAGACGTTCGCGATCGGCCCGGGCACCTCGGCCCGCGACGCGACCAACCGCGAAGGAGGCCTCGACTGATGAGCACGCATCGGAGCCGGTATCGGCGCATCGCCACCATCCTCGAGCACCACGGACTCGGGCTCGGCCTCGGGCTGCTCGGGCTGGAGAAGTGGATTCCCTTCAACAAAGGCGTTCTCGGGCATGCGCGCCGGGACGAGCCCTACACCAGTCCGGAACACCTCCGACTCGCCCTCGAGGAGCTCGGACCGACCTTCATCAAACTCGGCCAGCTGCTGTCCACCCGCAACGACCTGCTGCCCGCCGCTTACCTCGCCGAGTTGGTCAAGCTTCAGGACGCCGCGCCGCCCGAGGCCTGGGAGCCGATGAAGGCGGTGATCCGCGAGGAGCTCGGCGCGGACCCCGAACAGCTCTTCGCACAGTTCGACCCGCAACCGCTGGCCGCCGCGTCGATCGGGCAGGCATACGCTGCGACCCTTCACGACGGCACCCAGGTCGTCGTGAAGGTCCGCCGACCCGGCGCGGTCGCCCAGATCCACGAAGACCTGGAGATCCTGCAGAACCTCGCCGAGCGCGCCGACAAGCGGTGGGATGCCGCCCGCCAGTACAACCTGCCGGGCATCGTCGAGGAGTTCTCCCGCACGCTGCGCGCCGAGCTCGACTATCTGCAGGAGGGCCGGAACGCGGAGCGGTTCGCCGCCGACTTCGCCGACTCACCCGACGTCGCCGTCCCCCAGGTGTTCTGGGAGACGACCACGTCACGCGTGCTGACCCTGGAACGGATGCACGGCATCCGAGTCGACGACCTGCCCGCCCTGGACGCGGCCGGCATCGACCGGAACCAGCTGGCCAGGCGAGGCGCAGACCTCATCCTCACCATGGTGTTCGAGAACCGCTTCTTCCACGCCGACCCGCACCCGGGCAACCTGTTCATCCAAACCGACGGATCCATCGCCCTCATCGACTTCGGCATGGTCGGCCAACTCGACGAAGAGGCCACCGAGCAGCTCTCCGACGTGCTGCTCGCCTTCACCCGCGGAGACTCCAACGCGCTCGCCACCGCCCTGCTCGCGCTCTCGATCACCAAGAACACCTCCGACCGCGGCGAGCTAGGCCGCTCCCTGGACGTCTTCGTGTCGCGGTATCTCGGACGCCCCCTGTCCGACATTAACCTCAGCCACCTGCTCGGAGAGCTGCTCGCCCTGCTGCGACACCACCACCTCCAGCTGCCGCAGCAGATCGCTCTGCTGTTCAAGGTCCTGATGATGGGCGAGGCACTGGCGGCACGGCTCGACCCCGAGTTCGAGATGCTGCAGGCGCTCACCCCCTTCTCGGAGCGGATCGTGCAGCGACAGTTCTCCCTCCCCGCCCTGGCGAAACGCTGGGCACAGGCATCCGCGGATGCCGGAGCACTGCTGCTCGAGCTGCCCGGAACACTCAAGCAGCTCCGGCGGGTGCTGGAGAACGGCGGCCTCGAGGTGCACCTGCGCGCGGCCGAACTGGAACCGCTCGTGGGACGGGCTGAACGGATCGGCAATCGCCTGATCGCCGGCATGATCACCGCCGCCCTGATCAACGGCATCGGCGAACTCGTCAGCGGGAACACGAGATGGCGCTCGCGGGAAGGCGTCATGATCGGCGCCGGCGCGAGCGTGGTCACCGCACTCGGCGGCTACCTGCTCTGGACCACGCGGCGACGGCGATGACCGCCGCGGCTCCCATCCCTCATCAGAAAGGCACGCACATGAACACCATTCGAGTCGGCGTCAACGGCTACGGCGTCATCGGCAAGCGCGTCGCCGACGCGGTCCTGCTGCAGTCGGACATGGACCTGGTCGGCGTCGCGGACATCGCCACCGACTGGCGGATCAAGTCCGCAGCGAACCGCCTGCCCGTGTTCGCCTCCACCATCGAGGCGCAGCAGGCCATGCGGGGCGCCGACGTGCCCGCACAGGGAGTGCTCGACGACCTTCTCGCGCAGTGCGACGTCGTCGTCGACACCACCCCCAAGCATGTGGCAGCGGGAAACCTGGAGCGCTACCGCGCCCTCGGCGTCAAGGCAGTGCTCCAAGGCGGCGAGTCCCACTCCACCACCGGCCACTCCTTCGTCGCCCAAGCCAACTACGCCAGCGCCATCGGCAGGGACAGCACCCGGGTGGTCTCCTGCAACACCACCAGCATCGTGCGGATCCTCGGCGCGCTGGATGCGGCCGGACTCCTGCTGCGCGCCCGTGGGGTGCTCATCCGCCGCGCCACCGACCCGTGGGAATCGCACCTCGGCGGGATCATGAACACGATGGTCCCAGAACCGACCATCCCCTCTCATCAGGGCCCCGACGCACAGACCGTGCTCCCCGGACTCGATGTCGTCACCATCGCCGCCAAAGGCGCCCACACGCAGACCCACAGCCACTACTGGACGCTACAACTGACCCGGGAGGCGACCCGCGACGAGGTGCTGGACGCCCTGCGCGCCGCGCCCCGCATCGCGTTCATCCGGATGTCCGATGGCCTGGTCGCCCTCAACTCCACCGTCGAGCTGATGCGCGATCTCGGCCGCCCCCGGGGAGACATGTGGGAGGTCGCCGTGTGGGAGGACCTGGTCACCGTGAACGGCAGCGAGGCCTACCTCGCCTACCAGGTCTACAACGAGGCCATCGTCGTGCCCGAGACGATCGACGCGATCCGCGCGCTGACGGGCACCGTCCCCGACGCCGCGACCTCGATCCGCCTCACCGACGAGAGCCTCGGCATGCGCCAGGACTTCCTCACACCGGCGGAGGAGCCCGACCATGACCGGTGACCACCAACCGCCCGCCGACCATCCCGGCGAAGGCGACCCGCGGCGACGGATGCCTGTGACGGCGTGGCTGATCATCGGGATCTCCGTGCTCGGGATCGCGATCTACCTGTTCATCGACCACCTTCCCCACGTCGTCGCAGTGCTGCCCTACGTCGCGATCATCGGCATGGCCGCCATGCACCTGTTCGGCCACCGCCACCACACCGGCGCCCACGACTCGAATCATCGACGCCACGGGGGCGACAGCGGGACCGACACGCGAGAGTCGTCGTGAACACCGTCGTCCGCCCCCTCGCGGACGCCAGCCGGCACGGGCACCCCCGACCGCTGCGGATGCTGTGGGTCACGCTCGCCTGGGGGTCGTGCTTCGTCGCGATCACCGTCGGCCTGCAAGACGCCCCGCCGCTGTGGCTCGCGGCACTGAGAGCCCTCATCGCCGGGGTCGCGCTCGCAACCGTCGCCGGCATCCAGCGGGCACCTCTTCCCCGCGACCCGAAGACATGGGCACTGATCGGCTGCCTCGGACTGGTGAACATCGCCCTGGCATTCGCGACGATGTTCGTCGCCGCGACCGGACTGTCGACCGGGATCGCCTCGGTGCTCGCCAACGCGCAGCCAATCCTGATCCTGCTGCCCGCGTGGTGGCTCTACCGCGAGCGTCCCACCCCCGCCGCGATCGCCGCGATCGGCCTGGGCTTCACCGGCCTACTCATCATCGTCCTTCCCTCCGGGCTCGGCACCGGAGCGTGGCTCTCACTGACCTCCGCCGCCGCGATCACCGCCGGCACCCTCATCGGCCGGATCGTGCACGCAGACGTCCGAATCGTGGCGGCAGCTCAGCTGCTCATCGGAGGTGCGATCCTCGCCGGCACCGCAGCCGTCACAGAAGGGCCGCCCACGATCGACTGGAACATCCGGTTCATCCTCACCCTGCTGTTCCTATCACTGGTCGGCACCGCCGCCACCACGGTCGCCTGGTTCACCGAGATCGGACGTGCCCGGCTCGACCTCCTCGCCGCGTGGACGCTGCTCGTGCCGGTCTTCGGGATCCTGCTGTCGCTGCTGATCCTGCGCGAGGACCCGGGCCTGTGGGGCTGGATCGGGACCGTGATCGTGCTGATCGCAATGGCGTTGCTCGCCATCGGATCCAGGCGCTCAGAGCCCTCGGCCGTCACGGCAACCGGCAATCGTGCCCCACGAGCCTCCGCCGATCATGCGACGTCCGACCCGGACGGCCTCCCTGACGAAAACCACGGCCCGCGCTCCCGGCCGGAAAGGAAACAACGATGAACCCGTCGCCCGCCCCACGCCCCCGCTTCCTCCTAACTCGGCGAGGGTTCCTCGGCGTCAGCATTGGCGCCGTCGCGACGGTCGCGCTGGCATCCTGCGCGCCGGCGGCGAACTGGGTGCAGCCCGACGGCGCCCAGGTCCAAGGCGCCGAGCGGCGCCGCGGCGGCACCGGGAAGGTCACCACCGCGACCCTCACCGCCGCCCCGACCGTGCTGGACCTAGCCGGGGCGACCGCGCCGACCTGGGCGTTCGGGTCTGTTCCGGCGCCCGTGATCCGTCTCGGCGCCGGAGACACTCTGAAGGCCACCGTCCGGAACCAGCTCGAGGCGGACACCTCCGTGCACTGGCACGGGCTCGCGCTGCGCAACGACATGGACGGCGTCCCGCCGGTCACCCAGCAGCCCATCAAGGCCGGGGCCAGTTTCGACTACGAGTTCATCGCGCCCGATCCCGGCACCTACTGGTTCCACCCCCACGTCGGGGTGCAGCTGGACCGTGGCCTGTACGGGGCGCTGATCGTCGAGGACCCCGCCGAGCCCGGCGGGTACGAGGACGAGTGGGTCATCATCCTCGACGACTGGCTCGACGGCGTCACCGCCACCCCCGACGACGTCCTTGACGAGCTGTCCGCCGGGATGGGCGACATGGGCGGGAAGGGCGACATGTTCATGCGGATGGGCAACACCCTCATGGGCGCCACCTCCGACCTGCTCGGCGGCGACGCCGGCGACGTCTACTATCCCCTCTACCTCGTCAATGGGAAGCCCCCCGCCGACCCGACCCAGTTCACCGGGCGGGCCGGCGAGAAGGTGCGGCTGCGGATCATCAACGCCGGCAGCGACACCGCGTTCCGCCTCGCCATCGGCGGTCACACGCTCACCATCACCCATACCGACGGATTCCCCGTGGAACCGGTCGAAGTCGACAGCATCCTCATCGGTATGGGCGAACGCTACGACGCGATCATTACCCTGGATGACGGCGCGTTCCCCCTCATCGCTCAGGCCGAGGGCAAACGCGATCGCGGTTTCGCCGTCATCCGCACCGGCAGCGCCGCGGCAGCACCGACGGCCGATGTGAGCATCCCGGAGCTCACTAGCAGCCGGATCGGGACCGCACAGCTGCTGACGTCAGATAGCAGCGTTGCGCTGTCCTCACGGCAGCCTGATCGGACCGTGGCGATCACTCTCACCGGAGGTATGGCCGAATACGACTGGGGCATCGACGGGCGACGGTTCGATATGAATCAGCCCCTCGACGGCGCGCACGAGATCCGCGAAGGCGAACGCGTCCGGTTCACGATCACTAATGACACCGAGATGTGGCACCCATTCCATCTACACGGTCACACCTACCAGCATGAAGGTGGCGGCCCGCGGAAAGACACGTCGATCATCCTGCCCAAGCAGACCCTCACCGTCGACTTCGACGCTGACAACCCAGGTCTCTGGGTCGCCCACTGCCACAACATCTACCACGCCGAAACCGGCATGACCACTGTCATCGGCTATCGGGCGTGACCACGGCGCAACCTTCCGGAGGCCACGGAACTGGTCGTGTCGATGAACGCGTGACGGCGCCATTGATCGGACGGGATGCGGTCCCACCCCTGCGGGATCGTGACGATACCGGCCGCGGCTACGTTATTGGCCGGCCGGCCGGTCCGCCGTTGTCGGCGGTGGAGAGCGTGCGCGCCGAACGCATCCACCGCGCCGTGTTTGGGCACGCCAAGATCGTCCACGTCCTCGAGGGCGCCGCACGCATTGAGACAGCCACAGGCATCCACGAGTTGACACCGGGCTACGCGATGGCTCTCGGGGCCGGCATGTGGTGCTCAGTGCGCCCAGACCCGACTGTGCGGCTATGGACGCTCTACTTCGACGAGTCCTTCCTCCGCTCCCACATGCGATGGGTGCTCGCCGACACCACGCGCGTCCGTCCGGGCGTGCATCCTGACGCCTGGGACGGCTCGGCACTCGTGCTGCAGCCTGGCGTGGACATCCTGCACCGCATCGAACCGCTGTGGCGCCAGATCAGCCTCGTGAACGAGACCGCGCCACCGGAGGTCGCGACCACCCGACTGATCTCTCTGTTCTCCCGCGCCGTCGAGATTGCCCTACCGACGCTGCTCGCCGACGACGGCGCCGTGCCCGAGAGGTTCGTCCTCCCGGTGCGCGGCCGGCTCGCGCAGCCGCCAATCGCTCGCCCCGTGCGCCGCTCGGTCGTCCTGCTGCGCTCGCGCATGACCGAGCCGTGGACGGTCGGCAGGCTCGCCGCGGAGGTGGCCGTCTCCCGCGCCCATCTCACACGCGTTTTCACCCAGCAGGTCGGTGTCGCCCCCATGCGGTTCCTCATCGAGACCCGCCTGACGGAGTTCACGCGACTGATCGAGGAAACCGACCTGCCGATCGCCGATGCATCCCGGCAAGTCGGATGGAACGACGCGCGAGTTGCGGCAGTATGGTTCCGCAAGCGCTTCGGAATCACCCCCACGCAGTACCGGCGGCATCCGCACGCTTCTTGCACCGGCGCCATGCCGTGCGAGTCGTGCCGTGGTGTGTGCGCCCTCACTCCGGTCCTTGAGCCCGTAACTCGTGCGGTGTCGCGTGATTCGCGCCGCGACGCGCACATTCGGCGGCTTTCCTAGACGATCTCCGCGCCCTCCCGGTAGGCCGGGTTGATACGTCAGGTCCACCGCTGCGCCTGACGGGCGTACTCGCTGATCGTCCGTCTGCCTGCTGCGTGGTGAACCTCGCGCACCTCATGGTCGCAAGCCATGAAGCAGCGCCGACTTCCATGTCCTCACCGCCGCCCCTGACGGCATGCTCTACGGATTCGCCACCACCGAAGTCGAACTCCTCGCCAGCGACGATGAAGGACGCAACTGGCTACCCAAGGCATCGTTCTCCGCCGCAGACCTCGCCGCCACCACAGACGGCCTCTATGCGGCAACTGAGGAAGGCGTCCTCATCAGCACAGACAACGGAGCGTCCTTCGCTCCTGTGTTGGGCGCGCCCGTGCTCTACACAATCGACGCCGGCACGGATGGCACACTCGCCGGCGTCGGCACCGACGGCGTTCTCTGGTCGTACGGCCCTGACGGTCGCTGGCGACGCATGCAAACACTGCAGGGCGCCGCGCAGGCCTTCAGTGTCATCGACTCGGAGCGGCTCGTTCTCGTCGACGACCGCGGAATCGTCGAAGTCACTCCCGACGACACCACCATCCTCGCCCCAGCCCGCCCCGCGGACTGACGACAATCATCAAGGACACCGCGCATGGACAGACCTCGAAACCCCTTCCGCAACATGACCTTCTTCATCGCTTCTGCCACCGTCCTGGTCGTCGCGCTCACCGTGGCGATCTACTTCCTCATCGTGGCGATGCTCGGATGAATCACATGCCTGCACACCGCCACACCCCGCTACCACATCTGCACCGAATACACCTGTCACACCAGCGGCCACGACCAGCGCGCACTTCGGAGCGCACCCATCGACAGTTGGTGCGTCTTGGCCGTGTCCTGCTCGTGGTGGGACCGCTGCTCGCCACTGTGCACCTGCTTTTGGATGCGCAGTCGGGCGGCGCCGGTGGCACGTTCTGGACATACACGGTCGCGAGTCTCGAAGCGGCCGTCATCACGACCATCGTCGGGATTGCGCTCGCGTGGAGGGAACCACGAGGAGCACACCATGATCCTCGATGATTACTGGACCAACGTGATCTGGTCGCTGATCCCGACCATCGGCATCTCAGCGGTCTTCTGGATCGTCATTCGTGCCATCATCCATGCAGACCGCGACGAGCGGAAAGCCCGCGCGCGAATCGAGAAGGAATTGCGCGCGGAACGCGAACAGGCCAGGGCGAGGCTGGCAGGAGGGGAGACAGGTTCGCCTGAAGCGTCGGCGTGATCACACGCGGACAGCACGCTGCCTTCAACCCGGTGCGGCGCTACCATGCCCCACAAGGGTATTCAAGGGCCTCATGGGATCGCGGGCGTGAGCGTAGTTTCGAGGACTCCACGAAAGGAGCCCATCATGACTATTGCCGGAGAAATGCTCCGCACCTATCCCAAGGACCTGGGCGGAATCGACCAGCAGAAACTCACCACCTGTATCGAGGCGTGTCTGGAATGCGCGCAAGCATGCACCGCCTGCGCCGATGCCTGCCTCAGCGAAGACATGGTCACTGAACTGACCAAATGCATCCGCACCAACATGGACTGCGCCGACCTCTGCGAAACCACGGCGCGCGTCCTCTCTCGCCACACCGGGTACGACGCCAACCTCACACGAGCCACTCTCGACGCCTGCCGCATGGCCTGCGCGAGTTGCGCGGACGAGTGCGAACGGCACGCCGGAATGCATGAGCACTGCCGCGTGTGCGCTGAAGCATGCCGTCGCTGCGAGGAAGCGTGCGCCGCACTCCTCGGAGCATTCTGACACTCAACAGCGAACCCCGGGGGCCGTCCAATGACATACCCCAACGAGCCCAGGTCCGACGAGAAGGCCCTCGTCACCGACCCGGTCTGCGGCATGAAAGTTGACCCGGCCACGGCGGCCGCGAGACGCGAATACGACGGAACCACGTTCTGGTTCTGCTCCACCGGTTGCGCCGACGCCTTCGACGCCGATCCGCACCGCTACGGACACCCGCAGACAGCCGACTGAGCCAACTTATAGGCGCCGCCCCGAGGGATGGAACCAATGTCCGACTCACCACACGCACCCGACCACGAGCACCACAGCCGGGGGCGGCCTTACCTGATGTTCTGGATCATGATGGCCCTGAGCTTGCTCATCATGTACGCTGCCATGTTCACCATGATCGACGGCTGGGGCGACTTCCGAAACAACCTGAATATGCTCTACATGACGCTCACGATGTGGGCTCCAATGGGAATCATCATGCTCCTGGCCATGCGTAGCATGTACGCGAACAAGAAGGCCAATGTGGCGATGCTCGTCGTGTTCGCCTTGCTGGCAGTCGGATCGTTCACGGCGACTCGAACACAGGCAGCCACTGACGACCAACAGTTCATCAAATCCATGATCCCGCACCACTCCGGCGCAATCCTCATGTGCCGCGAGGCCAGCCTGACCGACCCAGAACTGACTGCCCTCTGCGAAGACATCACCACCGGCCAGCGATCGGAAATAGAGCAAATGGAGCAGATCCAAGAACGTCTGAACAACAACTAAGCCCGCTGGTTGACCAACCTCACGTCTCAGAAAAGGCAACCGCTGATCCTCTCATTGAGGGCCGCCTATCAGAACAGCGCTGCGGCCACAGAGGTGCTGCCGTAAACGATCGTTTCCGACAGCCCTTCGGCCCGCGATGAGTAGGTGCACGACACGCCGAGAGATGGTCCGCCGTAACCCTACTTGTGTCCCGAGACCTCATCGGCACGATGCAGACTGGTCTACTGTCTTGGCTGTTCGTTGGTTACAAGGAACTCACCGATCACAGTGACGCCGTCCTGTAGATATACCGGAATGGTAAATTCTTTGCCCTGATTCGCGGTCTGCCATGCCAGAGCATCCTCAGGAGACTTGAACGAATCCATGGCATCGGCTCCGTTCACTGCGTCGAGCTCGGCCTTTCGAACATAACCAGCTTTGCCGTTCGTTGCTTCAGCTTGGATCAACGCTGGCTCTTCTTTGGGCGAGCGTGCCTCGGTTGCAGATCCAAACGTCTCACCACTGCTGTTGACCGAGTATGTCGGCTCAGGCATAGGGGCGGTTTCGATTCCAAGTTCCGCGCTCAAGCCTTGTGGTGAGAAAAGCACAGGGCCCGCGGCGACCGCTGCTCCTCCGAGAACACCGAGAGCGAGGGCGAGCGTCGTTCCCGCGACGACCTTCCCAATTGTTGTGTGTTTCACGTCTCCCCCTTATGAACTCTGGTTGGGTGATTGATAGGTGTAGGAAGGGCTATACGACGATCCCGTCCATCCCTCAAGTGACACCGTAAGAACGCCACGTTCCGCTGGCGTATCGCGTCGTCACACGATCCATCAGGGACGTGCAACCCGAATTGTAAGCAATGGTGCTCTCTTGGATGAGCGAACCTGCTGAGTTGAAGAGACGGGCCCTCAGTCCCATCCATCCAGAAGGCGCGCATCCAGACGTAGTGCCGACGTTCGTCCAGGCTGACGCCCGTCCTGAAACTGTCGAGATGGTCGCTTGGTTTCGATATTGAACGCTGTTGATCGTGTAGTCACCCCAACTGGACGATGCATCACCAGCGCTGGCAGCAACTGGCGCATACACAATCAGAAATCCCGCGATCGCTACACCGGCAATGAACCGACCGTATCGATTTCTGCCGCTGACACCTGAATTTAGCTTCACAACTCCTCCACTCTGAAGAGAACGCTTCGATGCGCATAATCATGCACCCACCCTGCATCGCCGTCCATAGGTCACAGGATGCGCGTCAGCCACGCTCCTCCTGCCGCAGTTGAAGCGTGTCCGTATGTGGATGGATTTTTGAGACAGTTCACTGCGTCCAGCCACCCCCATGCGCGACCCAGGTTGCAACGATCGGGCGTCGCAAGTGCTGGGATGGAGGGCAGGCACGCTGCGCAGCGAGGCCCCAGCGCCACCCCATAGGGCGGTTCTGGGGCCTCCAGACGATCTCTGATGCCGCTTCAGCGACTTGAACCGTCCCAGGTTTGGTGCCGCATCCTTTTGAGTTGATTGGATGTCATCATGCCGAAGAAGATCGATGCCGCGCTCCGTGAGCGCGCAGTCAGGCTCGTGCGCGAGCACCGGGCCGAGTACCCCTCGACCGCGAAGGCCATTGCAGCCGTCGCCCGTCAGGAAGGCGTCGGTGCGGAATCGTTGCGCCGGTGGGTTGTGCAAGCCGATATCGACGCGGGAGACCGAGACGGGCAGACCAGCGAGGAACACGCAGAGATCCGCCGGCTCAAGGCCGAGAACCGCAAGCTGCGTGACGACGTCGCGATCCTGAAAGCAGCGACAACTTTCTTCGTGGGGGAACTCGACCCCCGCAACCGCTGATCATGGGATTCATCGACCAGATGAGATCCGAGGGGCATGCAGTCGAGTCGATCATCCGCGTCCTGCGAGAGCAGGGCGTGAAGGTCGCTGCGCGCACCTACCGGGCCTGGCGGCAAGGCCGCGTGTCCCTCCGGACTGTGACCGATGCGCTCGTCGTCGACGCCGTCCGTGACGCCGCCTGGCGCGCCGAGGTGCTGCCCGACGGGACGACGCGCCGCCGGATGACGCCGGAGGGCTTGTATGGCCGCAAGAAGATGACCGCGCTGATCCGCCGCACCGCCATCGCTGACGCCTCACGTGGCGCGGTGGACCGGGCCATGCGGGCTCTGGGTCTGCAAGGCATCACCCGGGCGAAGGGCATCCGGACCACGATCCCCGGCAAGGATGGCAACCGTGCCGGCGACCTCCTGAACCGAGACTTCACGGCCCCACATCCAGATCACACCTGGGTGATGGATTTCACATATGTCCGATCATGGGCGGGCTGGGTCTACGTCGCTTTCATCCTCGACGTGTACTCGCAACGCATCGTGGCCTGGCACGCGCAGACCACCATGCACACCGAGCTCGTCATGATCCCGCTACGCATGGCGCTGTGGGAACGTGGCCGGCAAGGCCACCCGATCCAACCGAAACAGCTTCGAGCGCATAGCGATTATGCCGAGGTTTTCGTTAAGCCGAGGATTCGTGT
>NZ_JPSY01000004.1 GCF_000763375.1 Microbacterium profundi | reverse complement strand
ACGAATCCTCGGCTTAACGAAAACCTCGGCATAATCCGAGTTAAGCCGAATTCGGCTTAATAGCGACGCGGGAAGTCAATATACCGCTGTGGCATATACCGAAAGGCTCGCCCTCGACGGCATCGCGCCATCGATCGGGAGCGTCGGCGATGCGTACGATAACGCCCTCATGGAGACGATCAACGGCCTCTACAAGGCCGAGTGCGTGCGCACGACGATCTTCCACGACGGCCCGTACAAGACGATCGCGGACGTCGAATTCGCGACCGGCGGCTGGGTCGACTGGTACAACAACCGAAGGCTCCACGGTAGCCTCGGAATGGTCAGCCCCGACGAGTTCGAGGCGACCTACTACGCGGCCATCACCCGAGAGCCGCAACCCGCATAGAAGCGGCACAGAACCTGGGACGGTTCATTCTGCCTCCTCGACGGAGTAACACGTGTGACGAGAGGCCCGTCATGTTCCGCCTTATCTGGACGATCAGCGTTCGCACCCGCGACTACCTGCACCGCTACATGCCGAGCAACCGACTGCTCGCTGCCATCCGCACACGTCGCGGACTCAAGTGGGGGATACCCGCGATGCTGGTCGCGCTTCCATACATCCTGATCGCCAGCATCTGCTCTAGCTCGGCAGCCGACGGCGGCCCCGGCTGGCTCAACCTCATCGTCCTGTGGGCATGCTGGAACGCACTCAAGTTCATCATCATGGGCCCCACGAGCCTCCTCCTGTTGGTGCGCGCGAGCATCGCTGAGGCCGCCGCGCGACACGGTGGGCGGCGAGACGACGATGCGAGCCAGTCGAGGGGCCACGCCGCAGCTGGTACCGAGCCGTTGCTTCACAGGTGAGTGCGGGTCCGTTCACTACACTGTTGTGGGTGTCCGAACTGTTGCCCAACCTGGAGCCGCTGACTGCGCTGCTTGGGCATGCCACGCCCGCGAAGGCAGACGCTCACGCGCTCCTCGATGCGGTCGCGACGGCCGCGTCGGTCGATCAGTTGGATGAGGCTATCGGCACGATTGTCGAGAGCTGGCGAACCCCATGAGCAGAACCAGCATCGTCTCGATCGACGTACGCGGTTTCAGAGCTTTCGGCACGGTGCCTGCCCACTTCGAACTGGACGCGCCCCTGACGGTGGCTCACGGCGGCAACAGCCAGGGTAAGACCAGCCTGGCCGAGGCTGTGGAGTTTTTGCTGTCGGGTTATAGCAGTCGCCGGGAGCTTCTTGGTGGTGCGAAGGCTGAGTACAACGACAGCCTACGAAATGCTCATCTCCCTGAGGGCGACGATGAGGTCTTCGTGGAAGCTGTAGTGCGTACTGCTGACGGTTCGCTCCACCGTGTTCGGCGGATCTTGACCGGTGACTTTGGCCGAGGGGCGGAATGCGAGAGTCGGCTCCTCGTCGACGGGAACGAGGTCAGTGACCTGTCGAGTGTCGGGCTCATGCTGGCCGACCCGCCGGTGCGCGCTCCCGTCCTGCTGCAGCACATCCTTCGCCACGCCCTTTCGACGGAACCCAAGCAACGAGTCTCATACTTCAAGTCGCTTCTGTCCCTCAGTGACCTCGACCTGCTACGTGCACGAGTCGCCGAAGCACGCAAGCACCTGGAACAAGAGCCCGATGGACCGTGGCTCCAGAGGGTGGCGACGCTACCTACGGACCTCTCTGACGCACGGAGTCGTCTCCAAACCATCGCCAGAACCGCATCCTCCGGTGCTGGCGCGGTCACGGACGCTTTGTCCGCAGAGTTACGTGAGGCGGCCGGAGCAGCTACGGGAGAGCACTACTCAACTCTTGCCGACGCCAAGACCGGACTTGAGACCCGCGCTAGAGCCAAGGCGGAGGCGCTCTTCCCGATCGCACAGTTTGTTGCAGCGCCGTTTCCCTCAGTCGAACTCGAGGTGCCCGACACAACTTCCTACAGGGAGGCGCTTGCCTCGATTGAGGAGGAAGTCGCCCGCCTGCTGCCCATCTTCGCAGCAGTCCTGCGAGTGCATGAGTTCGCGGAGCTAACTGCTCCCGCAGACTGTCCGGTCTGCGCGACGCCGGAAGCGCTGACACCAGCGCGCATTGACACGATGAGAGCCGAGCTAGGCCACGCTTCAAATCTTGATCAGACCGCCGCCACGACACTCGCATCCATTGACCGAGCAGGCGAGACGCTCACGGCCCTCGCAGAGTTCGTGCGTGCAGGCATGCCTAGCACTGGCAGCCTGTCGGAGACCGAGCTCAACGCGCTGGCGGCGAAACTTCAGGACTGGGGCCTTCGGCCCACACTCGTCCGAGACGCCTATGCCGCTGCGACAGCTCTGACCGATTCCACGCAGGCGCTCGTCACCGCGGGGCGCGAAGTCCGTGAAGCGATCGCCACTCTGCGACTTGCGATCGAGCGACGAGAGTACCCGACTGACATTGAAGCGGCCTTCGGCGGCCTGCGTACAACTCTCGATACTGTACGCACGAAGCGCGAGTTGCACGCGGAAGCCGCCTCCGCGCTTGAAACTGCAATCGCGCCGGTCATCGAGGAACGTGCTGGGATCGCTGATCATCGGCAGTTGCTGACGCTGCTCGACGGAGTGGCGGAGCTCGCAGGTGACGTGATCAGATCATCCGAGCGGCAACGCGCATTGGCCCGGGCGAAAGCGGCCGAGAAGGCACTTCAGGATGCTTCGGTCGAGCTGCTCGACGCGCGCTTCGCCGAGATGAGCGACACCATCAAGTCTTGGTGGCTGACGATCCGTCCTGACGAGTTGGTCGACTTCGTGGGTGCGCGAACACGTGCCGGCGGCACTCGCTTCGTAAACTTGATAGCCGCACTGCACGCCGAAGCGGGAACATCGCCGGTCGTGCGCGACGCGCTCGGCGTTTACAGTGACTCACAGTTGAACGCGCTCGGCCTGTCGATCTTCCTGGCACGCATCGAACTCCTTGACTCACCGGTAGTGGTCCTCGACGATCCCATCCCTGGAAGCGACCCTGACCACCGACTTACCTTCGTTCAGAACACCATTGCGAAGCTTCTCGATGATGGTGTGCAGGTCATCTTGACTACTTACGACAGCAGACTGGCTGACTGGACAATGAGCAATCACGACCATCGTGGACTGATTGCGTATGAACTGAATCTTGTCGATCCCAGGGCCGGTACTGTGCCGACACAGACGTCCGACATGTTTAGCCGACTGATGCTGGATGCTGAGGACAATCTCAACGCACCAACTGCACGCGGCCGCAGGGCCGCGTGCGGAAGCTATCGTTCGGCGGCAGAGCGCCTTGCGAAGCAGATCATCGCTACCGGGCGTACTCAGGCCGGTGCAGCCTGCTCGGTCGCGGACGTCGATGCCGAGGCATCAATGCTGGGGCAACTCGTCCCGCTCGTCCGCGGTTTCGCTCTTGATAACGGGGAGAAGGGTCAATGGAACACCTTTGCGACGGTCCTGAATCCTGGGAACCACGACGACGACGTGCCGTCGACGGCAGAACTGAGAGTCGTCCGAGGTAACCTGCGCAAGATCGCGAAGACACACCGGGAGCACTGGCCGAACGGCTTGGTCTCGTGATCCCCGGCTAGCAACCAAGAGTTGGATAGGAGCGCGGGTCGAACAAGTCCTGATCATCGCTCTCCGCTATCGAAGCCCCCTACGCAGTGATCCGGGAACCACGGCGCCCACCAGGACGGATCATTACGCCGTGCGAAGCGAGCGCTCGCCGGACTGCCTGAGGCCCCGCCCCGACCTTCACGCCGACCTCTACCAGCGTCAACCCGCTGAGGTAGAGGTCGGCTGCTTCGTGGATGCGGGAAGGATCGAACCGTCCACGGCGGATCGTCACCTCCCGCCGGGTGAGGTGGCTGGCGACCGTGCGGCGGTTCACTCCGAACAGGGACGCCAGCTCCACGAGCGTCGCGCCCTCGCGGTACTGCGCCACCAGGTCGTCGACCTGCTCGGGCCGTAGCAGGGTTTGAGCCATCTCAAGTGATCGCACCACTCGACCCCTGGAGTCGAAGACTGTAGGCTCCGATGAGCGCTGGTCATGGTCGTACAAGCCCCGTGACCTGCGCAAAGACAAGGTTTTCAGGTGTGGGCAGGGGTTCTCAAACTCTCTACGGAGGTCCACCATGAAGAAGCCCTCGGTTCCCGAGGGCTTCTTGCGTCTGAGACGCACGCCTGATCCTTCGGCATTCACCTGATCCGCCCGAAATCGGCAGTCCCCTGGGAACTTGCTATGGTGGAAAGGATGCTCGTGCATGCATGAGCAGGGAGCGCACTGTGCGCTCTCACGCGACGCGCGCCCGACTTGCGCGCCCCGCGATCATTCGACTCCCGCTGAGGATGCGCCGGCAATCGGCGTGCCCGAACGTGGACGACCGGAAAGGAGCCGCACCCCGGGCCTCTCGTCTGTGCGCTGCCATGCGCCTCAGTGGTCCAGGTTCGTTCGCCATGCTGACAGCATCAGATCTCTCGATGTCCACCCAACCTCTGACCTCCCTCTCCCCCACTTAGCGGGCACTTTCTCCTTCGACCAGCGGCCGTGCCGCATCAAAGACGAGAAAGTGAGAACACCCGGTGGGAGACCTCCAAACACTCTCAGGACCGATCGTGGTCCTGCTCATGCTGCTTTTCTTCGGCGGCAGCTTGTACATGTCGATCCGCATCTCCCGTAAGAAGGAGAACGCCGACGGCTACATGACCGGCGGCGGCAAGATCGGCTTCGGCATATCGGCCGCATCCATGACGGCGACCTGGATCTGGGCGTCATCGATGTACGCCTCGGCCACGTCCGGCTACACCTACGGGATCTCCGGCCCCATCCACTACGGGCTCTGGGGAGCGTTGATGATCCTGCTCATCTACCCCTTCGGCCGCCGCATCCGCAAGGTGGCTCCGAAGGCGCACACGATCGCCGAGGTCATGTTCGCGCGGCACGGCCGCTCGAGTCAGCTCATGCTCGCCGGCTCCAACGTGCTGGGCAGCCTGATCAGCCTCACATCGAACCTGATCGCCGGCGGTGCGCTCATCGCGATGCTGTCGCCGTTCACGTTCACCCAGGGCATCGTCGCGATCGCGATCGGTGTTCTGGCTTACACGCTGTGGTCGGGCTTCCGTGCGTCGGTGCTCACCGACTTCGCCCAGGTGCTGGCGATGCTCGGCGCGGTGGCGATCATCATCCCGGTGATCTTCTTCGCCGCCGGCGGCCCCGACCTGTTCGTCACCGGTGCTTCCAACCTGACACCGCAGCAGGGCGATTTCTTCTCCTCCGACGCGTTCTTCAACCAGGGCGCACCGTACATCGCTGCGGTGCTCGCCTACGCGATCGGGAACCAGACGATCGCACAGCGGCTGTTCGCTGTTCGTGAGGACCTCATCAAGAAGACGTTCATCACCGCGACCGTCGGCTACGGCGCGACCATCATCGGCGTCGGAATGCTGGGCGTCATCGCGCTGTACGCCGGAGTCCAGCCGATGGACGGCGACGTCAACAACCTGATCCCGCAGATGGCCGCGACCTACCTCAGCCCGCTGCTGATCTGCGTGTTCTTCGTCATGATCATCGGCTCGCTGTCATCGACGGCGGATGCCGACATGACGGCGCTCTCGTCGATCATGATGGCCGACATCTACGGTCAGAACATCGCAGGCAAGAAGAACGCGAACCCGAAGACGATGCTCCTGGTGGGGCGACTGACCATGGTCGGTGCAACAGCGGCAGCACTCGGCTTCGCGTCGATGCAGTTCAACATCCTCGACCTGCTGGTATTCGTGGGAGCCATGTGGGGCGCGCTCGTCTTCCCGGTGATCGCGAGCTTCTACTGGAACCGCGTCACCAACGTGGCGTTCAGCGTCGCCGTCATCGCCGCCCTCGCCGCGTTCCTCCCCGTGCGCTTCGAGTGGGTCGATCTGTCAGGCGGACTCGGCATCGTCAGTGATGTGCTGTCGGTGATCGGCATCGGTGTCGTGCTGGCACTCATGTCGTTCGGGTTCTTCGGGCTGAAGGTCGCCATCGGCGTCGGAGCCGTCTCGATCGTGGCATCCGCCCCGTTCGCGATCGGTTTCCTGCACACCTATCCGGTGCTTTCCGGATCGCTCGTGGCCTATGCGGTCAGCACGATCGTGTGCGTGGCGATCACGATGCTGAACAAGACGAGACGATTCGACTTCGAACTCATCAAGCAGCGCACAGGTGAGTTCGACACCGCGGAGACCGAGATCATGATCGAGACGGAGAGCGCGATCAAGAACGCTGAAGCAGCCGGAGACGGCGCACTCGCAGGAAAGGACGCGTGATGGAACTCATTCTCATGGCTGCGTACGTGCTCGTCTGGCCCGTGATCGTCATCGGCGTACTCGCCGTGATCATCCGCGCCTTCGTGAAAGACGCTCGCGAAGCGAAGCGGGAGGGCCGACAGATCATCTGATGGCCATCGCCTGAAAGAACGGATGGGCGCCGGCGGAGACCCCGCTGCCGCCCATCCGCATTCATCGCTGCCGCAACTGCTGCGCGATCTCCTCGTCCACGGTCCGGATCGTCGCGGTGTCGATATCCGACATCGCCGCCTCGAACCGCGCCTGGCGACGCTTGAGCCAGACGCCCAGCACGATGATCAGCACCATCGCGGAGTAGATCACTATCGAGATCGGGCTGTGCACCAGGTACAGCGCGTCGCCCTGACTGATCGCCATGGCCTTGCGCAACTGCTCCTCCGCCATCGGACCGAGGATCGCTCCGACGACCATCGGCGAAACCGGATAGCCGTGCCTGCGCATGAAGAACCCGATCACGCCGAGCAGCAGCAGCACGCCGATGTCGAAGATCGTGAAGTTCGCCGCGTACGCACCGAGCCCCGCGAACACCAGGATCCCCGCGTACAGGTACGGCCGCGGGATCTGCAGCACCTTGGCCCACATGCCCACCAGAGGCAGGTTGAGGATGATCAGCACGACGTTACCGATGTACAGGCTCGCGATCAACGCCCACACCAGCGCCGGCTGGCTGTCGAACAGCAGCGGGCCGGGGCGGATTCCGTAGGTCTGGAACGCCGAGATGATGATCGCGGCGGTCGCGGTCGTCGGCAGCCCGAGCGTCAGCAGCGGTACGAGCACACCCGCCGCGGCCGCGTTGTTCGCCGCTTCCGGCCCTGCCACACCCTCGATCGCACCCTTGCCGAACTGCTGCCGGTAGGGATCCTTCGCGAGCCGCTTCTCGGTCGCGTAGGAGAGGAACGTCGCGACGTCCGCGCCGCCGGCAGGGATCGCTCCGATGGGGAATCCGATCGCGGTGCCGCGCAGCCACGGCTTCCACGAGCGCTTCCAGTCGCTCTTCTTCATCCAGGAGCGCCAGTTGCCGGAGACGGGGATGATCGGCAGAGCCCCGCTGCGCAGCCGTGAGCCGACGTAGAGCGCCTCGCCGACCGCGAACAGGCCCACCGCGACGATCACGACGTCGATCCCGTCACCCAGGTTCGGGATGCTGAAGGTGAAGCGCGCCTGCCCGGTCAGCGTGTCTGTGCCGATCAGCCCCAGGAACAGACCGATCGACAGCGACACGATGCCACGGATCGGACTCGCTCCGAGCAGAGCGCCCACGGTGAGGAACGCCACGATCATCAACGCGAAGTAGTCGGCGGGTCCCAGGGTCACTGCGAAGTCGGCGATGAACGGTGCGAACAGCGTGAGCAGGACCGTCGCGATCGTGCCGGCGATGAACGATCCGATCGCGGCGGTGGCCAGCGCGGCCGTGGCGCGGCCCATCCTGGCCATCTTGTTGCCTTCGAGCGCCGTGACGATGGATGCCGATTCCCCTGGCGTGTTCAGCAGGATCGACGTCGTCGACCCGCCGTACATGCCGCCGTAGTAGATGCCGGCGAACATGATGATCGCGCTCGTGACATCCAGCGTGTACGTCAGCGGCAGCAGCAGTGCCACAGTCATCGCCGGCCCGATGCCGGGGAGCACGCCCACCGCGGTGCCGAGAAGCACGCCGACGAACGCGAACAGCAGATACTGCGGCTGCAGCGCTGTCGCGAAGCCGTCCATGAGCAGCTGCAGGCTATCCACCGAACACCCCCGAACTCTCGATGAGGCCCGGCAGGATCGCGCCGAACGGCGGCAGGGAGAGTCCGAGCAGATTGCCGAACAGCAGCTGCGTCAGCACTCCGAGTCCGAGTCCGAGCAGGAGCGCCTTCCACCAGCTCGATGAGCCGAGTGCCATCGACGCACCGGTGAAGAGCACGACCACCGCGGCCGGCCACCCGGCGATCGGGATCACGACCATGAGCGACGCGAACGCGAGAGCGAGGAAGATCACCGTCTTCCAGGACGTCCGCGCCTCGGTGTCGACGTCTTCACCCTCATCCGGAGCGCCCACGTCGCCGCGCAGCACCGCGACGAACGCCGCGAGCGACGACAGGAGCATGAGACCGGTGACCGCGTACGGCACCACACGTGCGCCGAGAACGTTCGAGGATCCGACCGGCTCGCGGATGAAGCCCGTCATCACGAGCGCGACCACCGAGAACACGATGATCACGCCGATGAAGGCGAGCTCCCCGAGCCTGCGCGACCGGGGAGCGCCGGCGATCGCCGACGCTCCCGTTGTGATCTGGCTCGTCATTCGATCAGGCCGATCGTCTTGAGCGTCTCCTTCGTCGTGGAGATGTCGCCTTCCAGGAACGTGGAGAACTCATCGCCCACGAGGAACGCATCGGTCCAGCCGTTGGTCTCGAGGATCTCGGCCCACGCAGCACTGTCGTTCACCGACGTCACCAGGTCCTCGAGCGCCTTCTTCTCGTCGTCCGAGATGTCGCCGGGCGCGATGAGTCCTCGCCAGTTGGTGACGACCAGGTCGACGCCTTCGTCGGTGAGTGTCGGAACCTCCGGCAGCAGCAGCGCCGGTTCGCCCGACGACACGGCAAGCGCCTTCAGATCGCCTGCCTCGACCTGCTGCGAGAATTCACCCACGCCCGAGATTCCGGCCTGCACCTGACCGCCCAGCAGCATCGTGAGCGCCTCGCCGCCGCCGGAGTTGGCGATGTAGTTGAGTTTGCTCGGCACGTCCGCAGCATCCACGCCCGCGTCGGTGAGCAGCAGCGCCGCGAGGATGTGATCGATACCACCGGCGGATCCGCCGGTGACGGCCATGCCCGCGCCTTCGTCCACCCAGGCGTCGATGAAGTCCTTCAGGGTGTCGTACGGGCTGTCCTTCGGCACGACGATGACGAGCGGCTCTTCGGTGAGCTTCGCGATCGGAGTCATGTCCTCGATCCGCACGTCCGACGCGTTCGTCTCGACCGCACCGACCATCACGCTGCCGGTGATCATGAGAGTGTTCGGGTTTCCCTCGGTGGCGAGCGAGGCGAGTCCGACGGTGCCGCCGGCCCCGCCGATGTTCGACACCGGCGCAGAAGAGACCAGCGACTCGTCGCTGAGCGCCTGTCCGAAGGCACGCGCGGTCTGGTCCCACCCACCGCCAGGATCAGCCGGCGCGATCACCGCGACGCTGTCGATGCTCGACCCGCCGCCATCACCACCGGTGTCGCCACCGCCCGCGGTCGGTGTTCCGGTGCATGCGGCCAGTCCCAGTGCGACGACCCCGACGACCGCGCCGAGCGCGAGCCGAGTACGCGTGCGAGTGTGCTGTGTCATGAACTCCTCCTCGAGTCCTTCCGCCCGACGCCGATGCCGGGAGCAGGTGACGCGAGCCTAGAACCGCAGGCATCGCTGGATCGGCTTGTGTTCACAACCGTGACTTCTGGTCATTTCGTAACCGACATCGACTGTCCGCCCCTCGCTTAGCATGGGTACGTGGTGAAGGCGATGACGCTCCGCACGCAGCTCGTGCTGCTGCAGGTCGTCATCGTGCTCGCGATCGTGCTCACGGCTGGACTCGCCGCGATGCTGATGCAGGAGCGGCAGATCCGCGAGGCGTCGCAGGAGCGCATGGTCGCGGTCGCGCAGTCCGTCGCCCAACTGCCGACGATCGTCGAGGCCTACCGCTCGCCCGACCCTGCCGCGGTGATCCAGCCGATCGCCGAGCTGATCCGCGATTCGTCGAACGTGGCGTACGTCGTGGTGACGGATGATCAGGGCATCCGCTATTCGCATCCGAACCCGGATCGCATCGGAGAACCGGTCTCGACCGACCCGAGCGTCGCACTGTCCGGCGAGACGTACGTCGGCACCCAGACCGGCACACTCGGCGAGTCGTGGCGCGTGAAGGTTCCGGTGTTCGGCGCCGACAGGATCGTGATCGGTCAGGTGTCCGTCGGAATTCTGGAATCAGACATCCGTGCGGATTTCCTCGGCGACATCACCGGATTCCTCCTCGCGCTCGGCGCTGCCACGGTGATCGGAGTGATCGCGGCGACCGGAGTCGCCCGGATGGTGCGCCGTCGCATCTACGGGCTCGAACCCGAAGACATCCGCGGGCTGCTGGAGACGCGAGAGGCCACGCTGCACGGCATCCGTGAGGGCATGCTCGCCCTCGACGAGCAGGGGATGGTCTCGCTCTGCAATGACGCTGCGGCCCGGCTGCTCGGGCTCTCAGGCCCCGCAGAGGCCGTCGGCCGCCCGGCGTCGGAGCTGCTGGACGGCCTCGCCGCCCTCATCGCCGAGACCGAGGCCGAAGACGACGCCGCCCCGCAGCGCCTCGTGCTCTCCGGAGAGCGCGTGCTGGTCGCTAGAGCCGCACCCGTGCGCGTGCAGGACAGACGCGTCGGCACCGTGGTGACCCTGATGGACCGTACAGAGCTCGATCGCGCGCTGCGGGAGCTCGCCGGTGCCCAGGGCCTCGCGGAGGGCCTGCGCGCCCAGCAGCACGAATTCTCGAACACGCTGCACACGATCGGCGGACTGATCGAGCTGGGTGAGTTCGAAGCCGCCCGCCGTGTGGTCGATCGAGCCGGCGACGGCGGCGCGCTGAGCCGCCTGGATGCCCCGGACGGCGTGCAGGACATCGAGCTGGCGGCGATCCTGCTGGCCAAGCGCGCACGGGCGCGCGAGCTGGGGGTGGCGCTCACGATCTCGGACGACAGCCACCTCCCCGCCCGGCCCGGCGACGGCGATCTGGGCACGGTGGTCGGCAACCTTCTGGACAACGCTCTGGATGCCGCTGGACGCGGCGGTCACGTCATCATCTCGATCGCGCAGACCGAGGACGGCGGCATCCGCATCTGCGTCGAGGACGACGGGCCGGGCGTGCCGATGGAACGGCGCGGCGACGTCTTCCGCCTCGGTTACTCGACCAAGAGCGATGACCGACAGCGCGGGTACGGGCTGACGCTGGTGGCACGTGTCGTCGAGCGTCTCGGCGGTTCCATCGACCTCGCACCCGCCGACAGCGGTGGTGCGCGCTTCACCGTGCGGATGCCCGCCTCCGCACTCGTGGCGGCACGGGCATGAGCCGGTTGCGCACCCTCATCGTCGAAGACGACTTCGCCGTGGCGCACGTCACTCGGGGCTTCGTGGAACGGCATCCGCACTTCGAGGTCGTCGGCGTCGCACCGACCGGAGCGGATGCCCTGCGTGCACTCGAAGAACTCGAACCGGACGTCATGCTGCTGGATGTGTACCTGCCCGACATGTCGGGCATCACCGTGCTTCGGCGAGCCCGCGCCGCGGGTGCGCACGTCGAGGTCGTCGCCGTCACGGCAGCGCGCGACCTAGAGACGGTCCGCCGCGCCCGCGCCCACGGTGTGCATCACTACGTGGTGAAGCCCTTTCCCATGCGAACTCTGCATGAGCGGCTGGACGACGTGTGGCGCGTGCTCGCACGTGACGCCGAGTACACCGACACCGGCGAGCTCGATCAGGCGAGCGTCGATGCGCTCATGCGACGCGATGCGACCGCCATGGCGGGTCAGCGCAAGGGCGTCTCGCCCGTCACTCTCCGGCGTGTCGTTCAGGCGATGCAGGAGGGCCAAGACCAGATGTCCGCCAGTGAGCTCGCCGAGATTCTCGGAATGTCGCGGGTCAGCGCGCGACGTTATCTCGAACGACTGGTCGAGTCCGGGCTCGCCGTGAGCTCCCCCACCTATGGCGGGGTGGGCAGGCCGGAACTGCGGTACGCGCTGCGCGGGTGACCGCGCATCTCACCTGCCCGGTCGCACCGAGAGGTCGACGATCTGCGCGTCACGCGGCAGATCGAGGGCGGTGAGGATCGTGGTCGCCACCGAGTCAGGATCGATGAAGAGCTCAGGATCGTAGTCGCGGCCCTCCTGCTGGTGCACGCGTGCCTGCATCGGCGTCGACGTGCGACCGGGGAAGATCGACGTCACCCGCACGCCGCTGTCCGCCTCTTCTGCACGCAGCGCGTCAGCGAGCGCCTTGAGTCCGTGCTTCGAAGCGGCGTATGCGGACCAGTTGGCGTGAGCGCGCAGGCCGGCGCCGGAGTTGACGAACACCACCTGACCGCGAGAGACCCGCAGCACGGGAAGGAGCAGTCGCGTCAGCTCTGCCGGCGCGACCAGATTGACGGCCAGCTGCCGCTCCCACAGCGTCGGCGAGAGGTCTGCGACGTTCCCGAGGTCCACGACACCCGCGACGTGCACGAGCGAATCGATGCGCTCGGGGAGGTTCTGCTTCGACAGCGCCCATGACAGACGACCGGGCTGGGCGAGATCGCCGACCAGCGTCGATGCGCCGGGGAACTGCGCCGCGATCTCACGCGCACGCCCGGCGTCCCTGGCGAAGAGCACGAGCTCGTCGCCGCGGTCCAGCAGCCGGCGAGCGAGAGCCGCACCGATGCCGGATCCGGCGCCGGTGATCAGGTGCACAGCCAAAGTCAGGCGCTGTCGGTCGTCGCAGCAGTCTCGGCGACGTCGATCGGGACGACAGGGCAGTCCTTCCACAGGCGCTCCAGGCCGTAGTAGACCCGCTCCTCGCCGTGGAACACGTGCACGATCAGGTCACCGAAGTCCAACAGCACCCAGCGCGCCTCCTGACGGCCTTCGCGACGGACGCGCTTGTGACCGGCTTCGAGGAGCGTGTCTTCGATCTCGTCGGCGATCGCGGCGACGTTGCGCTCGCTGTTGCCGGTGACGATCAGGAAGATGTCCACGAGCGGCAGCGGCTCCGACACGTTCAGCGCGACGAGGTCCTCTCCGCCCTTGGACACGGCGGCGGATGCTGCGAGCTGCAGCATCTCTTCGGCATTTACAGGTGATTGCATCAAGAGAATATATTCATGGTGAATGCGACGATGAGCGCCACCGCGAGGGCGAGCGCGAGCCCACCTGCCGTGATCGCCAGCGTCAGCATGAGCTTGTTGCCCTTTTCAGGCGCCGGTGGTCGGATGACCTCGCCGGCAGGTTTGATCGTGCTGATCGCGGAGCTTGCCGCGATCGGTGTGGGAGACGACGACGGAGGCAGTTCTCCGTCGATGAGGACGGCATCCGTCTCCTTGCCGTCTGCTGCTCCGTGGGCGTGCCCCTGCGAGCCGATCCCTCGCGGAAGCTCGTAGCTGCCCGTGACGAGAATCTCGCCGGTGGACGCGACGGGCCCGGAGAGCGATCCTCCGCCCGGCGAGGGGTTGAAGATCAGTGTGTTCGGAGCAAGGTGCTGCGACCCGCCGGAATCTGCGGTGATCAACTCGTCGAACGACGGTGCGAACGACGGCACTTCACTCTTGTCTGCCAGCAGAGCGTTGCCGAAGGTCGGGCTGACGACGTGGTTCTCGCCCGTCTCGACCGGCTCGGCGACAGGGAGCTCTTCGACCTCAGATTGTTCGTCGTCGCCGTCCTCATTCTCCGTTTCTTCGACGGCCGCTGCATCGAAGTCCTCGTCATCGTCGACGCCGGCATCGGTCGCGGGCGACTGCTCCGGCGTCTGCTCTTCGTCGGCGGCGGGCTTCGCGAAAGTGGGCACGCCGGAGACGAGTTCTTCAGCGGCGGTATCGTCTGTCGCGTCCGCCTCGGATTCCTCGGGCTTCGGGGTTTCCTCGGTTTGTGCGGTCTCCTCGGTTTCCTCGGTTTCCTCGGTGGAGATCACAGGAACGGATGCTGTCCGGATGCGCTCCTGCTCGCGCGCCTGGCGACGCGTGAGCGGTGTGCCCTCAGAGTCGGCGGCCACGGGCGTCGGCGGCATGTCGATCGGTTCAGCGG
The DNA here is from genome assembly GCF_000763375.1 of Microbacterium profundi. Taxonomy (NCBI): domain Bacteria; kingdom Bacillati; phylum Actinomycetota; class Actinomycetes; order Micrococcales; family Microbacteriaceae; genus Microbacterium; species Microbacterium profundi. The sequence continues at coordinate 262,374 of NZ_JPSY01000004.1, read as the reverse complement.
GGCGGGGCACCGGAACCGCCGGTACGGGCTGCGCTTCGGCGGCGGCTGCCGCCGCCTCTTCCTCACTGATCACCGGCGTGGTGCCGGTGAGACGAATCTCCCGCAGCTGTTTGCGGGTCAGCGGCGAGTTGCCCTGCTGATCCGATGTACTCATGCCTTGCTCCGATACAGATGATGCTTCGCTATGTACTGAACGACTCCGTCGGGGACGAGATACCAGACCGGCTGATCATCGCCCACACGCTCTCGGCAAGCTGTCGATGAGATCGACAGGGCCGGAACCTCCAGTTGGCTGACGTTCTCGCTCGGCAGTCCGTCTGTGCTCAGTACATGTCCTGGACGGGATACCGCGACGAAGTGGGCCAACTCCCACAACTCATCATGGTCCCTCCAACTGAGAATTTGCGCTACGGCATCCGCTCCGGTGATGAAGAAGAGCTCGGCATCGGGCCGGTCCTGCTTCAGATCACGCAGAGTGTCGATCGTGTAGGTGGGCCCCTCGCGGTTGATGTCGACCCTGCTCACAGTGAACTGCGGGTTCGAGGCGGTGGCGATCACGGTCATCAGATACCGGTGCTCGCTGGGCGTGACGTTCGATTTCTGCCACGGGTGACCGGTCGGAACGAAGACGACCTCGTCAAGATCGAAGGAGTGCGCGACCTCGCTCGCCGCGACCAGGTGCCCGTGGTGAATCGGGTCGAACGTTCCGCCCATCACTCCGATTCGCGGGGCGCGCGTGGTCGTGGTCTCCATACGCCCTAGTGGCCGTGCCCTGCCCCGTGGCCGTCCTTGCCATGCTTCTCAGCCCAGGCCTCTGCTTTGGCGGAGTGACGGTTCGCGACGTTGCGATACGAGAAGGTCACGAGACCGAGGAGCGCGAAAAGGCCTGCCGCGATGGCGCCGAAGATGAGCGTGTCCATCGCGACGTTCCCGGTGTGCTCCGTTTCGGCCGCAGCCATCGCAATCTGTGCGACGAGGTTCATCCTGACTCCGTTTCGTGACCGGTTGCGAGAAGACGCTCACCCATCCTATCGCTCAGGCGCGTGTCTGACCTGCCCCACGCGCCAGCCACTTCGTGCTCGTCAGTTCGGTGAGTCCCATCGGGCCTCGCGTGTGCAGCTTCTGCGTCGAGATCCCCACTTCCGCGCCGAATCCGAACTCGCCCCCGTCGGTGAACCTGGTCGATGCGTTCACCATGACCACAGCGGAGTCCACCTCGGCGAGGAACCGTTCGGCGTTGCGTGTGTCGGTCGTCACGATCGACTCCGTGTGACCGGTGCTGTAGCGGCGGATGTGAGCGAGTGCGTCGTCCAGGGTGTCGACGACCTTGATCGCGATGTCGAGGCTGAGGTACTCGGTCGCCCAGTCCTCCTCAGTGGCGGGGATGACGCCTGCGACCATGCCGGCGACGATGTCGTCACCGTGGATCGCGACGCCCTCGCTCTCCAGCGCGCTGGCGATCATCGGCACGAGACGAGGCGCCGCCTGTCGCAGCACCAGCACCGTCTCCACGGCGTTGCAGACGCTGGGTCGCTGCACCTTGGCGTTCACGACGATCTCCCGCGCCCAGCCATCCGGCGCGGATTCGTCGAGGACGATGTGCACGTTCCCTGCGCCGGTCTCGATCACGGGCACGATCGATTCGGTGACGACGGTCTCGATCAGTGATGCGCTTCCGCGCGGCACGAGCACATCGACGAATCCACGGCCGCGCATGAGCGCCTTCGCTCCGTCACGACCGAAGTCGTCGACGGTCTGGATCGCTTCAGGAGTGACACCCGCACCTTCGAGCGCATCGCGCATGACGCGCACCAGCACGGTGTTGGACTCGCGGGCGGCACTGCCGCCGCGCAGCACGCTGGCATTGCCCGAACGCAGCGCGAGAGCCGCGATGTCGACGGTCACGTTGGGCCGCGCCTCGTAGATCGCCCCGACCACGCCGAAGGGAACCCGCACCTGCTGGAGCGTCACGCCGTTCGGCATCCGGTGTCCGCCGACGACCTGGCCGACGGGGTCGGCGAGTCCCGCGACATCGCGCACGGCAGAGGCGAGGGCTGCGACGCGCTTCTCATCGAGGCGCAGTCGGTCGATCAGACCCTCGCCGATGCCGCTCTCGCGACCGCGCTCGATGTCGAGGGCATTCGCCGCGATGATCAGCGCGGCGTTCGCCTCGAGCGCCTGTGCGATGGCCTCGAGCGCGTGAGCCTTCTCGTCGCTCGTCAGCCGCGCCGTGGCACGGGATGCTTCCTTGGCCCTCGTGAGACGATCCTGCGGCGTCTCAGCCGTATCGGTCGCGGCAGGCGCGTGCGCCGACGCAAGAGCGTCGGTCGCAGCAGCGGTCTCGGAGGGAGCGTCGATCATCCGGTCATTCTATCGAGCGCGTCGCGCGCGGGGACGCCGGATGACGCGTCAGAGGGCGGTCGCCTGCGCAGGCTCGAACCACGTGCCGATCTCGCGACCGGTCAACGCGTCGGAGACGAGATCGGCGCTAGTGACGAGGACGCCGATTCCGGATGCCGCGGCGAGCCGTGCCGCAGACACCTTGGTCGCCGCTCCCCCGGTTCCGACGCTGTTCACGACCGTCGATCCGAACTCGAGGCCGGAGAGGTCCTGATCCGCCGCGATCAGCTCGATCGGCTCGGCGTCCGGCTCGGTCGGCGGCTTCGTGTAGAGAGCCTCGATGTCGCTGAGCAGCACCAGTGCATCAGCTTGGATGAGCTGGGCCACGAGAGCCGCAAGGCGATCGTTGTCGCCGAAACGGATCTCCTGCGTGGCGACGGTGTCGTTCTCGTTCACGATCGGAAGAATCCGCAGGCCGAGCAGTCGCTCCATCGCACGACGGGCGTTGCTGCGCGACATGGAGTTCTCGAGATCGCCCGTCGTGAGCAGCACCTGACCGGCGACGACCTTGAACGGGCGCAGCGCCTCCTGGTAGCGGTAGACGAGGATGTTCTGCCCCACTGCAGCCGCTGCCTGCTGCGTCGCGAGGTCGGTGGGCCTGGCATCCAGATCGAGGAAGGGGATGCCCGTGGCGATGGCGCCGGACGAGACGAGCACGATCTCGCACCCGCGCGCATGGGCGGACGCCAGGGCATGGACGATCATCGGGATGCGCCACGAGGACTCACCGCTGATCGACGAGGAACCGACCTTCACGACGATGCGCTCGGCTGTCGCCAGCTCCGCACGCGTGCGTGCGGTCATGCGTCGTCTCCGTCGAAGTCCTCCTCGACCGTGACACGACGCTTCAGGTCCTGCTCGGCACGGATCGCCGCCTTCGCGTCCATCCGCTCGTAGTACTTCTCGCGTCGCTCGCTCGTGGTGCGACGGGCGTTCGGTGCAAGACGCGGGTCGGTGCCGCGAGGTGCCGTCATGAGCTCCGCAGCCGACGACATGGCCGGCTCCCAGTCGAACACCAGGCCCTCGCCCTCGCCGATGACGACGGTGGCGCCCGGCGACGCACCGAGACGGAACAGTTCGGTCTCGACCCCGAGACGCTCGAGCCTGTCGGCGAGGTAGCCGACCGCCTCTTCGTTCTGGAAATCGGTCTGCTGCACCCAGCGCACCGGCTTCTCGCCGAGGATGCGGTAGTACGTGCCGTACGAACCGCCCTCGACACGGATGGTGAACGGCTTCTCCGACCCCCTGGGACGGATGACGACGCGTTCGGCAGGAGCCGCGACAGCGGTCTCGGCACGGTGCTTCTCGACGATCTCGCCGAGTGCGAACGTGAGCGGGCGCAGTCCTTCGTGCGACACGGTCGAGATGTCGAACACGCGGAAGCCGCGCGCCTCGAGCTCGGGACGCACGAGATCGGCGAGGTCGCGCGCCTCCGGCACGTCGATCTTGTTCAGAGCGACGAGCTGCGGGCGCTCCAGCAGCGGCGTCTGCCCTTCGGGCACCTCGTACGCCGCGAGTTCGGCCAGGATGACGTCGAGATCGGAGATCGGATCACGGCCCGGCTCGAGCGTCGCGCAGTCGAGCACGTGCAGCAGCGCGGAACAGCGCTCCACGTGGCGGAGGAACTCGAGTCCGAGACCGCGCCCCTCGCTCGCACCCTCGATGAGGCCCGGAACGTCGGCGACGGTGTAGCGCGATTCGCCGGCCTGAACCACACCCAGGTTCGGATGCAGGGTGGTGAACGGGTAGTCCGCGATCTTCGGACGAGCCGCCGACACTGCGGCGATCAGGCTCGATTTGCCGGCCGACGGGTAGCCGACGAGTGCGACATCGGCGACAGTCTTGAGTTCGAGCGTGACCTCACCCTCGAAACCGGGCGTGCCGAGCAGCGCGAACCCCGGCGCCTTGCGCTTCGTGGTCGCCAGGGCGGCATTGCCGAGACCGCCACGTCCGCCCTGGGCGACGACGATGCGATCGCCGGGGACGAGGAGGTCTGCGAGCACTTCGCCGCCGGCGTTCTTCACCACCGTGCCGACCGGCACGAGAAGTTCGAGCGACTCGCCGTCGAAGCCGGAGCGATGATCGCCCATGCCGAACCCGCCATTGGCGGACTTGCGGTGCGGTGAGTGGTGATACGACAGCAGCGTGCCGGTCTGGGAATCGGCCACGAGCACGATGTCGCCGCCGTTGCCGCCATTGCCGCCGTCTGGACCACCGAGCGGCTTGAACTTCTCGCGGTGGACGGAGACACAGCCGTTGCCGCCCTTGCCGGCGCGCAATTGCAGCGTCACCGTGTCGACGAACGTGACCATGTCGTGTCCTCAGATTCTCTTGCCAACTGGTCCCTGAGCCTGTCGAATGGCCCTCGGATACGCGGACGGGGCGAGCCGAAGCCCGCCCCGAACCGGATGTGTGCTGTGCTGCGATTACTCGGCAGCAGCGGCGACGATGTTGACGACCTTGCGGCCGCCCTTCGCGCCGAATGCGACCGCGCCCGCTTCAAGAGCGAACAGCGTGTCGTCACCACCACGGCCGACGTTGACGCCGGGGTGGAAGTGGGTGCCGCGCTGACGGACGATGATCTCGCCTGCGCTGACCTGCTGGCCGCCGAAGCGCTTCACGCCGAGTCGCTGGGCGTTGGAGTCACGACCGTTGCGGGTGGAGCTTGCGCCCTTTTTATGTGCCATGTCCTGAGCCTCTTCTGTGCTTACTTGATGCCGGTGATCTTGACGCGCGTGAGGTCCTGACGATGGCCCTGGCGCTTCTTGTAGCCGGTCTTGTTCTTGAACTTCTGGATGATGATCTTCGGGCCGCGGAGGTTGCCGATGACCTCGGCGGTCACCTTGACCTTTGCGAGCTTGTCGGCGTCGGTGGTCACCGTTGCGCCGTCGACGAGGAGCACTGCTGCCAGCTCGATCTTCTCGCCCTGGGCCGCCTTGACACGGTCGAGCTGAACGATCGTGCCGACCTCGACCTTCTCCTGCCGTCCACCGGCGCGCACTACTGCGTAAACCACTTCATACCTGTTTCGTTGGGGAGCTCACGGCTCCGTAAATCTCACGGGAAGACTGTGCCTGCGTTCGTCGCAAGTCCGACGGGTGCGAGCACAAGGCTGTACCGCGCCGACCCGTGGGGACGACTCAGCTCGCGCACCAAAGGACAACTTTACCGGATTGAGGGCCGAGTCGCAAAGCGAACCAGCCCGCGTGTTCCGCGCCGTAGGATCACGGAGTGACCGTTCTGATCGATGACCCCATCTGGCCGGCGCACGGACGGCTCTGGGCGCACCTGGTCAGCGAGGACAGCCTCGAAGAACTGCACGGTTTCGCTCACGCGAACGCACTCCCTGCGCGGGCGTTCGACCTCGATCACTACGACGTCCCTGCCGACGCACTCCCCCGGCTCATCGCCGCCGGCGCTGTCCACGTCGGCGGCAAGGAGCTCACGAGGAGACTGATCGCCTCAGGACTCCGTATCCCCGCCCGCGACAGACGTCGCTGACGAGTTCACAGAGATCGGGGTTCCGGTGAGCGCTGCCGTGGTGACACGGCGACGACCTCGCCCCTGCCCTGGTGCCTTCGGCTCGGGAAGAGCATCCAGCACAGAGTCGAGAAGCTGCTCGGCCTGCGTCTTCGGGGCTGACTTGCCCCGATCCGATGGACGCTTCTTGCGAGGCTTCTTCGGCCGCTCGGACGCCACCGGCTGCTCGGCATCCGCCGTCTCATTCGTCTCGGCGACGGCATCCGATCCGGCCTCCGCGCTCGGCGCGCGCGTCGAGGCTGCGATCTGCGCGAGCGCGGACTTGGCGCCTTCGGGGATGCTGTGCGTCGCCGTGCTGGAAGGCTGAGAGTTCTGACTCTGCTGGCCGTTCCCGCCGCGCTGACGACGATTGTTCGACGAGCCACCGTTGGTGGAGCTCGTACGGTGCTTGGTCACGGGATCGTGATGCACGACGACACCACGACCGGCGCAGACCTCACAGGGCTCGCTGAAGGTCTCCAGCAGGCCGAGTCCGAGCTTCTTGCGCGTCATCTGCACGAGACCGAGCGAGGTGACCTCTGCCACCTGATGCTTCGTGCGGTCGCGACTCAGGCACTCGATGAGGCGGCGCAGCACGAGATCGCGGTTCGACTCGAGCACCATGTCGATGAAGTCGACGACGATGATGCCGCCGATGTCGCGCAGTCGGAGCTGTCGGACGATCTCCTCGGCTGCCTCGAGGTTGTTCTTGGTGACCGTCTCCTCGAGGTTTCCGCCGGAACCGACGAACTTGCCGGTGTTGACGTCGACGACCGTCATCGCCTCGGTGCGGTCGATCACGAGGGAGCCGCCGGAGGGCAGCCACACCTTGCGGTCCAGCGCCTTCTCGATCTGCTCCGTGATGCGGAACGCATCGAACGGATCGGTCTCGTCCTCGTACGGTTCGACGCGCTCGAGCAGGTCGGGCGCGACGCTCTCCAGGTATGCACGGATGGTCTGCTGAGCATCCTCGCCCTGGATCAGCATCTTCGTGAAGTCCTCGTTGAAGACGTCGCGGACGATCTTGACGAGAAGATCGGGCTCGGCGTGCAGCAGTGACGGGGCCGACTGGTTCTCGACCTGCTTGCGGATGTGCTCCCACTGAGTGGTGAGCCGCTGCACATCTCGCGTCAGCTGATCCTCGGTCGCGCCCTCTGCTGCGGTGCGCACGATGACACCGGAGGACTCTGGCAGCACCTCCTTGAGGATGCGCTTGAGGCGAGCCCGCTCGTTGTCGGGAAGCTTGCGCGAGATGCCGTTCATCGACCCGTTGGGCACGTATACGAGGTAGCGGCCGGGGAGCGAGATCTGGCTGGTGAGACGAGCGCCCTTGTGGCCCACCGGGTCCTTCGTGACCTGCACGAGGACACGATCGCCCGGCTTCAGCGCCAGCTCGATGCGGCGGGGCTGGTTGCCGGTCTCGACACCGTCCCAGTCGACCTCACCGGAGTAGAGCACCGCGTTGCGACCGCGACCGATGTCGACGAAGGCCGCCTCCATGCTCGGGAGCACGTTCTGCACGCGACCGAGGTAGACGTTGCCGATCAGCGACGCGTCCTGGTTGCGGGCGACATAGTGCTCCACGAGCACGCCGTCCTCCAGGACGCCGATCTGGGTGCGCGAGTTCTTCGAGCGCACGACCATCTTGCGGTCGACCGATTCACGACGCGCGAGGAACTCGGCCTCGGTCACGACCGGGCGACGGCGTCCGGCATCGCGGCCATCACGGCGACGCTGCTTCTTGGCCTCGAGGCGGGTCGAGCCCTTGATGGCCTTCGGCTCGGTGATGTACTCGACGGCGCGCTGGCGCTGGCGAGGCTCTTCGCGCTGCTCGTCCGCATCGTTGCCGCCACCACGACGACGACGGCCCCGGCGGGCCGACGGCGATTCGTCCTCATCGCTGTCGCGGACATCGCGATCGCGACCACCGCGGTAGTCGCCCCGCGAATCGCTGTCGCGGCGGCCGGACAGTGCCGGCAGCGGAACGATCTCAGGAGCGTAGAAGCGCAGCTGGGTCGAGACCTGCGAGACGAACACCTCGGGGATGAGCCCGAGCGCGACCGCGGTGATCGGTTCGGGCTTCTTCGGCGCAGGCGGTGCTTCCTCTGCGACCGGCTCGGCCGCATCAACCGTCTCAGCCGCATCAACCGGCTCGGCCGCATCAACCGGCTCAGCCGCATCAGCGACAGGCGCGACCGATTCGGTCTCGACGACCTGATCCGGTGCGGGTACGTTCTCCTCCGGTGCTACCGGAGCCTCCGTGTCCGCCTCGAGGGTAGGTGTGTTGTTGTCATTGTTCTCATCGGCCATCTCTGGCTAACTCCCTGCGCGGGGCAACAGGTGCTCCGCGAAATCTCATGCGACACCCGCGGGTGTCGCGAACTCACTCGGTTTGCGACCGGCTCATGGCTCTGATCGCGAGGGGCATTGGACCCCGAAGTCTGCGGCGATGCGTTTTGCGGCGGCGCCGTTCGATGCATCAGATGTCATTATCGCACCTTGTTGAGCAGTTCGCGGCATCCGCTCACTTCTGCGCGGCGGACCGCGCTCGGGTTCTCCGGCGCGGCGGGCACGGGAATCCATAGGATCCGCTGAGATAATCAATCACATGAGCGAGCAGCGCACCCGCCCCGTCGGCTTCGGAATCTGGTTGATCGTCGCCAGTGTGATCGGCTGGTGGGCAGCCTTCCAGCTCACGATCGAGAAGTTCGCGCTGCTCGAGAACCCGCAGGAGGCGCTGGGGTGCGACCTCAGCCCGTTCATCCAGTGCAGCACGAACCTGCAGTCGTGGCAGGGATCCGTCTTCGGCTTCCCGAACCCGATCATCGGCCTGACGGGCTGGATGGCGCCGCTCGTCGTGGGCGTGGCCGTTCTCGCCGGCGCCCGCTTCCCTCGATGGTTCTGGGCCCTGTTCGGTGCCGGCATCACCTTCGCGTTCGGGCTCGTCTGCTGGCTGATCGCACAGAGCCTCTACGACCTGTTCGTGCTGTGCCCCTGGTGCATGACGACCTGGGCCGTGACGATCCCGACCTTCTTCGCGACAATCGTGCATCTGCTCCGCAACGGGACCTTCAGCCGTTCGGAGAACGTGAGCGACCGCGCGGGACGCCTGATGCCGTGGGTGCCGCTCGCGACGATCCTCGCGTTCGCGCTGATCATTCTGCTGGCACAGTTGCAGGGCCTCGACTTCCTCGGCGAGATGGCGAAGATCCTGTTCTGACGCGAGTCGGATCCGACACGACGAAGCCCGCCGGTTCCTGCAGCCGGCGGGCTTCGTGGTCGATCCCTGAGCCCGTCGAAGGGTCAGTTGAACCAGATTCCCAGTTCGCGCTGAGCCGACTCGGGGCTGTCGGAGCCGTGCACGAGGTTCTGCTGCACGGCGAGGCCCCAGTCGCGGCCGAAGTCGCCGCGGATGGTTCCGGGCGCTGCGCTGGTGGGGTCGGTGGTGCCGGCGAGCGAGCGGAAGCCCTCGATCACGCGGTTGCCGGTGAGGCGGATCGCCACGGACGGACCGGACATCATGAACTCGAGAAGGGGCTCGTAGAACGGCTTTCCCTCATGTTCTGCGTAGTGCTCGGCGAGCACATCACGGTCGGGCTCGACCAGTCGGATGTCGACGAGCGCGTAGCCCTTCGCCTCGATGCGGGCGAGGATCGTGCCGGTGAGGCCGCGGGCGACGCCGTCGGGCTTGACGAGGACGAGTGTTTCTTCGGTGGCCATGTCAATCGCTCTCTGTGTGAGTGTCGGTGGTTTCTTCAGTGAGTCGGCTCGGGTCGGCAGGACTTCGTGCGTCCAGGCGGGCCCCCATGATCGTCGCATACGCCCACATGCCACCGAAAACCAGCACGACGAGCAGGACGGCCGGCACGAAGAACGCCGACAGCGCGACGATCACCTGCAGCACCCACCCGGCGGTGATCGCCCAGGGCTTCGTGATCATTCCGGCGACGGCCACCATCGCGAGTGCCACGACGACGCCTCCGATGATCGCCCACCACTGCGGCAGCCCCCACGGCAGCGACTTGAGGCCGAAGATCGTGAGGCCCACGAGGAGTACGACGATCGCCTCGAATCCGAGGACGATCGGGGCAAGTTTCTGCACGAGGGTTCGCGGGGCGCGGGCGGGATGCGGGCGGGATGCGGCGTCGCTCATGCGCGCCACCCCGCCTTCCAGTCCTCTTCCTCTGCCAGCGCGATCGCCTCTCCCGCCAGCACGATCGATCCGGCGATCACGACGGCCCGGCGATCCGAAGACGCGGCCCATTCGCGTGCCGCATCTGCGGCGTCGGCGAGCGATGGATGCACCGTGGCGCGGTGCCCCGCGGCTTCGACGAGATCCGCGATGGTGTCGGCGTCGCTCGCGCGCTCTGTCTCCGGCGCGGTCGCGAACACGTGGGATGCCGCGGGCGCGAGCTCGGCGATGATGCCGGCCGCGTCCTTGTCGGCGAGGATCCCGAGCACGAGGCCCCACTCGTCGAAGTCGAAGCTGTCGTCGAGCGACTGAGCGAGCGCCTTGGCGCCGTGCGGGTTGTGGGCCGCGTCGACGACGACGGTCGGCGCGATGCCGAGCAGCTGGAGCCGCCCCGGAGACGTCGAACCCTGCAGGCCGTCCGTGATGATGTCGCCGGCGATGTGCTGCGAACCCGCGCCGATGAGCGACTCCACAGCAACCACCGCGAGTGCGGCGTTATGGCCCTGGTGCGCGCCGTACAGCGGCAGGTACTCCTCCACGTAGGTGCCGGCGAGGCCCCGGATGGTCAGCAGTTGTCCCCCGACCGCGAGCTTCTGTTCGGCCAGACCGAACTCGTCGCCTTCGAACGCGATGGTCGCGTTCTTCTCGGCTGCGACACGGCGCAGCACCTCGGCGGCTTCCTCGGGCTGTTGTGCGGACACCACTGCGGCGCCCTCCTTGATGATGCCGGCCTTGACCTCGGCGATCGCGGCGATCGTGTCACCGAGTCGATCGGCGTGGTCGATGGCGATCGGCGCGAACACCGCGACGTCACCGTCTGCGGTGTTCGTGGAATCCCACGAGCCGCCCATGCCGACTTCCAGCACGAGCACATCCACCGGGGCATCCGATGCCGCGACGAACGCCAGCACCGTGAGCAGCTCGAAGAAGGTCAGCGAAGCATCACCGGTCTTGTCGAACTCGGCATCCACGATCGAGACGAAAGGCTCGATCTCGTCCCACGCGTCGGCGATCGCGGCGTCGTCGACGGGCTCGCCGTCGATCATGATCCGCTCCGTGAAGCGCTCGAGGTGCGGGCTCGTGAACAGGCCGGTGCGCAGGCCGTGGGCCCGCAGCAGGCTCTCGATCATCCGAGCGGTCGAGGTCTTGCCGTTGGTGCCAGTGATGTGCACGACGCGGTACGTCTTCTGCGGGTCGTCGAGGAGCTCGAGGATGCGCGCGGTGCGCTCCTTGCGAGGCTGCACCCACCGCTCCCCTGCCCGGCTCAGGAGCGTGTCGTATACGGCGTCTGCGCGTGCGCGGTCGTTCATGCGGATGCTCCTTCGATGTTGGAGTCGATGGTCACGATGATCGCGGACTTGTCAGATCCGAGCGCAGTGGCGCCGGTGCGGAACACGCCGTCGCCGGGGTTGATGACGTCCTTCACCAGCTCTTCCATCTCTTCTGTCGCCTGCACGGCGAAGGCGATCGCGAGCGTCTCCCCTGCGATCAGGTCGGCGTGCGTGCGTAACGCTTCGGCGTTCTCCGTCGAGACGTTGAGCACCAACACGATGCGATCGCTCACGTCGAGCCCGGCGTTCTTGCGTGCCTCCTGCACGACGCGGATCGCATCGCGGGCCAATCCCTCGGATTCGAGCTCCGGCGTGGTCCGCGTGTCGAGCAGCACGAAACCGCCGCTCGGCACGATCGCGAGTGCCTCGCCCTCCGGCCTGCCGGTCGTCTCGAGCGCGAGATCGTACTCGGCTGGCTCGAGGGCGATGCCGTCGACGATCACCGTGCCGTCATTCTCCTCCCAGAGCCCGGCTCTGGCGCCGGCGATCACGTGCTGCACCTGCTTGCCCAGACGCGGTCCCGCGGCACGCGCGTTCACGCTCAGGCGGTGGCTGATCCCGTACTCGGCCGCCGCGGTGTCGGTGAGCTGCACGAGTTCGACCGACTTCACGTTGAGCTCGTCGCGGAGGATGTCCTCGAACTGGCCCAGCGTGTTCGCCAGAGGCGAGACGACGCTGAAGCGCGCTAGCGGCAGGCGCACGCGCAGCTTCTCCTTCTTCCGAAGGGCGTTGCCGACGCTGGACAGCTCGCGCACGGCATCCATCGCCTCGCGGATCTCGTCCGCAGCGGGGAACACCTCGGCATCCGGCCAATCGGTCAGGTGCACGCTGCGACCGCCGGTGAGTCCCTGCCAGACCCGCTCGCTGACCAGAGGCACGAGCGGCGCCGCGACGCGGGTCAGCGTCTCGAGAACGGTGTAGAGCGTGTCGAAGGCCTCACGGCTCTTCGGATCGTCGGTCACCCCGGTCCAGAAGCGATCGCGCGAACGTCGGATGTACCAGTTCGTCAGCACCTCGGCGAAGTCACGCAGGCGAGCGGATGCCGTGGTCGAGTCGAGTCCTTCGAGATCGGCACGGACCTCACGGATGAGGTCGCCGAGGCGCGCCAGGATGTACCGGTCGAGCACATCGGTGGAGTCCGTGCGCCAAGTCGCCTCGTAGGCGTTCGACGCATTCGCGTAGGTCGCGAAGAAGTACCACGAGCTCCACAGCGGCAGCATGAACTCGCGCACGCCGGCGCGGATGCCCTCTTCCGTGACGGCGAGGTTGCCGCCGCGCAGCACCGAGCTCGACATCAGGAACCAGCGCATGGCGTCGGAGCCGTCGCGGTCGAGCACCTCGGATACGTCGGGGTAGTTGCGCAGCGATTTCGACATCTTCAGACCGTCATTGCCGAGCACGATGCCGTGGCAGCTGACGCCGGTGAACGCGGGGCGGTCGAACAGTGCGGTCGACAGCACATGCATCAGGTAGAACCAGCCGCGGGTCTGTCCGATGTACTCGACGATGAAGTCCGCCGGCGAGTGCGAGTCGAACCACTCCTGGTTCTCGAACGGGTAGTGCACCTGGGCGTACGGCATCGATCCGGAGTCGAACCAGACGTCGAAGACGTCCTCGATGCGTCGCATGGTCGACTTCCCCGTGGGGTCATCGGGGTTCGGCCTGGTGAGCTCGTCGATGTACGGGCGGTGCAGGTCGACTTCGCCCTCCGGGTTGCGCGGCAACGTGCCGAAGTCGCGCTCCAGATCCGCGAGCGAGCCGTACGCGTCGACGCGAGGGTACTCGGGGTCGTCGCTCTTCCAGATCGGGATGGGCGAGCCCCAGTAGCGGTTGCGGCTGATCGACCAGTCGCGCGCTCCCTCGAGCCACTTGCCGAACTGCCCGTGCTTGACGTTCTCGGGCACCCAGGTGATCTGCTCGTTGTTCGCGAGCATCTTGTCCTTGATGTCGGTCACTCGGACGAACCAGCTCGACACGGCCTTGTAGATCAGGGGGTTGCGGCAGCGCCAGCAGTGCGGGTAGGAGTGCTCGTAGCTGGCCTCGCGGACGAGGCGCCCCTCCTCCTTGAGAAGGCGGATGAGCGGACGGTTCGCATCCATCCACAACTCGCCCGCGACATCGGTGACGTTCGGCAGGAAGCGTCCGCCATCGTCGATCGAGATGATCGTGGGGATGCCGGCCGCACCGGCCACACGCTGGTCGTCCTCACCATAGGCGGGCGCCTGGTGGACGATGCCCGTGCCGTCAGTGGTGGTGACGTAGTCGTCGGCGAGGATGCGCCAGGCGTTCTCGGTGCCGTAGGTCTCGGTGTCGGCGTAGTAGTCGAACAGCCGGTCGTAGGTGACATCCTGCAGCTGTGCACCCGTGACTGTCGCGTCGACGGCGGCCACGGCATCCGCTGCCGACTCGTAGCCGAGGTCCTTGGCGTAGCCGGCGAGCAGGTCGCGAGCCAGCAGGTAGCGGTGAGCCGATGCCTCGACCGTCTCGCCTTCGTTGTGGATGTCCGCTGCTCCGGCGGGGCCGGCGGGAAGCACGACGTACTCGATCTCCGGACCCACGGCGAGCGCGAGGTTGGTCGGCAGCGTCCACGGCGTCGTCGTCCACGCGAGCGCGCGCACACCGGTGAGGCCTAGCGACTCGGCCTTGGCGCCGGTGAGCGGGAACGTGACAGTGACGGAGGGATCCTGACGCATCTTGTACACGTCGTCATCCATGCGCAGCTCGTGCGCGCTGAGCGGCGTCTCGTCGCGCCAGCAGTATGGCAGCACGCGGTAACCCTCGTAGGCGAGGCCCTTGTCGTACAGGGTCTTGAACGCCCAGAGCACGCTCTCCATGTAGTTCGTGTCGAGCGTCTTGTAGCCGCGCTCGAAGTCGACCCACCGCGCCTGGCGGGTGACGTAGTCCTGCCACTGATCGGTGTAGGTGAGCACCGATTCCCGGGCCTTCGCATTGAAGACGTCGATGCCCATGGCCTCGATCTCGCTCTTCTCGGTGATGCCGAGCTGCTTCATGGCTTCGAGCTCGGCGGGCAGGCCGTGGGTGTCCCAGCCGAAGACGCGGTCGACCTTCTTGCCGATCATGGTCTGGAAACGCGGGAAGAGATCCTTGGCGTACCCGGTGAGCAGGTGGCCGTAGTGCGGCAGCCCGTTGGCGAACGGCGGGCCGTCGTAGAAGACCCACTCCTCAGCGCCCTCGCGCTGCGCGATGGATGCGCGGAACGTGTCGTCCTGCTCCCAGAAGTCGAGCACCTCGCGCTCGATCTGGGGGAACTTCGGGCTGGGGGCGACGTCAGCCGCAGGGCCGAAGGATGATGCGGTCCCTGAGCTTGTCGAAGGGCGGGGGTAGGTCATGTGTGCTCGCAGTGCTCGTGGCGGATGTGCGAGGACGACCCTCACGGACCGCGGTACCACCTCACGTGCTGCGCCTCACGGCACTGCCACTCTCACTGCGGCGATGACGGGCCTGCCCCGCTCGGTTCTACTGGGCCTTTCGGCTGTTCTTCCGAGAGCTCCCCGGTGATGGCCGGATCAAAGCGTGTGCACCCATTGTACGCGGCATGGCGCGGCGTGCGTCCAGTCCCCGGGTTGTGCGCTTCGCTCGGAGCTCTCGGCGTGCGCTTCGCTCGGAGAATTGCACGTTCTTCGGAGCCATACGCGGATTCGGCTCCGAAGAAGGTGCACTTCTCCGAAGTTAGTGCGCCGAGATCAGGCCGTGAGATGCAAGCCCTGCGCCACGGCGCGCATGATCAGATCCTGCACAGCGGGCCAATCGTGCATCAGCTGCTGATAGCTGACTCGGATCACGTGGTATCCCATGAGTCGGAGCTCGGCGTCGTGGCGGATGTCCTCACTTCGCTGGGCACCCACATGATGCTTGCCGTCGATCTGCAGCACGAGCCGGCTGCCGATGAGCACGTCGACCCGGTGCCCGGCAATCCACGTTTGGATCAGCAGCCTCAGTTTCAACCACCGCAAGCGCTCTCGGATGTATGTCTCGGTGCCCGAATCGGCGAACGGATTTGCCCGCTCGAGCAGATCGCGCGCTGCGTCCTTCCAGGGAAACTCGGCGAGGCCTGGAATGGTCACCAGGCCCTTGTTGAGTGCGGATTCCCAAGTAGCCAGCGCCTGTTCGAACGGCTCACAGTCCGCGACGAGCGCGAGCACGTTCTCGATCGGATCGACCAGGGCATCCGGATGCCGCGGCAGCATCGGTATCGACCAGTGCACGTGCGCGCGCTCGGTTTTGCCTCCTGCACCATGCGGATCTGCCCCGACATGAATCTTTTCGGGCTTCTCGTGGACCCACAGCCCGAGCCTGGCAGCCTGCGAGATGCAGGTGACGACGACACCGGCACGTGCTGCGGCCACCAGCACCGGGTCCGCGTCTTTCGTCGCCACCCACCCGCGTCGGAACCGGAGAAGTTCTCCGGCGGCCACCGCGCGCTCCAGGCTCGAGCGGCTCACTCCCTTTTTCTTCAGGCGCTGCGTACGCACGACACCTCCCAACTCGATCACGAGTTCGACAGGGTCAGGGGCAGTCGGATGCAGCATCCCGCGATTCTGCACTGAAGCTCGGAGGCGTGCCCGCAGCGATCGCACGAGCAGTGGACAGGTTTCGTGGTTCAGCTTATGTGCAGAACAGGTGTGCGGCGCGCTTCGCTCGGAGAACTGCACGTTCTTCGGAGCCGTTCATCCTTTTGGCTCCGAAGAAGCTGCAGTTCTCCGAAGGTGGTGCACTGGCTAGCCGCGGTGCACTGGCTAGCCGCGGCGCACTGGCTAGCCGCGCGGCATCCGCTCGGTTGCACGTACCCTCGGGATGTGGCCCGCACCCCTGACTCCCCCGCTGCTCCCCGCGTCTCCAACCCCGATATCCCGGCTCGCCTCGGCAACGCTGTTGCTGCGCGCAGCGCAGATCTCCTCGCTGACCGGCTCGATCTTTCCGGCCGCGTCGACCTCGCCTACGCGTCGCTGGAGCAGTGCGTCGTTGCTGCAGATGCCGACAGCGTCGACCTCGTCGGCGCCACGATCCTCGATGTCGACATGACTGACGTCCGCATCGCGTCGCTGAGCCTGCGGAATGCCGGGATCCGCAGGCTCCGCATCACTGGCGGCCGCATCGGCACGCTTGACCTCAGCGGCGCCCGCATCGATGAGCTCGAGATGCGCGACGTGCGCATCGACTACCTGAATCTCGGTGGCGCGAAAGGTACTGACATGCTGATCGCCCATTCCACGATCCGTACCCTCGACATGCCTCAGGCCCAGCTCGTGCGGGTCTTGTTCGAGGATTGCCGCAGCGACGAGGTCGACCCTCGCGGGCTACGTGCCACTGACGTCGATCTGCGCGGACTCGACGCGATGTCGTACGTCGACACGAACGGGCTGAAGGGCGTCACCCTCACGGGCCACCAGGTACAGCTGCTCGCGCCCGCGCTCGCCACGGGCGTCGGCATCCGCGTTCAGGACTGAGGGGTCCTCGGCCGGACGATCTCCTGCTGCAGCAACTCTGCGAGCACGCCCAGGGCCTCGACGCCCGTGAGCTCCCCCGCCACGAGCGGTACCTCGATCACGGGGATCTCCGGCAGGGCGGCATGCACAGCTCTCAGATGCCGATCCTCCACGTCGCGGCGCGCGCGAAGCAGGTCGCCGGCATCGTTCGGTGACCGTCGATTCGCGATCAGCGCGGCGACGTCGACGTGCATGCCGTTCAGCGACTCGACCACCTCGAGAGTCTCGGCCACCGGCAGAGCCTCGGCGGTGAACACCACCACGAAGCCGCAGGTCTCGGCATCCGTGATCGCGCGCTGAAGGTTCTCGAAGCGCGCGCGGCGCAGGTGCAGGGTGCGCCGCAGTTCCGCCTCGCTTGAAGAGCCCTGCTCGACCCTGCCGGTCAGCCCACGCATCGCGGCCGAGAAGCGTTCCGAGCGATCGCGATTGCGCAGCAGTGTGTCCGTCCAGCCCGCCAGCTGCCCCGGCAGCGCCAGCAACCGCAACGTGTGCCCTGACGGCGCGGTGTCGAAGATGACGAGGTCGTAGTCGCCGTCGATCAGTTCGGCCGCCTCAGCGATCCTCTCCAGCACCGCCGACTCGTGGCTGCCCGGCGCGACACGTGCACGTTCGAGATGCTCTCGCGCCTGAGCGTGCTGGCGCTCGGGCAGCATCCTGATCATGGTCTGCTCGACCGCAGCCAGGTGTCGCGCGATCGTCCGTTCGGGATCGATCTCCATCCCGTCGACGCAACCGCCGCTGCTATTTTCTGCCAGCCGCACCGGCTCATCCTCGACGTCGCGTTCCCAGAGGTGCCCGAGGTTGTGCGCAGGATCGGTCGACACGACCAGTACGCGAGCACCGCGCCGCGACCGCGCGAGCGCGATCGCCGATGCGAGCGATGTCTTGCCGACGCCGCCCTTGCCGCCCACGAACAGGATGCGCCGGCGCTCGTCCATCAGCAGCATGACATCTGATCCAGCGGTGAGCGCGGCATCCCCATCCGCCGATGCCACGCGTGGAAATCCTCGGCGAGCATGGGCATCAGCTCTGCACTGTAGTACGCGGCAGGATCCGGCACACCGAGCGCCTCACCGAGCACGACGAGAGTGAACAGGTCGTCCTCATCGCGCCTCTCGCGGGCGAGTGTCTGGCGGTACGGCCCGGCGTAGTACTCGGTCAGACCCTCCCGGAAGGCGGCCCAGCGCTCCGAGAAACGCAGGGCCGCCGTTCGATGCGTCACTGATCAGACCTCCTCGCGCACCGCCTGGATGCTGGCATCCTGATCCTCCGGTTCCGGCGGGTCGGCGGCCGCCTTGCGCATGGCGATGAAGGCCTCCACCGCCACCCAGATGCTCGCCACGATGATGATCACGTCGAGAACGAACAGCAGCCAGTCCGGCTCGGCCGGATCCGCGAACGACGCGAGTTGCTCGATCGCCGCCCAGAACGACATGACGAACACGAAGATCAGCGGCAGCAGCGCGGGCAGAGCATTGCGACGCTTCCGGATCAGCATCACCGCGAGTATCGAAAGGGTGAGGGCCGCCATCAGCTGGTTCGTCGTACCGAACAGCGGCCAGATCCGCAGGCCGCCATCTCCCGCGAACCCCTGCGAGAACGTCAGGCCGAGCCCGACGACCACGACGACGAGCGTCGCAGGGAACTTCTTGATCTTGATATGCATCGCGTCGCCGATCTCCTGCACGACGAACCGCAGCAATCGCATGCCGGTGTCCATCGTCGTCGCGGCGAACAGCACGGCCATGGTCGCGAGCACGGTGGCACTGAGGGAGGCAGGAAGCCCCAGGCCGTTCTCCATCAGCATTCCGCCGCCCTGGACGAACGCACCCACACCGCCGGCGCCGAACGAGCTGTAGACCTCTTCCCACTCGGCGACGGTGCGGAATCCGCCGATCACTGCGAGGATCGTGCCGAGCGAGAGCAGCCCCTCGCCGACCGCGCCGAAGTAGCCGACGAACCGCGCGTCCGGTTCCTTGTCGAGCTGCTTCGAACTCGTGCCGGACGAGACCATTCCGTGGAACCCTGAGATGGCACCGCAGGCGATCGTGACGAACAGGAGCGGGATCATGCTCGGCGTGCCCTCCGGCACGGACATGTTTATCATCGGCGCGACGATCTCCGGCTTGTCCGCCGCGAACAGCGTGGCGATGAGCACAGCACCGTACAGCAGGCCGAGACCGACGAACAGCTGCACGCCGTTGATATAGTCCCGCGGCTGCAACAGCACCCACACCGGCAGCAGCGAGGCGATCGCGCCGTAGATGAACAGCGCGAGGATCCAGAAGGTCGCCGGCCCCATGCCGAGGAAGTCGTCCGGCAGAGCGACGGGCACCTGGTCACCCAGCACGATCAACGCGTAGAGCGCCGCGACCCCGACGATCGTCACTGGCACGAGCGGCCAGCGCAGCCGGTAGACCGCGACGCCGACGAGCAGGGCTACGACGATCGCGCCCCACGTGGGGATGACGGCGCTCGGGGTGCTGATCAGGAGGTCCTTGATGACCACGGCGAACGCGGCGATCACCATGAGCAGCAGCAGGAAGATCACGACGAGGAACAGGTTCGCTCCGCGCTTGCCGATGTAGCGGGCCGACAGCGCGCCGATCGAGCGGCCCTTGTTGCGGGTGGATGCCCACAGCGCACCGAAGTCGTGCATTCCGGCGAAGAACACAGTGCCGAGCGTGACCCACAGGAAGGCGGGCAACCAGCCCCAGATCACGGCGATCGCGGGACCGACGATCGGCGCGGCTCCCGCGACCGAGGTGAAGTGGTGGCCCCACAGGATGAACTTGTTGGTCGGGACGTAGTCGACGCCGTCGTTCAGCTCGTGCGCCGGGGTTTTGAAAGCCGGGTCGAGCTTGTAGATCCGTTTGGCCAGGTACTTGGAATAGACGAGGTAGCCGAAGACGAACAGCGCCAAGCCTATGAACATCAACAGGACGGGACTCATGGGAGTTTCTTCCTCTCTCGCAGCGACAGCTCTGTCCCCACGTGACGACCCACCGTAGCAAAGCTGGGAGAATGCTGACAGAGGTGGGCCGGGGTGTTCAGACTCCGCCGGCTGATGCCGCGAGCAGCTCCTGAGTGAACGGATGCTGCGGAGCAGCGAACACCGCGGCGACAGGGCCCTGTTCCACGACCACTCCGTCCTGCATCACCAGCACGTCGTCTGACACCGCGGCGACGACATCGAGGTCGTGCGAGATGAAGATCATGGTCAGCTCGCGATCGTGCTGCAGGCGCCCGAGCAGCTGCAGCACCTTCTCGCGTACTGACGGGTCAAGCGCCGAGACCGGCTCGTCGAGCACCAGCACGTCGGGGTCTGCGGCGAGCGCCCGAGCGATCGCCGCGCGCTGCCGCTGACCGCCCGACAGCTCGGCGGGGCGGCGTCGAGCCAGCGCCGGTTCGAGACCCACCTCCGCCATCAGCGCCGCCACGCGCGCAGCCCGCACCGAGCGTGGCACGCCACCCGCCTCGAGCGCCTCGCGCAGCGACCGCCCGATCGTCCAACGCGGATCGAACGCACCGAGCGGATTCTGATGCACGAGCTGCACCCGGTGCGTGCCACCGCTCCAACGCAGCTCCCCCGAGTCCGGTCGCTCCACACCCACGATCATCCGCGCGAGCGTCGTCTTGCCCGAACCGGACTCCCCCACGATCCCCAGTGTCTGTCCCTGCAGCAGGGTGAACGACGCGTCATCGACGGCGGGAACCCCAGAGAACGTCTTGGACACCTCGACGGCGGTGAGCACGGCATCCCCGAGTCCGAACCGATCAGAACGCGGCTCATGCGTCGTGGCCGCGATCAATGCACGGGTGTACTCCTCCTGCGGCGCTGCGAAGACGTCGGCGACCGCTCCCTGTTCGATGACCCTGCCCGCCCTCATCACCATCACCCGGTCCGCGACCCTGCGTACCGCCGCGATGTCGTGGCTGATGAACACCACGGCGGTGCCGGCATCCGCGATCGAACGCAGCAGAGCGAGCACCCTCGCCTGCACAGTGGCATCGAGCGCCGTGGTCGGTTCATCCGCGACGAGTACGGCGGGCTGACCGGCGAGCGCCGAGGCGATCAGGGCACGTTGCCGGAGCCCGCCGGAGAGCTCGTGCGGGTATTGGCCCGCGCGGCGCGCGGCATCCGTCATCGACACCGCCTCGAGCAGCTCGATCACACGATCGCGTCGCTCGCTTCGGGAGAGCCGCGTGTGGATCGCAAGAGGCTCGGCCACCTCGGCGCCGACGCGCCGCAGCGGGTCGAGCGACACCAGGGCATCCTGCGAGACCAAGCCGACCTTGTCACCCCGCAGCTCACGCCAATCGGTCTCCGAGAAGCCCCGGGCGTCGACGCCGTCGACGCTCAGCACATCCGCGGTGACACGTGCGGCATCCGGCGTCAGCCCGAGAAGAGCGGATGCCGTGAGCGTCTTCCCTGCACCGGACTCCCCGACGATGGCCAGGCACTCCCCCGAGGCGACCTCGAACGAGACGCCGTCGACGAGCATCGTCCCCCGCATGGCCACCGAAAGGTTCTGCACGGCGAGCGCACTCATCACCCTCTCCCCTCTGCGCGAGCCCGCAGACCACGGCCGACGATGGTCGCGGACACCACGGTCAGCGTGATCGCCACCCCGGGGAACACGGCGATCCACCAGGCAGTACCGAGCACGTTGCGCCCGCCGGAGAGCATGAGACCCCACTCGGGCGATGGTTCGATCGGTCCGAGTCCGAGGAAGCTGAGGCCGGCTGCCGCGAGGATGCTGGAGCCGATCCCGATCGTCGCGAGCACGCTGAGCGAGCCGAGCACACCGGGAACCACGTGACGGACGAACGCCCGCATCCGGGGCACCCCGAGTATGCGAGCGGCCTCCACATGCTCAGCGAGCGCGAGAGATCGAGTCTGCACCCGCGCGAGTCGTACGTACACGGGTACCGCGGCGATCGTGACGGCGATCGCGACGTTCGTCGGTCCGGGTCCGAGGATCGCGACGACCACGAGCGCGACGAGGAACTCCGGGAAGGCGAGCAGCACGTCCGTGATGCGCATCGCCGTGGCATCCACCGCGCGCGGGGCGACACCCGAGAGCGCGCCGACGACGAGCCCGATAACGAGCGCGAGTCCTGTGGCGAGCAGCCCGATGCCCACCGAGCGACCCGCACCGTACACGACGCGGGAGAAGACGTCGCGTCCGCTCTGATCCGTGCCGAACAGATGCGCCGGGCTGGGCGCCTCGAGCGCCGCTCGCACATCAGTGCGCAGCGGGTCGTGAGTCGCTATCAGCGACGGAAACACGGCCATGACCGCCACGACGGCAAGCACGGCCAGCGCCGCCCACAGAAGCACCCGCCGCGACGCATTCGCCGGCCGCGAGACGCCCATGCGCCGCGCGATATCCGGACGAGCAGACGCACTCACGCACCTACCTCCCGCACGCGCCGGACGTCGATGCGGCGCAGCCGAGGGTCAAGCACTGGGTATAGCAATTCGACGATGAGATTCACGACCACGAACACCAGGGCGCTGAACAGGATGACCCCGGTGATCACCGGGAGGTCACGGTCGGTGATCGCCGACAGCGTCACGCGTCCGAGTCCTGGCCTGGCGAACACCGTCTCCACGAGCACAGCGCCGCCGAGCAGCGACCCGACCAGATAGGCGGCGAGGGTGAGAGCACCAGCGGCACCATGGCGCAGCGTGTGATGCGCGGTGAGCCGCACCTGCCCAGCGCCGCGCGCCCGAACGGTGGTCGCCCACGGCTGGCGCTCTGCCGCTTCGATGCCGTCGCGCAGCACCTGGCCGAGCAGCGCTGCGACCGGCAGCGCCAGGGTGATCGCCGGCAGGACGATCGTGGCGGGGTTGCGGGTACCGGAAACCGGGAACCAACCAAGGCCGAACGCGAACACGCTGAGCAGCAGGATGCCGATCCAGAACACCGGCGAAGACAGCACGACCAGTTCGACGCCTGCGACGATCCCACGCGACACCCGCCCGCGGGCGAACAGCGCCACGGCGAGCGCGAGCACCACCGCGATCACGAGAGCGAGCGACGTCAACTGCACGGTGGCGCCGAGCTGCCGCCCGATCACCTCGGTCACCGGCAGCCGCAGCTGATACGACTCCCCCAGGTTCCCCTGCAGCAACTGCCAGAGGTACGAGAAGTACTGCTCCAGCGGCGGGCGGTCCAGCCCCAGATCAGCCCGGATGCCGTCCTTGACCGCTTCGCTCACCTGGGCCTGCGGCCCGAGCATCACCGAGACCGGATCGCCGGGGATCACCCTGAATGCGAGGAACGCGAGCGTCGCCGCGCCCCACAGGACGATGACGACGGATGCTGCGAGCCCCGCAATCCGGATGAGAACAGGCTTCACGACCGGATCAGCGGACCGTGACCTCATAGAACAGCGGCCGGCCGTACAGGTCGTACTCGAGACCCGAGACGGTGTCGTTCACCGCAGTGATGAGCGACGGGCTGTAGAGCGGCACGATCGCAGTGTACTCAGCATTCCACTGCTGCAGCTGCTGGTAGATCGTGGCCCGCGCGTCGACGTCGCTGGTCGCGATGCCCTCTTCGAGCAGTGCATCGATCTCCGGATCGGTGACCTGCGAGGCGTTCTGGAAACCGTCGGTGTGCAGGTGGCTGCGCAGCAGATCGCCGTCGACGCCCGAGAAGCCCCAGTCGGTGAGGTCGAAGGTCTTGGGACCGTACTGTTCGTTGTAGGCGCCCGGTTCAAGCACCTCGCGCACGACCTCGAACCCGATGTCGGCGAGATCGGACTGGATGGCATTGGCCAGAGCCGCGTTGTCGTCGGACACCGGCGTGTAGGCGATCCAACGCACCGAGAGCCGCTTGCCGTCCTTCATGCGGATGCCGTCGGTGTCGCGTTCGGTCCATCCGGCCTCATCCAGCAGGCTGTTCGCCGCATCCTGATCGAACGGCCGGCCACCCTCGAGCGAGGCGTCGTATCCCGGGGTCGTCGAGCCGAGGATGCTCCAGGCGCGCGGGAACTGGCCGAAGAAGATCTCCTCGACCGCGGCGTCGACGTCGACGCCGCTGGCGAACGCCTGTCGCACCCTCTCATCGGCGAAGACGCCGTACTTCTCGTTCAGGTACAGCGAGTACGGAAGACCGGGGTACTCGTTGGCGTCGACCGTGAGCGTGTCGGGCAGCTCTACCGCGAGGTTCGGCGGGATGTTGCTGGCGAGGTCGGCCTCTCCACTCTCCACCACACCCGCGCGCACCGAGGCCTCCGGCAGGATCTCGACCCTCAGCGTCTCGAACTGCGCAGCTTCTGCGCCATCGGGGCCCCATGCATAGTCGGGGTTGCGGGTGTAGACGATCTCCTGGTCGGGCGTGTACTCGGTGAGCTCGAACGGGCCGGTGCCCACCGTGACGTCGGGTCCGCCGGCCTTGAGCTGATCGGCCGAGCTCTCCAGCACGGCCGGTGAGTAGAAGCCGAGCAGCGGAGTGCTGGCCGCCTGCAGGAACGGCGCGTACGGCTGGCTGAAGCTGACCTCGACCGTGTACTCGTCGATCACCTCTGTGCCGGCGTAGAAGTCGCCGCCGAGCATGCTGGCGGCCTGGGCGGATGCCGTCTCCGGGTCTGCGATGCGGTCGAAGTTCGCCTTCACCGCTCCTGCATCGAACGACTCGCCGTCGTGGAAGGTGACGTCATCGCGCAGATCGAACGTGTACGTCGTGCTGTCGTCAGACACCGTCCAGTCGGTGGCCAACCACGGCGAGAACGATCCATCCGATTCCTGGAACACCAGCGAGTCGAGGACGACGCGCTGAACCATGCTCGACACGTCGAGCTGGCTGGTCTGCGGATCCATGTGACCGGCCGAGAGGTTCGCGCCTTCGATGGCCCAGACCACTTCTCCACCGCCATCGCCGTCTGATGACCCTCCGGGGCCGGCGCAGGCGCTGAGCGCCAGAGCAGCGGCAGTCGCGATCGCGGTGATGGGCAGAATGCGGCGCACGAGCGGAGTGGGCATGCGAATCCTCAGGAAGAGTGAAGGGGGGTCTCTCGATTCTAGCGGGGGTTTGTTGGACTGGGTCGATCTACGTCGACGTCCGACCTCGACCGCCTTCGGTAGACTGGTTGTCACAACCCACACTCAGGCACGCTCACACAGTGCCGCATACATCGCGCAAGGAGACCTCCATGTCGGCACCCGCCCAGAACCAGATCCCCGACAAGCCCGTCCTCGAAGGTCTCGAAGCGAAGTGGGATGGTGTCTGGTCCGAGCAGGGCACCTACCTGTTCGACCGCGTCCGCGCCGCCGAGCTCGGCCGTGAGGGCGTCTACTCGATCGACACGCCCCCGCCGACGGCATCCGGATCTCTGCACATCGGTCACGTGTTCTCGTACACGCACACTGACGTCAAGGCGCGCTATGAGCGCATGCGCGGCAAGAGCGTCTTCTACCCGATCGGCTGGGACGACAACGGCCTGCCGACCGAACGCCGCGTGCAGAACTTCTACGGCGTGCGCGTCGACCCGACACTCCCCTACGACGCCGACTTCGTTCCTCCGTTCGAGGGCAATGCGAAGAGCCTGAAGGCCGCCGACCAGCAGCCCATCAGCCGGCGCAACTTCATCGAGCTGTGCGAACGCCTCACCGTCGAGGACGAGAAGCAGTTCGAAGACGTCTTCCGCCAGATGGGTCTCAGCGTCGACTGGACTCAGACCTACCGCACGATCTCCGACGAGACGATCCGGCAGAGCCAGCTCGGGTTCATCCGCAACCACGAGCGCGGCGAGGCGTACCAGGCTCTCGCGCCGACGCTGTGGGACGTCGACTTCCGCTCGGCGATCGCGCAGGCCGAGCTCGAGGATCGCGACCAGCAGGCCTCGTACCATCGCATCGCGTTCCACAAGACCGACGGCTCCGGCGACATCCACATCGAGACCACGCGGCCCGAATTGCTCGCGGCCTGTGTGGCTCTCGTGGCGCACCCCGACGATGAGCGCTACCAGCCCTACTTCGGCCAGACCGTGCGCACGCCGCTGTTCGACGTCGAGGTACCAGTGCTGGCGCACCACCTCGCCCAGCAGGACAAGGGCTCCGGCATCGCGATGGTGTGCACGTTCGGCGATGTCACCGACATGATCTGGTGGCGTGAGCTCGACCTGCCGATCCGCACGATCCTGGGTCTCGACGGCCGCGTGATCGCAGATGCCCCTGAGGCGATCGCCTCGGATGCCGGCACCGCTGCCTACGCGGAACTCGCAGGCAAGACCGTCTTCAGCGCCAAGAAGCGCGTCGTCGAGCTGCTCGAGGAGTCGGGCGAGCTGCTCGAGGTGTCGGCGCCCTTCAACCACGCAGTGAAGTTCTTCGAGAAGGGCGACCGCCCGCTCGAGATCGTCTCGACGCGCCAGTGGTATGTCCGCAACGGCGCCCGCGACGAGGCGCTGCGCGATCAGCTCATCGCGCACGGCAAGCAGCTGCAGTGGCACCCCGACTTCATGCGCGTGCGCTACGAGAACTGGGTCGGCGGTCTGACCGGCGACTGGCTCGTCTCGCGTCAGCGCTTCTTCGGCGTGCCGCTGCCGGTCTGGTACGGCCTGGATGAGAACGGCGATCGCGACTATGACCGCGTGCTGATGGCGTCGCCAGAGCAGCTGCCGATCGATCCGACCAGCGATCTCCCCACCGGTTACACCGAGGACCAGCGTGGCGTCGCAGGCGGCTTCGAGGCCGAGACCGACATCCTCGACACCTGGGCCACCTCGTCGCTGACCCCGCAGCTGGCCGGCGGCTGGCAGCGCGATGAGGAGCTGTGGAACCTCGTCGCCCCGTTCGACGTGCGTCCCCAGGCACAGGACATCATCCGCACCTGGCTGTTCTCGACCATGCTCCGCTCGACGCTCGAAGACGGCCGTTCGCCGTGGAAGCACGCGTCGATCTCCGGTTTCATCGTCGACCCCGATCGCAAGAAGATGTCGAAGTCGAAGGGCAACGTCGTGACGCCCGCCGACATCCTCGAGAAGCACGGTTCGGATGCTGTGCGCTACTGGGCGGCTTCCAGCCGCCTCGGAGTGGACGCCGCGTTCGACCCGCAGAACCCGACGCAGATGAAGATCGGCCGCCGCCTGGCGATCAAGGTGCTCAACGCCGCGAAGTTCGTGCTGTCGTTCCCGGTGCCTTCCGGAGCCGAGATCACGAATGCTCTGGATGCCTCGATGCTCGCGGCCCTCGACGAGGTCGTCCGCGAGACGACCAAGGCATTCGACGCGTTCGACCACGCTCGCGCGCTGGAGATCACCGAGTCGTTCTTCTGGGCGTTCTGCGACGACTACCTCGAGCTCGTCAAGGAACGCGCATACGACCAGACCGACGTCGGCCAGCCTTCGGCGGCGCTCGCGCTGCGGATGGCGCTGTCGACACTGCTCCGTCTGCTCGCTCCGGTGGTGTCGTTCGCCACCGAGGAGTCGTGGAGCTGGTTCGAAGAGGGCTCGATCCACACCGCATCCTGGCCGGAGCCGCTGGACGCCGAAGGCGACCCTGACGTGCTGTCTGCCGCGAGTGCGGCACTGATCGGCATCCGCCGGGCCAAGACCGAGGCGAAGGCCTCGCAGAAGACGCCGGTGTCGCGCGCAGTGATCGTCGCTCCTGCCGAGACGCTCGAGGCCGTGCGTGCCGCTGCCGACGATCTTCGTGCGGTCGGCCGCATCGCCGTGCTGGAGTTCGCGGTCGGCGACGAGCTCGCCGTCACCGAGATCGAGCTGGCTCCCGTGGAGGCGAGCTGATGCAGCTCGGCACGCGTTGGGCGACGGGTTCGGCTGTCCCGGCATCCGTTCCCGCCGCGCTGCGGCCCGCCATCGCCGAGGTCGAGGCGCAGGGCATCACCGGCATGTGGACCCTCACGTGGCTGGAGGGCCGGCCGATCGCCGAGCTGGATGCCGGATGGGAAGTGCTTCTCGCAGCATCCGGTGAGGTCATCGCCCGCCCCTTCCAGGACTGAGCCTGCCTCCGCTCAACGTCCCGCGCTGGTTCTGCTCCCGCGGATACTCCCCGCGGGTCGTTGAGCGAGCACCCCGAGACGAAACGGACCGAGCAAGCACAGCGAGACGAAACGGACTGAGCAAGCACCCCGCGGGTCGTTGAGCGAGCGCAGCGAGACGAAACGGACCGAGCAAGCACCCCGCGGGTCGTTGAGCGAGCGAAGCGAGACGAAACGGACTGAGCGAGCGCAGCGAGTCGAAGTCGCCCAGCACCGCCGTGCACCCAACTGTGCGAGCAGGTGGTCCGTAGCAAGGCGTATTGACGCGCGCTCGATCGTGGATGCGCCCCGCGATACCGGAATAGCCTGTGTGGCGGCTACTTTTTGCGTTGGCCATAGGCTCGTGAGATGACCGATGCCGCGAACCCGCTCCTGACGCCATCCGCTCTCCCCTACGCGCTCCCCGACTACGCCGCGATCCGGCCCGAGCACTACCTGCCGGCTTTCCGCGCGGCGTTCGACGAGCATCTCGCCGAGATCCGGCGCATCACGATGGTGCGGGCGATGCCGACGTTCGACAACACGATGGTGCCGCTCGAGCGGTCCGGCGCTGCCCTGGATCACGTCGCGCACGCCTTCTACACGGTGAGCTCGGCCGATGCCACGGATGAGATCCAGGCGATCGACGAGGAACTCGCTCCGTTGATGGCCGCGCACGAGGACGCCATACGCCTCGACGCGCAGTTGTACTGGAGAGTCAAGACCCTGCACGAGCAGCTCGACAACCTGGAGCTCGACGACGAGAGTCGGTACCTGGTTCAGCGGCACTTCCGTGAGATGACGCATGCCGGAGCCGCCCTCGACGACGATGCGAAATCGCGGCTCACCGCGCTCAACCAACAGCTGTCGACTCTGACCACGACGTTCGAGAAGAATCTGCTCGCCGACACCAATGAGCTCGCCGTGCTGTTCGAGAACGCCGAAGAGCTGGACGGACTCACCGACGGCGAGCTCTCGGCGTCCGCACGGGCGGCGAGCGAACGCGGTCACGAGGGCTTTCTCATCTCGCTGCCCCTGTTCACAGGGCATCCGTATCTCGCTTCGCTGACGAACCGCGAGAGCCGTCGTCTGATCATGAAGGCGTCCCGCTCCCGTGGGATGCGCGGCAACGCGAAGGACAACCGCGCCGTGCTGACGCAGATCGTCACCCTGCGTGCGGAGCGCGCCGCGCTGCTCGGCTACCCGTCGCACGCCGCATACGTGACAGCCGACGAGACCGCCGGCACGCCGGAGGCCGTGTCCGATCTACTTCACCGGCTCGCTCCGGCGGCAGCATCCAACGCCCGTGCAGAACAGGAGGCGCTCCAGGCGATCATCGACGAGACCGAGAAGGAGCCGTTCGCGCTGGAAGCACACGACTGGGCGTTCTACACCGAGAAGGTGCGCACCGCGAAGTACGCCATCGACACGGCTGCGCTTCGCCCCTGGTTCGAAGCGGAGCGCGTGCTGCAGGACGGCGTCTTCTACGCGGCAACGCAACTGTACGGCGTGACGTTCACCGAGCGCGCCGATCTGGCCGCCTACCACCCCGGCGCCCGTGTCTTCGAGGTGCACAACGCCGGTGGCGGTGCGCTCGGCCTGTACGTGCTCGACCTGTACACGCGCGACTCCAAGCGGGGCGGTGCGTGGATGAACCCGATCGTCAGCCAGTCCGCACTACGCGGCACAGCACCGGTCGTCGTGAACAACCTCAACGTGGCGCAGCCGGGTGATGGCCAGCCGACGCTGCTGACACTGGACGAGGTCACGACGTTGTTCCATGAGTTCGGGCACGCGCTGCACGGACTGTTCGCCACAGTCGACTACCCGCATTTCGCCGGCACCAACGTGTTCCGCGACTTCGTCGAGTTCCCCAGCCAGGTCAACGAGATGTGGATCCTCTGGGCCGATGTGCTCGACAACTATGCCCGTCACCATGAGACGGGCGAGGCTCTGGATGCAGGCGTGGTCGAGCGTCTGCGCGCGACCGAGTCCTTCAATCAGGGGCACGACACGAGCGAGTATCTCGCGGCCGCGTGGCTGGATCAGGCCTGGCATCGGGTGGAAGCTTCGGATGCCGTGACCGATGTCGCCGCCTTCGAGGCCGCGGCTCTCGCGGAGATCGGTCTCGACAACCCCGCGGTGCCGACGCGGTACTCGTCCACGTACTTCGCGCACGTGTTCTCGGGCGGCTACAGTGCCGGGTACTACTCGTACATCTGGAGTGAGGTGCTCGACGCCGACACTGTGGAGTGGTTCCGCGAGAACGGCGGCCTGACGCGCGAGAACGGCGACCGATTCCGGGCACGGCTGCTGGGCGTCGGCGGCTCGAAGGATCCACTGGAGGCCTACCGCGACTTCCGCGGCCGCGACGCCGAGATCACCCCGCTGCTGAAGCGCCGCGGTCTCGGTGGGTGAGAGCCGGAGCGCTTCGTTGGTCATGCGGACAGCAGCCCGAGTTCACGCGCGAAGTCGCGCATGCGCGTGGCGATGGCCTGCGGCACCTCTGCAACGGCGAAATGTCCGCCCTCCGGCATCCGATCGAACGAGCGCAGGTCGCGGTAGAAGCTCCGTGCGACGCTCTCGGGGTAGTCGTGTTCATGCCGCTGGATCGCCACCGCGGCCGGCACCTCGACGGGCGGTATCCGCTCGTCATCTTCGGAGTCGAAGTAGCGCCGGAACGACGTGGCGATGCTCTGCGTCGACCAATAGATCATCGCCTCGGTGAGGATGCGGTCACGAGAGATTCTTCGCTCGAGCATCTCGGGCTGTCCCGTCGGCGTATCCCTCCACTCCACGAGCTTCTCCACGAGCTTCTCCACAAGCTTCTCCACAAGCCACGCCAGCAATCCGGCCGGAGAGTCGTTCAACCCAGCGGCGAGAGTGTCGGGACGGGTTCCCTGGATATGGCCGTACGCACCGTCCGGCCCGCCGCTCGCCGAGAGCCGATCGAAGAACGCGCGAGCCGCCGGGTCTTCCACGCCGGCACGCTCCTCGTCGGTGCCGAAGTGGGCATGCGTGGCGAGGATGCCGTGCACGTGATCGGGGTACGTCGCCGCGATCAGATCGCTCACGTTCGCAGAGATGTCTTCGCCGTACGTGAGATACCGCTCATAGCCGAGCTCTTCGGTCATCAGCGAATGCATCAACCGGGCCATGACGGTCTCTGTCATGGTGCCGTCGTATGCGGCCGAGAACGCGAATCCCGGCCACTCCGCGCGCGCTCGCCAGTCGAACGCGCGCCACGAATCGACCAGGTCACGAAGGTATGCCGCATTCATGCCCGTCTCGGGGCGGCGCGGCGAGTCGGGCAGCAACCGTGAACGTGAGAGTCGCTCTCGCAGATCGGCGATGACGTCGTCGGGAACGGAGACTCGAAAGCTTCGCATGCGCTCACCATAGAACGCCCCTCGGACATCGACGTCAGAGGTGCGGCAATGCCTTGTACCAGGTCAGCTGGTGATAGCTCTGCGGCAGGCGCTCCCCCAGCCCGGCCATCGGAAGGACGCGAACGGTGATCAGCTCACCTTCGTCGAGCGATTGACCTGCCACGCGCGTGCAACCGACCGCGAGGAAGTGGTGGACGCGGTTCGTGTGATTGCCGAAGTTCGCCCAGGTCGCGCCGAGATCAATGACCTCCGCAGCGGCATACCCGGTCTCCTCGAGGAGTTCCCTCGTCGCAGCATCTTGCGGCTCCTCGCCGGTTTCGACAGCACCGCCGATCGTGCCCAGCGCGATGATCCCCGCACCGTGGCGGTACTCCTCCACGACGATCGCGTTGCCGTCGACATCGACTGCGAGCAGCGAGATCCATTCGCTCGGCTCGAGCACGTAGAACGGCGAGATCGTGCGCCCCGCAGCATCCACGCATTCGTCTGCACGCAGACGGATCCAACGGTCTGCGACGATCATCCGGCTGGATGTCGTCTTCCACGGCTCGGGGCTGCGCCCCGCAGCACTCACGCGCTCTTGCGCTTGCGCTCCATCACGATGGTCGGCGGTGCACCGTCATCGACGGCGGCACGCGTGACCACGACCTTCTTCACGTCTTCGGCCGACGGAATCTCGAACATGATCGGTCCGAGCACATCTTCGAGAATCGCACGGAGCCCTCGCGCACCCGTCTTTCGCTCCACCGCAAGGTCGGCGATCGACCGGAGCGCGTCTTCCTCGAACTCGAGTTCCACGCCGTCGATCTCGAACATGCGCTGGTACTGCTTGACCAAGGCATTGCGAGGTCCGGTGAGGATCTCGAACAACGCGCTCTGATCGAGCGGCGACACCGACGCCACGATCGGCAGTCGCCCGATGAACTCCGGGATGAGACCGAACTTGTGCAGGTCTTCCGGGAGCACCTCACTGAACAGGTCGAGGTCCTTCGTCTTGTCGTGCAGCGGTGCGCCGAAGCCGACACCGTGCTTGCCGACACGCGACGAGACGATGTCTTCCAGGCCCGCGAAGGCACCCGCGACGATGAACAACACGTTGGTCGTGTCGATCTGCAGAAACTCCTGGTGCGGATGCTTGCGTCCGCCCTGCGGCGGCACCGAAGCGACCGTGCCTTCGATGATCTTCAGCAGCGCCTGCTGCACGCCTTCGCCCGACACATCGCGCGTGATCGAAGGATTCTCGGCCTTGCGGGCGATCTTGTCGATCTCGTCGATGTAGATGATGCCCTGCTCGGCGCGCTTCACGTCGTAGTCGGCAGCCTGGATGAGTTTGAGGAGAATGTTCTCGACATCTTCACCGACGTAGCCGGCCTCGGTGAGCGCCGTAGCATCGGCCACAGCGAAGGGCACGTTCAATCGCTTCGCCAGCGTCTGTGCGAGGTACGTCTTGCCGCAGCCGGTCGGACCGATGAGCAGGATGTTGCTCTTGGCGATCTCGACCTCGTCGGCCTTCTGCTCTGCGAGCTGCAGCGTGCCGTGCGCGCGGACGCGCTTGTAGTGGTTGTACACCGCGACGGCCAGGGACCGCTTCGCCGGCTCCTGACCGACCACGTACTCCTCGAGGAACGAGAAGATCTCACGAGGCTTGGGCAGATCGAAATCGGCGACGCCGTCGGCGGACGATTCCGCCATGCGCTCTTCGATGATCTCGTTGCACAGCTCGACGCATTCGTCGCAGATGTACACACCGGGGCCAGCGATCAGCTGCTGCACCTGCTTCTGGCTCTTTCCGCAGAATGAGCACTTGAACAGGTCAGCGCTTTCACCGATTCGGGCCATGCGCGTCCTCCTTGGGGAGACTGAGAAACTCCTTCGAGCCTAACCTCTCCCTCAGACACTGGGCCGCATTGGCGCGGTCCGGCTCAGATCATGCTCTAAGCCGCATATCGTGCTCGGTTAGCCGACGGATAGACATTCGCCGCAAGCGAGCCACGAGAGCGAGTGGTCCGGCGGGCCAATCCTTTATGTCACCTGAAGGCGCTGGTCGCCCGAGACGTACTCGACGACGAGTTGACCACCGACAGCCTCTAGGTACTTTCGAACAGTCCCGACCTTCGCGTTGTCGAGGTCGCCGCGCTCTATCTTCGAGACCTGACGTTGGCCGACGCCGATACGCTCGGCGAGGTCCTCCTGCGTCAGCCCAAGCGCCTCGCGCAACTCGCGTAGTTGATATGCCCGGACCTCGCTGAGCATCCGCTCCTTGTGGGCGTCGACACGCTCACGGTTGACGCCGCGTTTCGCCAACATCTGCTCACGTGTCAGAGCCATCGCAATCACTTTCCTTTGGTCTTCTTCAGTTGGCGAATGTGAGCGTCGAACAGCTCGTCCGCCACCGGGATGTTTTTCTTGTACCAGCTCTTCCAGTTGCCGGCCTTGTCACCCGCCACCAGTAGCATCCCTCGCCTCTTGGGGTCGAAGGCGAACAGCACCCGCAGCTCAGATTTTCCCGACGAACCAGGTCGGCAACTCAATCGCGGCCATCACCTGCTCATATGAGTCCTCATCGAGAGACTCCAGCCACTCCTCGATCAGCCCGAGCTCGACATCCCACATGACCAAGTGTAGACCCCACAAGGTCTAGACGCAATCTGCTGACGTGCGTGGACGCAACGAAAGCCGAGCTCTCCGTCGGCGGAAAGACGCAAAAAATGACTCGTACTAGATCATGCTCTTCGGGTGCCACACCGTCTTCGTCTCGGTGAAGGCCGCGATCCGCTCCGGCGAAGCCGTCACCTCACCGGGAGTGAGCACGCGCTTGAGCGTGTCGGCCGCGGCGATCTGCAGGTCGACCCATTCGAGCGCGTCTGCACCGGCAAGATCGAGTGCGTTGACGTCCGCGTGCGAGGCCAGCCACGGCGCGATCTCCGCCGGAGAACCGGTGAGCACGTTCACGACTCCCCCTGGCACATCGCTCGTCGCGAGCACCTCGGCGAAGCTGATCGACGAGAGCGGATGCTGTTCGCTCGCGATCACGACGACGGTGTTGCCGGCAACCAATGCGGGAGCGATCACGGAGACAAGGCCCAACAACGCGGAGTTCTGCGGCGCGATGATCGCCACGACACCGGTCGGCTCCGGCACCGAGATGTTGAAGTACGGGCCGGAGACCGGGTTCGCGTTTCCTGCGACCTGCGCGTACTTGTCGCACCAACCCGCGTACCAGACCCACAGATCCACGGCCTCATCGACCTGCGCACCGGCAACGGTGGCAGAGACGCCCTCCTGGGCGACGATCTCGTCGACGAACTGGGCACGACGCCCCTCGAGAACCTCGGCGACCCGGTAGAGCACCTGACCGCGGTTGTACGCCGTCGCCCCCGACCACCCCTTCACGGCTGCACGAGCGGCGACCACGGCATCCCGAGCATCCTTGCGGGAGCCCTTGGATGCGTTCGCCAGGAACGCGCCCTTCGCCGAGAGCACCTCGTAGGTGCGTCCCGACTCGCTGCGCGGGAACTTTCCGCCGATGGCGAGCTTGTAAGTCTTCGGAACAGTCAGTCGCTTGCTCATGCCGAAGCCCCCTTCAGGTATGCGGTGAGACCATGTCGGCCGCCCTCGCGGCCGTATCCGGATTCCTTGTACCCGCCGAACGGGCTGGCGGGGTCGAACCTGTTGAAGGTGTTCGCCCACACGACACCGGCGCGCAGCTGGTCGGCGACGGCGAGGATGCGCGATCCCTTGTCGGTCCAGATGCCGGCCGAAAGGCCGTACGGCGTGTTGTTGGCCTTGGCGATGGCCTCGGCGGGCGTGCGGAACGTCAGCACCGACAGCACCGGTCCGAAGACCTCGTCGCGGGCGATGCGGTGGGACGCTTCGACACCCGTGAAGATCGTCGGAGCGAACCAGAATCCCTTGTCGGGGATGGCGCAGTCCGCCGTCCAGCGTTCCGCGCCTTCCGCCTCGCCGATGTCGCTGAGCTCGCGGATGCGTGCCAGCTGGGCGGCGGAGTTGATGGCGCCGATGTCGGTGTTCTTGTCGAGCGGGTCGCCGAGACGGAGGGTCGACAGTCGCGTCTTCAATCGGTCGATGACCTCCTCGTGGATCGATTCCTGCACGAGCAGACGGCTGCCTGCGCAGCACACATGGCCCTGGTTGAAGAAGATGCCGTTGACGATGCCCTCGACGGCCTGATCGATGGGCGCGTCGTCGAACACGATGTTCGCCGCCTTGCCGCCGAGTTCGAGCGTGACCTTCTTGCCTGTGCCTGCCACCGCGCGCGCGATGTCGCGTCCGACGCCGGTCGAACCTGTGAAGGCGACCTTGTCGACGTCAGGGTGACGCACGAGCGTCGCACCGGTCGAGCCTGCACCGGTGACGATGTTGACGACGCCGGCGGGAAGGTCGGCCTGCTGCAGGATCTCGGCGAAGATGAGCGCGGTCAGTGGCGTCGTCTCGGCGGGCTTGAGGACCACGGTGTTCCCGGCCGCGAGGGCCGGTGCGATCTTCCACGCCAGCATGAGCAGCGGGAAGTTCCAGGGGATGATCTGACCCGCCACACCGAGCGCACGCGGGTTCGCGCCGAGGCCGGCGTGATCGAGCTTGTCGGCCCAGCCGGCGTAGTAGAAGAACCAGGATGCGACGAGCGGCACGTCGACGTCGCGGCTCTCCTTGATGGGCTTGCCGTTGTCGAGGCTCTCGGCCACGGCGAGCTCGCGGGCGCGCTCCTGCACGAGACGTGCGATGCGGAAGAGGTACTTCCCGCGGTCGCGGCCGCTCATCTTCGACCAGACCTTGTCGTACGCACGGCGCGCTGCGGTGACCGCACGGTCGATGTCCTCGTCGGACGCGCCGGCGATCTCGGCGATGTGCGATTCGTCGGCCGGGGAGATCGTCGTGAAGCTCTTGCCGGAGCCGTCGACGAACTCGCCGTCGATGAACAGGCCGTAGCTGTCACGCAGGTTCAGGATCGCCTTGGATTCGGGCGCCGGGGCATATTCCAGGAATGACATATCTATCCTTATCCTTTCACCGCGAAGCGGCGTCCAACTGGTTGCTGACACTTCGACAGGCTCAGTGGTCGAAGCATCCTCAGTCGATCGTGACGTAGTCGGGGCCGGAGTAGTGGCCGGTGGTCATCTTCTGACGCTGCAGCAGCACGTCGTTGAGCAGGCTCGACGCACCGAAGCGGAACAGGTGCGGCTGGAGCCACTCCTCCCCCGCGGTCTCGGCGACTGTGACGATGTACTTGATGGCGTCCTTGGATGTGCGGATGCCGCCGGCGGGCTTCACGCCGATCTTCTCGCCGGTCGCCCGGTACCAGTCGCGCACGGTCTCGAGCATGAGCAGCGTGGTGGGCAGCGTCGCCGCGGGCTGCACCTTGCCGGTGGACGTCTTGATGAAGTCGCCGCCCGCGAGGATGCCGAGCCATGACGCACGCTTGATGTTGTCGTAGGTGTTGAGCTCGCCGGTCTCGAGGATGACCTTGAGTGAGGCATGGCTGCCGTCCTCGCGGCGGCACGCTTCCTTCACAGCGGCGATCTGGTCGAACACGAGCCCGTAGCGTCCCGAGAGGAACGCTCCGCGGTCGATCACCATGTCGATCTCGTCGGCGCCGGCCGCGACAGCCTCGGCGGTGTCCGCGAGCTTGATCGCGAGCGATGAGCGGCCGCTGGGGAACGCCGTCGCCACTGCAGCGACGGAGATCTTCCCGTCGTCAGGGTCGCCATGCAGCGCGCCGAGCGCATCGACGGCGTATCCGACCATGTCGCCGTAGACGCAGACGGCCGCGACGAGCGGAGTCGTCTGGTCACCGGCATCCGGCGTCTTCGCCTTGGCGACGAGCGAACGCACCTTGCCGGGAGTGTCAGCGCCCTCGAGAGTGGTGAGGTCGATCAGCGAGATGATCTTATCGATCGCCCACGCCTTGGACGTCGTCTTGATCGAACGCGTGCCGAGGCCTGAAGCGCGCTGCTCCAGTCCGGTCGCATCCACTCCCGGGAGTCCGTGCAGGAAGCGACGCAGCGTGGCATCGTCGGGCTCTCCGCCCAGCACATCCACCGCGGTGCGGCGGGTGAGTTCTTTGGTCGTCATCGTTCCTCCAACAATGCTCGGGCTGTGTTCTCGTCGGTCACCAGAACGCTGCACAGGCCGCTGGTCACGACTGTACGCGCGATGTCATGCTTCAGGGCACCGGCGGTGACGAAGATCGCCTGCTTCGCCGATCGCAGGCGCTCAAGACTGACGCCGACCGTTCGTGCATCGAGCTGCGAATCGACGATGTTGCCGTCCGCGTCGATGTAGCGTCCCAGCACATCGCCGACAGCGCCGCGACGAGCGAGTTCCTCGACGTCTGCGGGCGTCAGGTAGCCGTTCTCGACGTGAGCGGATGACGCGTCGGCCGGGCCGGCAGAGTACAGATAGGCCTGCGCCTCGGCAGCCTGCTCCAAGATGGCCGAGACAGTCCGATCAGCCTCGATCGCCTGCTTCGTCTCGACGCGTTCCAGGATCGCGGGGCTGGGCAGAAGTGTCGCCTGCCCGCCGGCGCGCTGAGCGATCGTCATGGCGAGGCTCGCCGCCCCACCAGAACGTCGATTGACGCTGACGCCGCCGTTGAGCTGCACGACGGTCACGCCGCTCGCCCATCCCTCCGGCAGCGCTTCGGCGACGGCGGTGAGCGTGCGGCCCCAGCTGACGCCGAGGGTGCGGGGTACCGGGCGAAGGGCCGTCAGATGATCTGCTGCGGCCTGGGCGACTCGATCGAGAGTCGTGCTCTCGTCATCCGGCATCGGCACCACGACCGCGTCAGCGAGACCGAAACGCTCGGTGATCTCACGTTCGAGATTGAGCTTGCGGGCACGCGGATGCACGATCTCGATCCGCACGATGCCCTTCTCCCGCGCCTGGGTGAGCAGTCGCCCGACCTTCCAGCGTGAGATCTTGAGGAGGGCGCCGATCTCGTCCTGCGTCTTCGCCTCGTCATAGTAGAGCTCTGCGACTCGCACGGTGAGCAGATCTTCGTCCACGGCATCCTCCCTTCCGTTTCCGAGTCTACGCATGAGCACACGGTCGCGCATGCCGCTGCTCACATGCGCATAGATCGCAACTGTGGGCGCGCATTCGCTGTCGCCATCGCGTCCTCGCCGTGCACGTGCTTCGGAGAAATGCTCGTTCTTCGGAGCGAAACCTCGGATTTCATCCGAGCCAAGCGCATTTCTCCGAACGAAGCGCACTCTACGGGTGAACCACCGCATCCGGACACGACAAAGGGCTGCAGTCCGAAGACTGCAGCCCTTTGAGGAACCGAGTTACGAGGAGATGCGCTTGCGCGTGGTGAGCACCTGGTCGACGATGCCGTACTCGAGTGCCTCGGCGGCGGAGAGGATGTTGTCGCGGTCGATGTCGCGGTTGACCTGCTCGACCGGCTTGCCGGTGTGCTTGGCCATGGTCTCTTCGAGCCAGGTGCGCATGCGGAGGATCTCCGCAGCCTGGATCTCGATGTCGGATGCCTGCCCCTGCCCAGCCTCGCCCATCGCGGGCTGGTGGATGAGGATGCGTGCGTTGGGCAGCGCAAGGCGCTTGCCGGGTGCACCAGCAGCCAGCAGTACTGACGCAGCCGAGGCTGCCTGTCCGAGTACCACGGTCTGAATGTGCGGCGCGACATACTGCATCGTGTCGTAGATCGCCGTCATCGCGGTGAACGAGCCACCGGGCGAGTTGATGTACATCGTGATGTCACGCTCAGCATCCTGGCTCTCCAGGACGAGGAGCTGCGCCATCACGTCATCTGCTGACGCATCGTCGACCTGCACGCCCAGGAAGATCACACGGTCTTCGAAGAGCTTGTTGTACGGGTCCTGACGCTTGAAGCCGTATGCCGTGCGCTCCTCGAACTGCGGAAGCACGTAGCGGCTGGAAGGCAGGTTGCCTGCGGATTGGAAAGTGGGAGTGTACATATGCGGCCTTTCGAATCCGTTACTTGGCGTCCTGGTCGGTTCCGCCGCCACCGATGACGTCGGCAGCCGATTCGCGGATGTGGTCGACGAAGCCGTACTCGAGGGCCTCGTCAGCGGTGAACCAGCGGTCGCGGTCACCGTCGGCGTTGATCTGCTCGACCGTCTTGCCGGTCTGGCCTGCCGTGATCTCCGCGAGACGCTTCTTCATCGAGAGGATCAGCTGCGCCTGCGTCTGGATGTCGCTGGACGTTCCGCCGAAGCCGCCGTGCGGCTGGTGCAGCAGCACACGCGCGTTCGGTGTGATGTAGCGCTTGCCCTTCGTGCCGGCGGTCAGCAGCAGCTGTCCCATGGACGCCGCCATGCCGATGCCGACGGTCACGATGTCGTTCGGGACGAACTGCATCGTGTCGTAGATGGCCATGCCCGCGGTGATCGAGCCACCGGGTGAGTTGATGTAGAGGAAGATGTCTTTGTCCGAGTCTTCTGCAGCAAGAAGAAGGATCTTCGCGCAGATCTCGTTGGCGTTCTCGTCACGCACCTCGGATCCAAGCCAGATGATGCGATCCTTCAGCAGTCTGTCGAAGACGCTCGTCGCGACTAGGGGTTCAGCCATTTCAGCTCCTGTTTCCGTGTTCGGTGATTCGAATCTACCGGCGCACACTCGGCGGTCAGGCCGTGTTCGCCGTCGGCATATCAAGGTGTCGCGCTCGCCGATCTCCCGAGCGTAGGCGGTCATCGAGCGATGCGGTTTTCCCACTTCTTCATGTCGTCTCCTCATACGCGAAAGGACGGATGCCGCAGCATCCGTCCTTTCGTCACGATCGGGGTGCGATCACTCGGCCTTGTCGGCAGCCTTCTTGGCCGGAGCCTTCTTGGCTGCCGGCTTCTTGGCGGCGGGCTTCTCAGCGTCGTCGTCCTTCTTGGCCGAAGCCTTCTTCGCCGCAGCCTTCTTCGCGGGCTTCTCCTCGGCGGCAGCCTCGGTCTCAACGGACTCGGCCTCGTCGTCGACGGCGACGAAGCCAGACAGGTCAACGGTTTTGCCGTTGGAGTCGACGACCTTCACCTTGCCGAGTGCGACGGCGAGAGCCTTGTTGCGGGCGACCTCTCCGGCCAGGGCGGGGAGCTGGTTCGACGACTGCAGAGCCTCGACGAACTCCTGGGGAGCCATGCCGTACTGCGCTGCGGACTGGATGATGTACTGGCTGAGCTCCTCCTGCGAGACCTGCACATCGGCCTGCTCGGCGATCGTGTCGAGCAGCACCTGCGTGCGGAACTGCTTCTCGCTCGCCTCGGTGACCTCTGCGCGGTGCACGTCGTCCTCGAGGCGGTTCTCACCCTCGAGGTGGTTGTGCACCTCGTCTTCGATGAGCTTCGGCGGCACGGGGATGTCGATCTTCTCGAGCAGCGTCTCGATGAGCTGGTCGCGAGCAGCCGAACCCTGGCCGAAGACGGCCTGCTCGCTCACGCGCTCAGCGAGGCTTGCACGCAGCTCTGCGATCGTGTCGAATTCGCTCGCGATCTGAGCGAAGTCGTCGTCGGCCTCGGGAAGCTCGCGCTCCTTGACAGCCTTGACGGAGACGGAGACCTCAGCCTCGGAGCCGGCGTGGTCGCCGCCCACGAGCTTGGAGTTGAAGGTGGTGTCCTCGCCTGCGGTGAGGGACTCGATCGCGTCGTCGATGCCTTCGAGCATCTCACCGGAGCCGACCTCGTAGGACACGCCCTCGGCGCGGTCGATCTCGGCGCCGTCGATCGTAGCGACCAGGTCGAGCTCGACGAAGTCACCCTTCGCGGCGGGGCGGTCGACGGGGATGAGTGTGCCGAAGCGTGCACGCAGCGTGTCGAGTTCCGCATCGAGCGCGGCCTCATCGGTCTCGACGGCATCGACCGTCAGGGTGATGTCGTCGAACGAGGGAACCTCGATCTCGGGACGCACGTCGACCTCGACCTCGACGATCAGATCGCCGGAGAAGTCCTTCTCGTTCGGCCACTGGGTGATGTCAGCGGAGGGACGACCGACGACGCGAAGGTTCTGCTCGTTCGCAGCCTCGCGGAAGAACTTGTCGAGGCCCTCGTTGACGGCGTGCTCGATGACCGCGCCGCGGCCGATGCGCTGGTCGATGATCGGAGCCGGGACCTTGCCCTTGCGGAAACCGGGGATCTGGACGTCCTGGGCGATGTGCTCATACGCGTGCGCGACGCTGGGCTTGAGTTCGTCCGGGGTGACCGTGATGGTGAGCTTGGCCCGGGTCGGGGTCAGCTTCTCAACGGTGCTGTTCGCCATGCTTGTGTGTTCTCCTTGTGATTTCCGCGTGATCATGCGGTCGTGAGGTATGGAGGGCCGTGGTCGGGGCGACAGGATTTGAACCTGCGACTTCCCGCTCCCAAAGCGGGCGCTCTACCAAGCTGAGCTACGCCCCGTGACCCCGCGCGCGGGAACGGCCTCGTCGAGTCTAACGGACAGGAGCTGCCTCATCGTCCGCTATGATTGTCAGGTCGGCTTCCGCGCCCTCCAGAGGGTCGGATTCCGGGGCTGTAGCTTAGTGGTAAAGCCTCTGTCTTCCAAACAGATGATGCGAGTTCGATTCTCGTCAGCCCCTCCACTTCTCCTCAGGAGGATTCGTGACCGCACCGTCAGTTCCTCCTCGAGGCGGTCACGCCCTCGGCACAGCCTTCGGCGCACCAGTCGCTGCAGTACCGGCACCCGCGCCGAGATCGCACAGAAGGCGAAGCTCTGTGATCTGGGGCGCTCTCGGCATCGTGTTGGTGGCGGGCGGATGCGCTGCCGTGCAGATCGGAGCGAACCTCGGTTACGACGACGCCCTCACCGGCTTCGAGGATGCGATCGATGACGCCGAGGACGGCGTCCGCCTTCTCGACGATGAACTGGCTGCGCTCGAAGGCACTCTCGCCGTCGCATCCGGAATCGCGGGCCATGACGCCAGCGTCCTCATGGATGCCGCCTCGAAGGAAGTGCTGATCAAAACTGTCGGCGAAGCGGAGACAGCAGTCGCGGACGGAACGGCGGTCCGAGAGCAGCAACTCCCAGCAGCCGACGAGAAACCGACCTGGGCATGGGAACTTTTCGGCGAGACTACTCAGTTGAACGCCGACCGCGATGCGACCGACGAACTCGTCGATGACTTTGACACCGCCAGCCAGTCGGCCGACGAAGCGGCACGCACGCTCGAAGACGCAGGTGTCACCGCGATCGCATCGGCCGCGGATGCTGCCTCGGGGTTCGAGGCAGCACACGTGTCGGCCCGAAACCTCGACATCATCGCGCTGCGGTCGGCTGCGGAGCGGCTGCAGCAGAGCAAGGGATCCTTCGATGAGACCGCCGCTGCGGCCTACACCGATCTCGAGACGGCCGCATCGCAGATGCTGACATCTGAGCAGGCAGAGCTCGCTGAGAAGAGCGGACCGCTCTACGAAGCACGCCTGCAGATCGAGGCCTTCGCACGTTCCCTCTCCCCAGGCGTACTGCTCGACTTCGATTGGTCCGAGCTCGTGAACGGTTACGGCTACGCCGACAGCATGGGTGGCTACGCCACCTGGTGGTATGCCGATCCTGGCTACGCGACGATCGAACTGTCGAACTCGGTCGCCGCGTACTGGCCAGGTGCGCGCAGCGAAGCGCTCGTCGCGCACGAGGTCGGTCATGCGATCAGCGTCAAGTGCGACGAAATGTACGACGACTCGGATCAGGCGAACATCGAGGCGTGGGCGACCGCCTGGGCCATCAGTATGGGCTACACCGACGTCGCCAACGGTACCTCCGCATACGGTCCTCCCCCGCAGTCGCTGATCGACACGGCGACCGGGTGCCGCTGAGCTGATTCAGCCGGGACGACGAAACCGCCGCGACGGGTGCGTCGCGACGGTCTCGTCAAGGGTTGAGGAAAAGCTGGTTCACGCCTGCCCGCGACGCTCACGCAGCTGCGTGAGAGCGTCATCGAGAAGCTGTGTCGCCTCATCGTCGGTACGACGCTCCTTCACATATGCGAGGTGCGTCTTGTACGGCTCGTTCTTCGCAAGCGACGGCGGGTTCGCCTTGTCGCGGCCGGCTGGAAGCCCGGACTGCGGGTGGTCGATCGTCTCGGGGATCTCCTCTTCAGGGAGCCCCGCAGCGAAGTGGCGGACCGTCTCGTTCCCGAGCGCATCCCAGTACGACACGGCGGTACGGTCGGCGTGGTAGCCGTGGTCCTGCTCCCCCATGGGGCCTGAGCCCACACGGGTTCCGCGGATCGCGTTTCCTCCACTGGCCATGGTCAGATCACCTCGAGCTTCGTGATGAGTCCGAGCGCGACGATGGAGATGAACCACACGAGCGCAAGGACGATGGTGAAACGGTTGAGGTTTCGCTCCGCGAGACCGGACGAGCCGACCGCAGAGGTCATCCCACCGCCGAACATGTCGGACAGACCGCCACCGCGGCCCTTGTGGAGAAGGATGAGGAGTGTC
Organism: Microbacterium profundi; assembly: GCF_000763375.1. Classification (NCBI taxonomy): domain Bacteria; kingdom Bacillati; phylum Actinomycetota; class Actinomycetes; order Micrococcales; family Microbacteriaceae; genus Microbacterium; species Microbacterium profundi. Next base: position 218,635 of record NZ_JPSY01000004.1, on the reverse strand, counting down.
AGCAGGACGCTGGTGATGCCCAGCAGGACCTGAAGGACGAACTCAAGAATTGCCACGAAGAAGAGCCTTTCGAAGGGGCTGTTGTCTGCCCGTAAGGGTCAAGTATACGCAGTGACGGGGCCGCAGCCCCGTCACCACTTACACTCCGACGTGCTTTTCGAACCGGATGATCGCGGCGAAGTCGTCGACGACGAGACTCGCCCCGCCGACCAGTGCGCCGTCCACGTCGGGCTCACGCATGAAGCTGGCGATGTTCGCCGCCTTCACCGATCCGCCGTAGAGGATGCGGGTGCGCGCAGCGGCGTCCTCATCGAGCGACTTCGCGAGGACTCCGCGCAGCGCGGCGCAGACATCCTGCGCCTGCTGCGGGGTCGCCGCCTGGCCTGAACCGATCGCCCACACGGGCTCATAGGCGACGACGATGTCAGCGGATGCCGGAACGCCCTTCAACGCTGCCTCCAACTGGCCAGCGGGCACGGCGCTCGCGCCGAACTTCTCCAGGTCCTCTGCGGTCTCGCCGACGCAGATCACCGGTACGAGGCCGTGCTTGAGCGCCGCCTGCACCTTGCCTGCCACGACGTCGTCCGACTCTGCGTGGTACTCACGGCGCTCGGAGTGGCCGATGATGACGTATTTGGCGTCGAGCTTCGCGAGGAACGCACCCGAGACCTCACCGGTGTATGCACCGGAATCGTGCGCCGAGACATCCTGCGCACCGAGAGCGAAGGGGATCTTGTCCGCGTCGATCAGCGTCTGCACGCTGCGGATGTCGGTGAACGGCGGGAAGACCGCCACCTCGACAGAGCCGTCCTCGTGCTTGGCGTCCTTGAGCGCCCAATGCAGCTTCTGCACGAACGCGACCGCCTGCAGGTGGTCGAGATTCATCTTCCAGTTGCCCGCGATCAGCGGGGTACGGGTTATGCCCATCCGAGCACCTCCAGGCCGGGTAGCTTCTTGCCCTCGAGGAACTCGAGGCTTGCGCCTCCGCCCGTCGAGATGTGACCGAACTGGTCATCAGCGAAGCCGAGCTGACGCACGGCGGCCGCTGAGTCACCGCCACCGACGACTCCGAGGCCGTCGACCTCGGAGAGCGCCTGCGCGACGGCCTTGGTTCCTGCGGCGAACGCCGGGAACTCGAACACGCCCATCGGGCCGTTCCAGAACACGGTCTTCGAATCGCGGATCGCGTCGGCGAACGCCTTCGCGGTCGCCGGCCCGATGTCGAGTCCGATGCCGGATGCTCCGAACGCGGTCTGCTCGATGGCATCCGCCTCCGTCACCTCGTGCGCAGCATCCGCCGAGAACGACTCCGCCACGACGACGTCGGAGGGCAGAACTATCTCGACGCCGCGCTCAGCGGCCTCGGTGATGTAACCGCGCACGGTGTCGAGCTGGTCCTCCTCGAGCAGGCTGGCACCGACTGCGTGCCCCTGCGCCTTCAGGAAGGTGAACAGCATCCCTCCGCCGACGAGGATGCGATCCACGCGCGGAAGAAGGTGCGAGATCACACCGAGCTTGTCGCTGACCTTCGAACCGCCGAGGACGACCGTGTACGGCCGCTCGGGGTTCTCGGTGAGACGGTCGAGCACGTCGAGCTCGGTCGCGATCAGCAGCCCTGCCGCGGACGGCAGCAGCTCGGCGAGCTCGTACACGCTCGCCTGCTTGCGGTGCACGACGCCGAATCCGTCGGAGACCAGGGCATCGCCAAGCTCTGCGAGTTCCGATGCGAACGACTTGCGCTCCGCGTCATCCTTCGCGGTCTCCCCCGCGTTGAAACGCAGGTTCTCGAGCACGACGACGCCGCCGTCTTCGAGAGACGCCACTGCTTCCTTCGCCGACTCGCCGACGGTGTCGCGAGCGAACGCGACCGGCTTGCCGAGCAGTTCAGACAGTCGCTGTGCGACGGGCGCGAGGCTGTACTGCGGGTCGGGTGCCCCGTCGGGGCGGCCGAGGTGCGAGCACACGATGACACGTGCGCCGGCGTTGATCAGTGCATTCAGAGTCGGCAGCGAAGCGCGCACACGCCCATCGTCCGTTATGACGCCGTCCTTCAGGGGGACGTTCAGGTCACAACGGACGATGACGCGCTTGCCTTCGAGCGAACCCAGCGATTCCAGGGTGCGCAGAGTCATGACGAGCTCAGATACGCTCTGCGACGTACTCGGTGAGGTCGACGAGGCGGTTCGAGTAGCCCCACTCGTTGTCGTACCAGCTGGAGACCTTCACGAGGTTGCCGCTGACGTTGGTCAGCGTCGAGTCGAAGACCGACGAGTGCGCGTTGTGCTGGATGTCGCTGGAGACGATCGGGTCCGCGTTGAACTGCAGATAGCCGGCGAGGCTTCCGTCGGCTGCCGCCTTGCGGTAGGCCTCGTTGATCTCATCGACAGTGATGTCGGTGCGCTCGGTGACGAGCGTCAGGTCGACGATCGAGCCGGTGGGAACCGGAACGCGGTAGGAGGAGCCGCTCAGCTTGCCCTCCAGCTCCGGGAGGACCAGGCCGATGGCCTTCGCCGCACCGGTGGACGCGGGGACGATGTTGATCGCCGCAGCGCGTGCGCGGTGCAGGTCGCCGTGCGGGCCGTCCTGAAGGTTCTGGTCGGCAGTGTAGGCGTGCGCGGTCATCATGAAGCCGCGCTCGATGCCGAAGGCGTCGTTGAACACCTTGGCGAGCGGGGCGAGCGCGTTCGTCGTGCATGAGGCGTTGGAGATGATGTGGTGGTTGGCCGCGTCGTACGTCTCCTCGTTCACGCCCATGACGAACGTGCCGTCAGCACCGGTGGCCGGAGCCGAGATGAGGACCTTCTTCGCGCCTGCATCGATGTGCTTCTTGGCGAGTTCGGCCTTGGTGAAGAAGCCGGTCGACTCGATGACGATGTCGACACCCAGCTCGCCCCAGGGGAGGTTGGCAGGGTCGCGCTCGGCGAACGCCTTGATCTGCTTGCCGTTGACCGTGATGCTGTCGTCGTCGAAGCTGATGTCGGCATCCAGGACGCCGCCCACCGAGTCGTACTTCAGCAGGTGCGCAAGCGACTTGTTGTCGGTGAGGTCATTGACCGCGACGATCTCAAGGTCTGCTCCCTGCGCAAGAGCTGCGCGGAAGTAGTTGCGTCCGATACGGCCGAAGCCGTTGATGCCGATCTTTACAGACACTCAGGTCTCCTGTTTCTCGTGCGCTCTCGCGCGTTTTCATTAGAGAATTCGTGGACGACGGCGTCCCGACGGGCTGTTGTCCGTCGGGACGCCCGTCTTGATTACGACAGTACCAGCAGGCCGTTCGTCTGCTTACGGGCGGCGTCGAGGCGCTGGGCCACGTTCTCCCAGTTCGCGATGTTCCACGCGGCCTTGACGTAGTCGGCCTTCACGTTGAGGTAGTCGAGGTAGAAGGCGTGCTCCCACATGTCGAGCTGGAACAGCGGAATCGTGCCCTGTGCCGAGTTGGACTGCTGATCGAACAGCTGCTGGATGATCAGACGCTGTCCGATCGAGTCCCAGCTGAGCACTGACCAGCCAGAGCCCTGAATACCCATGGCGGTGGCGGTGAAGTGCGCCTGGAACTTCTCGAAGGAGCCGAAGAACTCGTCGATGGCGGCCTTCAGCTCGCCTTCCGGCTCGCCTCCGCCGTTCGGGGAGAGGTTGGTCCAGAAGATCGAGTGGTTCACGTGACCGCCGAGGTTGAACGCGAGGTCCTTCTCGAGCTTGTTCACGTTCGCGAGGTTGCCGCTGTCGCGGGCCTCAGCGAGTCCGTCGAGTGCCGCGTTCGCACCCGTGACGTACGCCTGGTGATGCTTGTCATGGTGCAGTTCCATGATCTTTCCGCTGATGTGCGGCTCAAGAGCTGCAAAGTCGTAGGGAAGGTCGGGGAGCGTGTAGATCGCCATGTCGCTTTCATCCAATCCGCGCCGCGCCGCGGCGCTTGTCGGTCCCCCGCACCACCCGTGTGCGGTGCGGAGCAGACGTTTTCATCCTACTGACGTCAACGGCACAGCGGTGCGGATCCTTCCTCGGATGACGAGAAAAGACGATGTCTGTTCAGGCGTCGAGCCCTGCGGGTACGGCGTCCTCCGTGCTGGGGATGCCCTCCTGCTGCGCACGCTTGTCGGCCATCGCCAGAAGGCGGCGGATGCGTCCTGCGACAGCATCCTTCGTGAGCGGCGGATCCGCGTGGTGACCGAGTTCGTCAAGGCTGGCGTCGCGGTGCGCGAGACGCAGCTCGCCCGCCACGCGCAGGTGGTCGGGCACATCCTCCGCGAGGATCTCGAGAGCACGCTCGACACGTGCGCACGCAGCGACGGCAGCCTGCGCCGAGCGACGCAGGTTCGCGTCGTCGAAGTTCACGAGTCGGTTGACTCCGGCGCGCATCTCACGGCGCTGGCGCATCTCCTCCCATGCGGCCGCGGTCTTCTGGGCACCCATCTGGCTGAGGATCGAGCGGATCGCTTCGCCCTCTCGCACGACGACGCGCGGCAGACCGCGCACCTCGCGCGCCTTGGCTGCGACGCCGAGCCGGTGCGCTGCACCGACGAGCGCCATCGCGGCCTCGGAGGTCGGGCACGAGACCTCGAGCATCGCCGAGCGGCCGGGCTCCGAAAGAGAACCGGCTGCGAGGAACGCACCGCGCCACAGACCCGCGATCTCTTCGCGGGATCCGGTGGTGAGTCTGTTGGGGAGCCCGCGCACAGGTCGGCGGCGCTGGTCGAGCAGACCGGTCTGGCGTGCGAGCGTCTCGCCTGCCGCGATCACACGGACCGCGTAGCGCGCGCCATCGTGCGAGCTCGCGGACTGCACCTGGGCGATCTCAGGACGAACCCCGTAGATCTCGGCGAGATCGCGGGCGACGCGGCGGGCCAGCAGATCAGCGTCGACCTCGGCCTCGACGGCGACACGACCGGCGATCGAGTGGAGCCCGCCGGCGAACCGGAGGATCGCGGTGACTTCCGCGACGCGAACCGTCGGGGGTGCGTTACGGATGCTGACGAGTTCAGCCTTGACGTCGGTGGTTAGTGCCACGGGACTCCTTGTAAAGCGTCATGCGCCGGATCGCGACGCAAAGGAACAGTTTACCGGGCGCCGCGCCGTTCTATTCGCGGCCGAGGTCTCGGTGACGGACATTGACCGCGACACCTGGGATCGAGGCGAGGCGCTTAGCGAGTTCCTCCGCCGTCGCCACCGACCGATGCTTGCCACCTGTACAGCCGACCGCGACGGTCGAATGCCCCTTGTTCTCGCGCTGATACCCCTCCAGCACTGGAACCAGCGCCGTGGCGTAAGCATCGAGGAACTCCGTCGCGCCTTCGCGTGAGAGCACATAGTCGCGCACCGGAGCATCCTGACCGGTGAGCCCGCGCAGTTCATCGATCCAGAAGGGGTTGGGCAGGAAGCGCATGTCAGCGACGAGGTCGACGTCCGTCGGCAGCCCGTACTTGAACCCGAAGCTCAGGATCGTCAGCCGGTGCCGCGCCGCACCCTCCTCGGAGAAGGCCTCGAACACCTGCGTCGCAAGCTGATGGATGTTCAGCTCGGACGTGTCGATGACGATGTCGGCCGCCTCGCGCACCAGCGTCAGGCGCGAACGCTCAAGCCGGATGCCGTCGAGCAGGGTGCCGTCCTCCTGCAGGGGATGCGGGCGCCTGACCGACTCGAACCGCCGCACGAGCACATCATCGGATGCGTCGAGGAAGACCACGCGCACGCTACCGCGCGAACGCAGCGCACGAGCCACCTCGGGGAAGTCGTTGAACAGATTGCGACCTCGCACATCGACGACCGCCGCGACCTTGGGCAGTGCTCCCCCACCGAGATCGGTGAGATCGAGCAACGGGCGCAGCATCTGCGGTGGGAGGTTGTCCACCACGTACCAGCCGAGGTCTTCAAGGGCGTTCGCCACGGTGGAGCGCCCCGCACCGGACATGCCGGTGACGATGAGGAACTCGTTCTTCTCCTCGACGGTCATCGACGGTTCCTCTCCATGTGTAGATCAGCTCCCGCTGTGAAGACCAGCCTATCGAGTCGCGAGGTGCGTGTGGATGCTCTGGGCGAGTGCCGGTCCGATCCCCTGCACCTGCTGGATCTCCTCCGAGCTCGCGCCGCGCAGCGCGGTCACCGACCCGAAGTGCTTCAACAGCACCTTGATGCGCGACGCACCGAGTCCGGGCACCTCTTCCAGCACCGTGGCGATGTCGCGTCTGCGGCGCTTGCGCTGATGGATGATGGCGAAGCGGTGCGCCTCGTCACGAAGACGCTGCAGAAGATAGAGCGCCTCGCTGGTGCGCGGCAGGATGACCGGGAAGTCCTCGCCGGGCAGCCACACCTCCTCCAGCCGCTTCGCGATTCCGCACAGCCCGATCTCGGTGTGGCCGGCATCGCGCAGGGCGCGTGCCGCCGCCTCGACCTGCGGCTTGCCGCCGTCGACGAGCAGAAGCTGCGGCGGGTACGAGAACCGGGGCTTCCTCCTGGGCACGGCCACGACCTCTTCGCCGTCGGAGAGCGGGTCGGCGGGAAGTTCCGCGACCGGGTCCTCCTCCGGCCTGTCGAGGTATGCCAGTCGCCGCATGAGCACCTGGTACATCGAGTCGGTGTCGTCGGTGGTCTCGGCGATGTTGAACGAGCGGTACTGGTCTTTGCGCGGCAGTCCGTCTTCGAACACCACCATCGACGCGACCACGTTCGTGCCGCCGAGATGCGAGATGTCGAAGCACTCGATGCGCAACGGGGCCGTCTCGAGATCGAGCGCCTCCTGCAGATCGGTGAGCGCCTGCGTGCGTGCGACGTAATCGCTCGTGCGACGGGTCTTGTGACGGATGAGCGCCTGCGTCGCGTTGAGCGTCGCGTTGCGCATGAGCTCCACGCGCTGACCGCGCTGGGCGACCGCGATCTCGACCTTGCGTCCGCGGCGCTCGCGCAGCCACACCTCGAGTTCTGCGGCATCGTCGGGCAGCGAGGGAACAAGGATGCGACGGGGCACATCCACGCCCTCACCGTACGTGCGTTGCAGCACCTGCTCGACGAGATCGGCTCCGGAGATGTCGATCTCCTTCTCGATCATCGTGGCGCGCACGCCGCGCACGCGCCCTCCGCGGATCACGAAGTGCTGCACGGCTGCCGCGAGCTCGTCCTCCGCGATGCCGAAGAGGTCGGCATCCTCGTCAGACGGCAGTACCAGCGAGCTCTTGCCGAGCACGGCCTCGATCGAGGCGAGCTGGTCGCGGTACTTCGCAGCGGCCTCGTAGTCCATGGCTGCGGATGCCGACAGCATCCGCTTGCTGAGTTCCTTCGTGAAGCGCTCGTCGCCCCCGGCCATGAACGCGACGAAGTCGTCGACCATCGCCCGATGCTCCTCAATCGTGACCTTCATCGAGCACGGGCCACCGCACTTGCCGATCTGGCCGGGGAAGCACGGCCGTCCCGTTGCCATCGCACGCTTGTAGCTCGCATCGCTGCAGGTGCGGATCGGGAACGCCTTGATCATCAGGTCGATGGTCTCGTGCACCGCCCACACCTTCGGGTACGGACCGAAGTACCGTGCCCGCGGGATCTTGCGGTTGCGGGTGACGAGCACACGCGGCGCCTCATCTCCCAGCGTGACCGCCATGAACGGGTACGACTTGTCGTCCTTGTAGCGCACGTTGAACGGCGGATCGTATTCCTTGATCCACATGTACTCCAGCTGCAGCGAATCGACGTCGGTCGGCACGACCGTCCATTCCACGGACGCGGCAGTTGTGACCATCCGCCTCGTGCGCTCGTGAAGGGTGCGCAGCGGCGCGAAGTAGTTCGAGAGCCGCTGGCGCAGGTTCTTCGCCTTGCCGACGTACAGCACGCGCCCCTCGGCATCCCGGAAGCGGTACACACCGGGATCGGTCGGGATCTCGCCCTGCGAGGGCTTGTACGGGAGGACGTCGGCCATCAGCCGGCCTTCCGCGCCCCGCGTCCTGCGCCGAGGATCTCACCGAGGAACATGCCGGTGTGGCTCTCCTCCACGCGCGCGATCTGCTCGGGCGTGCCCGTGGCGAGGATCTCGCCGCCGCCGGAGCCGCCCTCTGGACCCAGGTCGATCACCCAGTCAGCCGACTTGATGACGTCGAGGTTGTGCTCGATCACGATCACCGTGTTGCCCTTGTCGACCAGCCCGTTCAGCACCTCGAGGAGCTTGCGGACGTCTTCGAAGTGCAGACCGGTGGTCGGCTCGTCGAGCACGTAGATGCTGCGGCCGTTGCTGCGGCGCTGGAGCTCTGTCGCGAGCTTGACGCGCTGCGCCTCGCCACCGGACAGCGTCGTGGCCGACTGGCCGAGTCGCACGTAGCCGAGGCCGACGTCGACGAGCGTCTTCATGTACCGGTGGATCGCCTGGATCGGCTCGAAGAACTCGGCGGCCTCCACGATCGGCATCTCGAGCACCTCGGCGATGTTCTTGCCCTTGTAGTGCACCGCGAGCGTGTCGCGGTTGTACCGCTTGCCGTGGCAGACCTCGCAGTCGACGTACACGTCGGGCAGGAAGTTCATCTCGATCTTGATCGTGCCGTCGCCCGAGCATGCGTCGCAGCGGCCGCCCTTGACGTTGAAGCTGAATCGGCCCGGCTGGTAGCCGCGCACCTTCGCCTCTGGCGTCTCACTGAACAGCGTGCGGATGCGATCGAACACGCCGGTGTAGGTCGCAGGATTCGATCGTGGAGTGCGGCCGATCGGCGCCTGATCGACGTGCACCACCTTGTCGAGGTTGTCGAGTCCGGTGACGCGGGTGTGCTTGCCCGCGAGTGTGCGTGCACCGTTGAGCTTGGATGCGAGCACCCGGTAGAGGATGTCGTTGACCAGCGACGACTTGCCCGAGCCGCTCACGCCGGTGACGGCGGTGAGTACACCGAGCGGGAACTCCGCCGTGACGTTGCGCAGGTTGTTCGCGCGGGCGCCGACGACGCTCAGCATCCGCTTCTTGTCGATCTTGCGGCGCTTCTTCGGCGTCGGGATCTCGCGACGGCCGGCCAGATAGTCGGCGGTCATCGACTCGGTCTCCGTGAGGAGCGCAGAGTAAGGCCCGGAGTGCACGACGGCACCGCCGTTGACGCCGGCACCGGGTCCGATGTCGACGACCCAGTCGGCGGCCTCGATCGTCTCCTCATCGTGCTCGACGACGATCAGAGTGTTGCCGAGGTCGCGCAGAGTCTGCAGCGTCTCGATCAGACGACGGTTGTCTCTCTGATGCAGCCCGATCGACGGCTCGTCGAGCACGTAGAGCACGCCGGTGAGCCCGGAACCGATCTGGGTCGCGAGCCGGATGCGCTGAGCCTCGCCGCCGGACAGCGAGCCGGCCGCACGGCTGAGGTTCAGGTAGGCGAGTCCCACCTGCAGCAGGAAGTCGAGCCGCAGCCGGATCTCGCGCAGCACCTGCGCCGCGATCTTCGCCTCGCGCTCGGTGAGCGTGAGCGTCTCCATGAAGCCGCGGGCGTCGGCGAGGCTCAGGTGGGAGACCTCGGCGATCGAGTGACCGTGCACCTTGACGGCGAGCACCTCGGGCTTGAGGCGGTTTCCGTCGCACGCGGGGCACGGGACCTCGCGGAGGTACTCCGCCCAGCGCGCGCGCTGGTTGTCGCTCTCAGCCTGGGCGTACTGGCGCTCGATGTAGGGCACGACACCCTCGAAGCCGGATGCGTAGCGCATCTCACGGCCGTAGCGGTTCTTCCACTTGACGGTGACCTTGTAGTTGTCGCCGCGCAGAATGGCGTCCTGCACATCGACGCGCAGATCTTTCCACGGGGTGTCAAGGTCGAACTTCAGGTCGCGCGCCAGACCTTCGAGCAGCCGCTCGTAGTACTGGAAGAGCCCCTTGCCCTGCGTGGTCCACGGGATGATGGCGCCCTCGCGGATCGAGAGCTCCTCATCGTCGAGCATCAGATCCACGTCGACCGACATGCGCGTGCCGAGGCCCGAACACGTCGGGCATGCGCCGAACGGCGCGTTGAACGAGAAGGTACGGGGTTCGATCTCGGTCAGCGTGATCGGATGCCCGTTGGGGCAGGCCAGCTTTTCGGAGTACGACTGCCACGCGTCGTCGCCGTCTTCGTCCACGAAGTTGACCTGTACGACGCCGCCGGCGAGCCCGAGCGCGGTCTCGACGGAGTCGGTGACGCGACCGAGGATGTCGTCGGACGCGACGAGCCGGTCGACCACGACCGCGATGTCGTGCTTGTAGCTCTTCTTGAGAGTCGGCGGCTCGGCCAACTGGATGAGGTCTCCGTCGACGATGGCGCGCGAGTACCCCTTGGCGCCGAGTTCGCGGAACAGATCGACGAACTCGCCCTTCTTCTGGGAGACGATCGGAGCGACGATCTGGTAGCGGGTGCGCTCTGGCAGCTCCATGAGCTGATCGGCGATCTGCTGCACCGTCTGCCGCTGGATCTTCTCACCGCACTCGGGACAGTGCGGAATGCCGATGCGCGCCCACAGCAGACGCATGTAGTCGTAGATCTCGGTGATCGTGCCGACGGTCGACCGCGGGTTGCGGTTGGTCGACTTCTGGTCGATCGAGACCGCAGGGCTCAGCCCCTCGATGAAGTCGACATCAGGACGATCCACCTGACCGAGGAACTGCCGCGCGTACGCGCTCAGCGATTCGACGTAGCGACGCTGCCCTTCGGCGAAGATCGTGTCGAATGCGAGGCTCGACTTTCCGGACCCGGACAGGCCGGTGAACACGACCATCGAGTCGCGAGGGATGTCGATGTCGACGTTCTTGAGATTGTGTACGCGGGCGCCGCGGACACTGAGTTTGCTGGGGGTGGCAACGGGGACAATGGGCACCGCACAAGTCTACGAGGGGCCACAGACATCGGCTCTGTATCCGTCCTCAGGAAGCATCGCGGCTCTCCCTCAGCGGCTAGGACGTACGTACACTCTCGACCGGACTGCGACCCGCGAATGGGGACAACCCGTCGCGCAGGGTGGCTACCTGCTCGATGTCCATGTGCACAGCTGCCATCACCTGTCGCGGAACGTCGAGTGCCCGCTGCCGCAGCTGCTGCCCGATCGGGGTGAGTCGGATGTCGAGACGTCGCTCGTCCTCACTGCTGCGCTCACGCGCGATCAGCCCTTCCTTCTCGAGACGCTTGACCAGCGGCGATGCCGTCGCCGGATCCAGCGCGAGATCCGCGGCGAGATCGTTGAGCGTGCGCGGTGAACGCTCCCAGAGCGCGAGCATCACGAGGTACTGCGGATGCGTGAGCCCGAGCGGCTCGAGGATCGGGCGGTAGATCGCCACGACGTTGCGCGCCGCGGTCACGAGTGCGAAGCACAGCTGGTTCTCGAGTTTGAGGAGGTCGTCGGAATCCGTCACGACGTTGATTATACGTGTGGCCTAATCATTAGTACACTAAGTGATATGGCGAACAGTTCAGACCGGATCCCGCTCCGCACTCGCATCCGTGAGGCCGGAGGGCTGTATCGCTGGTTCAACACGAACCTGATCCGCCTCGCCGGTCCGGCCGCGGTCGGGCCGTACGAATCCACTCCCCCTCCGTCGGCTGCGCAGCGCGCCGAGCGTGCATGTCCGCTGTGCGGACATCCCATGACGGAGCACGAGATCGACCGCACCGGACCCAAGCCGCTGATGCACTGCCCCTGACAGGCGCCTTCTGCGCACGCGTCGCTCGTCGCTAAGCGCCGGCGCTCTCCCGCGCCGCGTCGATCCATGACATCAGCGCGTCGTCGTCGTCGATCGCCGTCGGTGCGACGTCCAACCAGCTCGGCCCCATCGTCTTCGCACCCATCACGGCGACTGAGACGCCCGGCTCGGTCAGCAGCGCAGCGCCCCTCTCTTCGGTGACACGCACGAGGAGCACACCCTCATTGCGCGTGCCGACGAGGATACGGCCGTGCAGCAGGAACGCACGCGTGCCGAACATCCGCTTCTCTTCGAGCCCTGGCTCGGACATCAGCAGTGCCCTGACCCGATCGGCGAGCTCAGTGGCGGCAGCATCCATACTCGACCGCACCGCCCCTACGCATGCCCTGCGCGCTCCATCGCGCGCAGTTCCTTCTTGAGATCCTGCACTTCGTCGCGAAGACGACCAGCGAGCTCGAACTTGAGCTCTGCCGCCGCGGCGAGCATCTGATCGGACAGATCCTTGATCATGTCCTCCAGCTGCTCGGCACCCTCGGCCGCGATGCCCTCACGGCGCAACTGGGGCGTCGGGCTCTTGCCGCGCCCGGACTTCGTCCTGTTCTTGCTTCGCAGCAGGTCTTCGGTGTCGGATGCCTCGCGCGCGAGAACGTCGGTGATGTCGGCGATCCGCTTGCGCAACGGCTGCGGGTCGATGCCGCGTTCCTTGTTGTACGCGACCTGCTTCTCACGACGACGATCCGTCTCCTCGATCGCCCTCGCCATGGAGTCGGTCATCCTGTCGGCATACATGTGCACCTGGCCGGAGACGTTTCGTGCAGCACGGCCGATCGTCTGGATGAGCGATGTCCCCGAGCGCAGGAAGCCCTCCTTGTCGGCATCCAGGATCGCGACCAGCGACACCTCCGGAAGGTCGAGGCCCTCGCGCAGCAGGTTGATGCCGACCAGCACGTCGTAGACGCCGGAGCGGAGTTCGCTGAGCAGCTCGACCCTTCGCAGCGTGTCGACGTCGGAGTGCAGGTATCGCACCCGCACCCCGTGCTCGCCGAGGAAGTCGGTGAGCTCTTCCGCCATCTTCTTCGTCAAAGTGGTGACGAGCACACGCTCATCCCGCCCGGCACGCAGGCGGATCTCTTCCAGCAGGTCGTCGATCTGACCCTTGGACGGCTTGACGATGATCTCGGGGTCGACGAGACCGGTCGGACGGATGATCTGCTCGACCACGCCATCGGCGATGCCCATCTCGTACTTGCCTGGGGTGGCAGAGAGATACACGGTCTGACCGATGCGGTTCTTGAACTCGTCGAATCGCAGCGGCCGGTTGTCCATCGCACTGGGCAGGCGGAAGCCGTGATCGACCAGGGTGCGCTTGCGCGACGCATCGCCCTCGTACATGGCGCCGATCTGCGGCACAGTGACGTGCGACTCGTCGATCACCATCAGGAAGTCGTCGGGGAAGAAGTCGAGCAGCGTGTGGGGCGGCTCGCCAGGAGCGCGGCCGTCCATGTGGCGTGAGTAGTTCTCGATCCCGGAACAGAAGCCGAGCTGCTGCAGCATCTCGAGGTCGAACGTGGTGCGCATGCGCAGCCGCTGCGCCTCGAGCAGCTTGCCCTGGCGCTCGAACTCCTTCAGCCGCTCTGCCAGCTCGTCTTCGATCGTGCCGATCGCCCGCTGCACGACATCGGTGCCTGCGACGTAGTGCGACGCGGGGAAGATCGGCACGGCGTCGAGCTTCTCGATGACCTCACCGGTGAGCGGATGCAGTGTGTAGAGCGCCTCGATCTCGTCGCCGAACAGCTCGATGCGGATCGCGTGCTCTTCGTAGACCGGGATGATCTCGATGGTGTCGCCGCGCACCCGGAAGTTCCCGCGCGAGAAGTCGACGTCGTTGCGGTTGTACTGCATGGCGATGAACTGGCGGATGAGGGCGTCGCGGTCGTACCGCTCCCCCACCTGCAGCGCCACCATCGCACGCAGGTACTCCTCGGGAGCGCCGAGGCCGTAGATGCATGAGACGGTCGACACCACGATCACGTCGCGTCGCGACAGGAGCGAATTGGTCGTGGAGTGACGCAGCCGTTCGACCTCGGCGTTGACCGAGGAGTCCTTCTCGATGAAGGTGTCGGTCTGCGGCACATAGGCCTCTGGCTGGTAGTAGTCGTAATACGAGACGAAGTACTCCACCGCGTTGTTCGGCATGAGCTCTCTGAACTCGTTCGCCAGCTGCGCCGCGAGGGTCTTGTTGTGCGCGAGCACCAGCGTGGGTCGCTGAACCTGCTCGACCAGCCACGCAGTCGTGGCGGACTTTCCGGTACCGGTGGCGCCGAGCAGCACGACGTCGGTCTCGCCGGCGTTGATGCGCGAGGCGAGGTCGGCGATCGCCTGCGGCTGGTCACCGGCCGGCTCGTACTCGCTGATCACCTCGAACGGACGGACGCTTCGCGTGGGTTGCATCCCTCAAGCGTATGCGGAGCCTCGGACATCGGGGTCGCCATGCGGTCGCGCAAGCACGCGGTGCGGAAGTGCCGCCCTGCAGTGGGGCCGTGATCGAGTTCCTGATCGGCTCCAGCCTCGCGGCATCGTCGTGCTCAACGCCTGATGCCGCTCTTCCTGCTGGGCCTCGCCGACCGCTTCCTTCCGGCGTCGTCGCCGATGGGAAGCAGTCAAGGACGATCAGGCCAGCGGTTCGGTCGCAGCGCCACCGTCGCGATGACTGCGGCGACGAGTCCCATGAAGATCACGGCGCCGAGGAACCAACCCCAGCCGGCCTGACCGAACACGATTCCCAGCGCCCATCCGAACAGGCTGGAGCCGGCGTAGTACGCGAAGTAGTACAGTGACGGCGCCTGCGCGCGACTCGTCGGATCGGCGAGGACAGGCGCCCAGCTCGAGGCGATCGCGTGCGCGCCGAAGAAGCCGCCGGTGAACACGACGAGGCCGATGAGGATGACGATCGGCGATGGCACGTACATCAGAGCCGCCCCGGCGATGAACAGCCCGATCGCCGCGAGCAGTACCCAGCGACGCCCGTACCTCACCGCGAGCGACCCTGCCCATGGCGACGACAGCGTACCGGCCAGGTATGCGAGGAACAGCAGCGTCACCAACCAGACGGGCAGCATGAACGGCGGCGCGATCAGGTGGAAGCCGAGATAGTTGTACACCGCGACGAACGCGCCCATGAGCAGGAAGCCCTGCGCGTAGAGCGCGAGCAGACGCGGCGAACGCAACGCGCGGATGAGACGCGCGAGCTTGCCCGGACCCGCATCCGCCCGCATCCGCCCTGGCACGAATCTCCGCGCGCGCGGCACGAGCCAGAGGAAGAGCACGGCAGCGACGGTGCACAGCACGGTGACGCTCCATACGCCGATGCGCCAGTCGAACGCCTCCGAGAGCGGGCCGGCGACCAGTCGTCCCGTGAGCCCGCCGACGGTCGTCCCCGCGGTGTAGCTTCCCGCGGCTGCGGCGACATGCCGTGCATGCACCTCCTCGCTGAGGTACGCGAGCGCGACGGCGGGTACGGCTCCGAGCGCGAGACCTTCGCCGAGGCGCAGCACCAGCAGCACGGTGATCTCGGTGCTGAGCGGTGCCGCGAGTCCGAACGAGGTGGCTGCGATGATGCCGATCGCCATCGCGGGGATCCGGCCGATCCGATCGGCGACCAGAGACCACGGGATCACAGCGACCGCGATCCCGAGCGTCGCTGCGGAGACCGTCAACGCCGCCGTCGAAGCCGCAACCTCGAGGTCACCTGCGACCTGCGGCAGAACCGCCTGCAGAGAGTACAGCTGCGCGAATGTCGCGACGCCCGCGAAGAAGAGTCCTGCGATCAGCCGTCGATACGACCGGGTCCGGGGAATGTGACCGGCGAAGACGTCGTCCTGGCTCACTCTTGCGTCAGACGCTGCCACAGCGCGTCCACCTGCTGCTGGGTCTGCGCCAGGGAACCTGCGGTGTCGATCACGACATCGGCGATCGCGAGGCGCTTCTCGTCCGGAACCTGGGCATCGATACGATTCTGCGCCTCCTGCGGCTGCATACCGCGCAGCTCGATCAGCCGTTGCAGACGCACGGCGGCGGGAGCATGCGCGACGATGATGGCGTCCCAGGGATCATCGACGCGGGCCTCCACGAGCAGCGGTACGTCGTACACGACGAGTGCTTCCGGATCCTCGGCGAACGCCGCTTCGAACCGGCGCTGCGACTCCCGCCGTACGGCGGGGTGCACGATGCTGTTCAGCCGCGCGAGCGCGTCGGGGTCGGAGAACACTCGCGAGCCGAGTGCAGCACGATCCAGCGCGCCGGATGCATCGATCACGTCATCACCGAACGCCGCGGCGATCTCGGCGAGCACTGGCGTGCCAGGAGCCTGCACGTCGCGCACGATCTGATCCGCGTCCACGACCACAGCTCCGTGTGCTTCGAGCCGACGGGCGATCGTCGATTTTCCCGAGGCGATTCCCCCGGTCAGCGCGATGAGAGGCATGTCGCCAGTCTAGGGTTCGAGCCGCCCGCGACTCAGCGCGCGAGCAGCTGCCTCTTGGAGCTGATCACGCCGGTGTCGAAGCCCGCGAGGTGCAGACCGCCGTGGAAACGCGCGTGCTCGATCTTGATGCACCGGTCCATGACGACGGCGAGCCCTGCGGATTCCGCGAGGGCAGCAGCCTCCTCGTTCCAGGATCCGAGCTGCAACCACAGGGCGTTCGCGCCCACGTCGATCGCCTCCTGCGCGACGCCGGGAAGGTCGTCGTGCTTGCGGAAAACGTCGACGATGTCCGGCACGACCGGCAGATCGGTGAGCGATGCGTACACGGGCTGACCGAGGATCTCGTTCTCACGCGGGTTGACGAGATACACGTCGTACGGCGAGCTGGAGAGCAGGTACGTCGTCACGAAGTACGAGGCGCGCGCGGGGTTGTTGGACGCCCCGACGATGGCGATCGACTTCGACCGGCGCAGCAGCGCGAAGCGCTCCTGTTGATTCGGGCCCACCCAGGCGCGCTCGGATGCGACGGCGTCGACCGCGCCGGGCAGAGCGCAGGCGACAGCATCCGTCGGCGTCGGGAGGGCGCAGGAGTCCGTGGGGATCGAAGTGCTCATCGGGTCTCTCCTGTCGCTGCGGTCAGTGCCTGATCGAGGTCCCAGATGATGTCGTCCGCGTCTTCGAGGCCGACCGAGATGCGGATCAGGTCTGGACGCACACCGGCGGCGTCGAGCTGCGATTCCGTCAGCTGGCGGTGCGTCGTGGATGCCGGGTGGATGACGAGCGTGCGCGCGTCGCCGATGTTCGCCAGATGAGAGGCGAGCTGCAGGTTCTCGATCACGGCCTCCCCCGCGGCGCGACCGTCCTCCCCCGCCGCACGTCCGTCAGGAACTGCGACGCCGAAGGCGAACACAGACCCTGGACCGAGTGGCAGGTACTTGGCGGCCCGCTCACGGTGCGGGTGGCCCTCGAGGCCCGCCCACGTGACGTACGACACCCGCGAATCAGTGGAGAGCCACTCCGCGACGATCCGTGCGTTGGCCAGATGCGCGTCGATGCGCTGCGGAAGCGTCTCGACGCCCTGCAGCAGATTGAACGCCGACTGCGGGCTCAGCGCCGGACCGATGTCACGCAGCTGCTCCGAGCGGAGTTTGGTGAGAAAGCCGTACTCGCCGAAATTGTCCCACCATTTGATGCCACCGTACGATTCCACCGGCTCGGTCATCTGCGGGAACTTCCCATTCCCCCAGTCGAACGTGCCCTTCTCGATCACGATGCCACCCAGAGTGGTGCCGTGGCCGCCGAGGAACTTCGTCACCGAGTGGATCACGATGTCAGCACCGTGCTCGAGCGGTCGTGCGAGATACGGCGTGGCCAGCGTGGCATCGACGACGAGCGGTACGCCCGCTCCGTGCGCGACCGCCGCGAGTCCCTCGATGTCGGCGATCTCACCGGAGGGATTGCCGATCATCTCGACGTAGACGACCTTGGTCTCCGGTCGGATCGCCGCGGCGTAGTCGGCCGGGTCGCTCGACGGCACGAAAGTCGTCTCGACGCCGAAGCGGCGCAGCGTCACATCCAGCTGCGTGACCGTTCCGCCGTAGAGCTGCGCGGAGGCGACGACATGGTCACCGGCGCCGACAAGAGCGGCGAACGTGATGAACTCGGCGCTCATGCCGGATGCGGTCGCCACAGCCCCGATGCCGCCTTCCAGCGACGCCAACCGTTCTTCGAGCGCAGCCACTGTGGGGTTGCCGATGCGCGAGTAGATGTTGCCGTACTTCTGCAGCGCGAAGAGGTTGCCGGCATCCGTCGCGTCGTCGAAGACGAACGAGGTCGTCTGATAGATCGGCACGGCGCGTGCGCCGGTGGATGCGTCGGGCGTGCCGCCCGCGTGGAGTGCTCGGGTGCGGAACCCGAAGCGGTGCTCTTCCGTCATGATGTCCTCGAGTAGGCCGCGGCCAGCACGTCGGCGATGCCGTCGACGGCCCACGGGTTCTGCAGTGATGTCGTGTCTCCGAGCGCCTTCGGCTCCCGGTCGGCGCGTCGATCCTGTTCAGCCTCCCATAGCTGCGCGAGCAGGCGGCGCATGATCTTGCCCGATCGCGTCTTGGGCAGATCGGGAACGACGATGATGTGCTTCGGCTTGGCGACCGGCCCGATCGCCTGCGCGACCTGATCGCGAAGAGCGGATGCCGTCACCGCCGCCGCACCGGACGGCGTCACGAAGGCGACCACCGCCTGTCCTGTGACCGGATCGGACACTCCGGCGGTACCGGCCTCCCCCACGCTCTCGTGCGCGACGAGCGCGGATTCGATCTCGATCGTGGAGAGCCGATGGCCGGAGACGTTCACGACGTCGTCGAGGCGTCCGAGGAGCCAGATGTGGCCGTCGGCATCCTTCGTCGCGCCGTCGCCGGCGACGTAGTAGCCGCCGAAGTCGCCGTGGCCGGCGAAGGTCGCCCAGTACGAGTCGCGGTAACGCTGCGGGTTGCCCCAGACAGTCCTGGCCATGCCTGGCCAGGGGCGGCGCACGACGAGCGTTCCGGAGCGTCCTGGTGCGACCTCGTCGCCGTTCTCGTCGACCACGGTCGCGTCGATGCCCGGCAGCGGCACGGTCGCGGATCCTGGCTTCAGCGTCGTGATGCCGGGCAGCGGCACGATCATCGCGGCGCCCGTCTCGGACTGCCACCAGGTGTCGACGATGGGCAGCTCGTCACGGCCGAAATTGCGGCGGAACCAGATCCACGCCTCCGGGTTGATCGCCTCACCCACCGTGCCGAGCAGACGCAGGCTGGAGAGATCATGCCCGGTCGGGAGTTCCGCGCCGAACCAGGTCATGAACGTGCGGATCAGCGTGGGCGCGGTGTAGTAGACCGTCACCCCATAGCGCTCGATGATCTCGAGGTGCCGCTCCCGATTCGGGGTGTCCGGCGTGCCCTCGTAGATGACCTGCGTCAGCCCGTTCGAGAGCGGTCCGTAGATCTCGTAGGTGTGCGCGGTGACCCATGCCAGGTCGGCGGTGCACCAGTGCACGTCGTCCGGCTTGGCGTCGAAGTGAGCCCAGTGCGCCCAGCTCGTGTGCGTCAGGTAGCCGCCGGAGGTGTGGACCAGCCCCTTCGGCTTCCCCGTGGTGCCTGAGGTGTAGATGATGAAGAGCGGATGCTCGGCGTCGAACGGCTGCGCGTCATGCGTCGACGACGCGGTGTCCACGACGTCGTGCCACCAGAGGTCGCGGCCCGCGGTCCATGGCACGTCCTGCCCCGTACGCCGCAGCACGAGGACATGCTCGAGTTCGGGCAGGTCGGCGGCCGCGGCATCCGCCGTCGACTTGACCTCGGTCGCTGCTCCTCTGCGGAACTGACCGTCGCTCGTAACAAGCAGCTTCGCACCGGTGTCCTCCAGCCGGAAGCGCACGGCCTCTGCGGAGAATCCACCGAACACGAGCGAGTGCACGGCGCCGATGCGCGCGCAGGCGAGCGTGATGACGATCGTCTCGACGAGCACAGGGAGGTAGATCACGACGCGGTCGCCCGGCTCGATGCCGAGCGAGAGCAGGGCGTTCGCCGCCTGCGAGACCCGCCTCTGCAGATCGGCGTAGGTCACTTCGGTCCGGTCCCCCGGTTCGCCTTCGAAGTGCAACGCGACCTTGTCGCCGCGGCCGGCGTCGACGTGGCGGTCGACGCAGTTGTACGCGACGTTCAGCTTTCCGCCGACGAACCAGCGTGCCGCGGGGATCGCCCCGTCTGTGGGCGGCTCCCATTCATGAGCGGTGTGCCACGGCTCGACCCAGTCGAGTCGCCGGGCCGCCTGCTCCCAGAAAGCAGTGGGATCGGCATCCGCCTCGGCATAGATCTCTGCCGTGACGTTCGCCTGCGCGGTGAATGCGGCCGGAGGTGCGTACTCGCGCGTCTCCAGCAGTCGTACTTCCGTCACTCTCAGGCCCACTTCTTGAGCAGGTACTTCTCGACAAGCGCGAGAATCCCGTTCGTGATCGTTCCGAGCAGCGCGAGCAGCACGATCGACAGCAGGATGCGGTCGACACGGCCGCTGTTCTGCGAGTCGGTGAGCAGGAACCCGAGCCCCATCGACGAGGCGATGAGCTCGGCGGCGACGAGGAACAGCCATGCCTGAGCGAGTGCGAGCCGCAGACCAGAGACGACCGAGGGCACGACGGCCGGGAGCTGCACGGTGCGGAACAGTGACCAGCCGCGCAGGCTGAATGAGCGCCCCGCTTCGACCAGCTGTGGGTCGACGTGACGCAGCGCCGAGGCGACCGTCGTGTACACGGGGAAGAAGGCACCGATCGCGATCAGCGTGACCTTGGATTCCTCACCGATCTGCAGCCAGAGGATGAGCAGCGGCACCCAGGCGAGCGACGGCACGGCGCGGAGTGCGGCGAGCGTCGGGCTGAGAAGCACATCACCGAGGCGGGACAGACCGACGAAGCCGGCGAAGGCGAGGCCGATCACGGATCCGATCGCGAAGCCCAGCAGCACGCGCTGCACCGAGATCGCGATGTGCGTCCACAGCTGGCCGGCCTCGGCCAGCTCGACTCCCGCGGTGAACACGGATGCCGGCGTGGGCAGGCGGTACGGCGGCACCAGACCGCTCGTGGTGACGACCTGCCACGCGACGAGGATGATGACGGGCAGGATCAGACCTGCCGCGACACGGACGCCGGTGCGATCCCAGAGGCCTCGCGTACCGGCATCCGCTCGTCGGCGTTTCCCCTTGGCGAAATCGAGGGCATCCCGCGAATCTGCCGGGACGACGACTCGCTGGTCGGGGATGATCATTCGCCCTTGGCCGCCTTCTCGGCGAAGGTGGCGTTGATGATCGTCTCGAGCGCCTTGTCGACCGACTCCTGGCCGCCCTGCACATCGCCGGAGTCGACGAGCACGGGAGCGATCTTCTCGAGAACCTCGAGCTGCGCGTCGCCCGGGATGCCGTTCACGTCGAGGTTGGAGCGCTCTTCGATCACGGTCGTCGCGACCTCGATGTCGATGCCCGCGACCTCGGCGAGCAGCTCGGCTGTCTCTTCCGGGTTCTCAAGAGCCCAGACGCGTGCCTGCTCGTAGGCATCGACGACGGCCTGTGCGAGGTCGGCGTGGTTGTCGATGAAGTCCTCGGTGGCGTTGAGGAAACCGTAGGTGTTGAAGTCGACGTTGCGGTAGATGAGCTGATCGCCGGACTCGACCTCGGCTGCGGCCATGATCGGATCGAGGCCCGCCCAGGCATCGACGGAACCGCCGTCGAGGGCCGCGCGGCCATCGGCGTGCTGGAGGTTCTGCACCTCGACGTCGTCGAGCGAGAGACCGCCCTCTTCGAGAGCCTGCAGCAGGAAGAAGTAGGGGTCGGTGCCCTTGGTGGCGGCGATCGAGGTGCCGGCGAGGTCCTCGAGCGACGTGATGCCGCTGTCCGGCCCCACGACGATCGCCGACCACTCGGGCTGGGAGTAGATGTCGATCACCTGGATGGGCGATCCGTTCGCGCGAGCGAGCAGCGCGGCGGATCCTGCCGTCGATCCGACATCGACCGAGCCGGAGCGCAGCAGCTCGTTGGCCTTGTTCGACCCGGCGGACTGCACCCACTCGACGTCGACGTCGTCACCGAGGATCTCTTCGAGGATGCCCTGGTCCTTGATGACGAGGCTGAGCGGGTTGTAGGTCGCGAAGTCGACGGTGAGCGTGTCGGAGGACCACTCTCCTGTTGCGGCGGAGCCGTCGGACTCGGAGGCTCCGGCGTTCTCTCCGGCGACGCAGCCGGTGGCGACGAGCATCATCGTTCCGGCGATGGCGATCGCAGGGACGATTCGGCGGGTGATGGTGCTCATCGGGTCTCCTCGGTGGAAATGCGGTGGTGGGTGTCGACGCCGAGTCCTTCGAGAAGGTCGGCGCGAAGGTCCGCGAGGCCGCGATCGGCGCGGTCACGCGGGCGGATGCCTGGCACGGTGATGGTGCGTGCGACGGATGTCGCGCCCGTGCCGGACCCGCCGACGAGCGAGCGCAGCAGCAGCACGCGGTCGGCGAGGTAGAGGGCCTCCTCGACGTCATGGGTGACGAGGAGGACAGTGGTGGGCTCGGCTTTGTGGATGTCGAGCAGGAGGTCCTGCATCCGGAGCCTGGTGAGTGCGTCCAGGGCGCCGAACGGCTCGTCGAGCAGAAGCACGCCCGGGTTCCGGGCCAGGGCCCTGGCGAGAGAGGCGCGCTGCGCCATCCCTCCTGACACCTCACGGGGATGCTGGTCGGCGGCGTGGTCGAGACCGACCAGGTGCAGCAGCTCGCGCACGCGCTCGCGTCCTTCGCGGCGGCGAGTGCTCCGGGGCAGGCCGAGTTCGACGTTCTGCGCGAGCGTGCGCCACGGGAGCAGCCGGGGTTCCTGGAACGCGATGGCGGTGCGCTCATCGGTGTCGGTGACGCCGGTGCCGTCGAGGCTGATGTCTCCACTCGTGGGAGCATCCAGCCCTCCGACGAGGCGGAGAAGTGTCGACTTGCCGCAGCCGGACGGACCGACCACTGCGACGATCTCGCCCGCAGCCAGCTCGACGTCGACGCCGCGCAGGACTTCACGACGGCCGTCCGGCATGGGGAACGAGCGCTCGATGCTCTCGAGGCGGACAGCGTTCGCCGCACCCGGGGCGACCGGCGCGGTGGTGGTGCGCGGGGCGAGGAGTGCGGAGGTCATACTCCTATCGTCGCGGAGGCGCACCCATGTTACGAAAGCGAGCGTAATCTTCCGTCACGTAACAGCATTCGGCGGTATACGCGGAACGGGCCGCCACCCGCTGCCTGTGAAGGCGGGGTGACGACCCGTTCCGTGAATGGCGTGCTTACGCGTTGCCGCCCGAGAGCTTCTCGCGCAGAGCCGCGAGAGCCTCGTCGTCAGCAAGCGTTCCGGCGCCGGAGTCGCTCGTGAAGGACTGTGCAGCGGCGAAGTCGTCGCCAGCAGCGGCCTCGGCCTCGGCTGCCTTGGCAACCGTGACCTTGTGAGCCTCCCAGCGGGTCTGGGCTGCAGCGTACTCCTGCTCCCAGGCCTCGCGTGCGGAGTCGAAGCCTTCCTTCCACGCACCGGTCTCGGGGTCGAAGCCCTCCGGGTACTTGTACTCGCCGTTCTCGTCGTACTCGGCGAGCATGCCGTACAGTGCCGGGTCGAACTCGGTGCCGTTGGGGTCGACCGACTCGTTGGCCTGCTTGAGCGACAGCGAGATGCGACGACGCTCGAGGTCGATGTCGATGACCTTGACGAAGACCTCTTCGCCGACGGACACGACCTGCTCAGCCAGCTCGACGTGCTTGCTGGAGAGCTCGGAGATGTGCACGAGGCCCTCGATGCCGTCTGCGACGCGAACGAACGCACCGAACGGAACGAGCTTGGTGACCTTGCCCGGTGCGATCTGGCCGATCGCGTGGGTGCGGGCGAAGACCTGCCACGGGTCTTCCTGCGTCGCCTTGAGCGACAGGGAGACGCGCTCGCGCTCCAGGTCGACCTCGAGGATCTCGACAGTGACTTCCTGTCCGACCTCGACGACCTCAGAGGCGTGCTCGATGTGCTTCCAGGACAGTTCGGAGACGTGCACGAGGCCGTCAACGCCACCCAGGTCGACGAACGCACCGAAGTTGACGATCGACGAGACCTGGCCCTTGCGGACCTGGCCCTTGTGCAGGTTGTTGAGGAAGTTCGAGCGCGACTCGGACTGCGTCTGCTCGAGCAGCGCGCGGCGGCTCAGCACGACGTTGTTGCGGTTCTTGTCCAGCTCGAGGATCTTCGCCTCGATCTCCTGGCCCAGGTACGGGGTCAGGTCGCGGACGCGGCGCAGCTCGATGAGCGATGCCGGCAGGAAGCCACGCAGGCCGATGTCGACGATGAGTCCACCCTTGACGACCTCGATGACCGTACCGGTGACGACGCCGTCGTCTTCCTTGATCTTCTCGACGTCGCCCCACGCACGCTCGTACTGCGCGCGCTTCTTGGACAGGATCAGACGGCCTTCCTTGTCCTCCTTCTGGAGAACAAGAGCCTCGACCTCATCGCCGACCTTGACGACCTCGTTGGGGTCGACATCGTGCTTGATGGAGAGTTCGCGCGAGGGGATGACACCCTCGGTCTTGTATCCGACGTCGAGCAGGACCTCATCGCGGTCGATCTTGACGATCGTTCCTTCGATGATGTCGCCGTCGTTGAAGAACTTCAGAGTCTTCTCGACCGCGGCCAGGAAGTCCTCAGCAGATCCGATGTCGTTGATGGCGACCTGCTTGGTGGCCGGGGCGGTCGTTGCGGTAGTCATGTAGTGGGTTGTCCTTGTGGGTGGGTACTCGGGCCACAGACGCTCATGCACGCATGAGTGATCGCCTGAAGCGAATGGATTTGGATTTTCAATCGCCCGGGCGTGCGAGTGCACGCCACGAGTGACACTTCAGATTATCAGAGAATCGTCGCGAATGCTGCTGTGGATAACTCCGGCGAGTGCCGGCGCTTCGCGTTACCGTGAACGGGTGACTCTCCCCCGATCGAAGACGAGCCGGTTCCGGATGCTGGCACTGCTCGCACTCGCAGCGTCGACGTTGAGCGCCTGCACGCCGACTCCTGAGCCTACGCCGACACCGACCGCCGCTTTCGCATCGGAAGAGGAAGCGTTCGCCGCGGCGGAGGAGGTCTATCGGGCTTACAACGACGCGGTAAATGCTCAACGCAATGGCGACAATGATGCGGATCCGTACGACTACTTGACTGGCAAGATACTCGACTCGGAACTGGCGACCGCGCAGGAGCTTGACGCCGCAGGGATTCGCATTGTGGGCGCGACAAAAATCGTTGGTTTCGACGGTCGGGTCAGTAGTCACTCACAGAGCGTTGCTCGCGTTGTGGCAAACGTGTGCCTCGATATCACGGAAGCGCGCGCCGTAGATGATCAGGGTACTGACGTTACTGCGGCCGATCGAAGTGACACTTACACGATCTCTGTCGAACTAACGGGCACCGCAGATCACCTTCTAATTAGTGAGTATGAGGTTGCTCCGGGTGAGACATGCTGACTGCGATCCTCGTTGCCGGGCTGATTCTGGCGCCTGCGGCCACCGGTTCCGCAAGTTCCGGCACGAACTGCAGCGACACAGATCTCGTGATTGGTGGATGTGGGATTGCAAATGACGGCACCGAGATCATCATCGACGGCACCCAGGACACT
The DNA here is from genome assembly GCF_000763375.1 of Microbacterium profundi. Classification (NCBI taxonomy): domain Bacteria; kingdom Bacillati; phylum Actinomycetota; class Actinomycetes; order Micrococcales; family Microbacteriaceae; genus Microbacterium; species Microbacterium profundi. The sequence goes on along the minus strand of NZ_JPSY01000004.1, from coordinate 193,357 downwards.
CCCGGCGACCCCGGCACCTCGCCGATCGGCGACTCGGATCCGGGAACCGACGGGGGCTGGACCCCACCGGCAGACTGGACGCCACCGCCGGAGTTCGACTTCGCTCAGTGCCTGAACAACTGGGATTCGTACATCCGCTGCTTCCGGGCGACTGAGGAAACCGAGGAGGAGACGCCGGAGACCACCACAGAGCCGACGATCCCGGCCATCACGATCAATGACGTCGCCCGATTCGCTCCGGCCGGTCCCGTCATCACCGGAGAGCCTGACAACGTGGGCGTCGTCGGCCTGCCGACGAACTTCGTGGCGACGGCATCCGTCCACACCGTGAACGACTCGCTCTTCGGCTTCCCGGTCACCGTACGCTTCACGCCGTCCGGCTACGACTTCCGCTTCGGCGACGGCACGACCGCCACCACCAGCACGGGCGGTCGGTCATGGGCCGACCTCGGCCAAGCGCAGTTCACCCCGACTCCGACGAGCCACACCTACAAAGAGCGCGGTATGTACTCCGCACAGGTCGACGTGCGCTACACAGCAGAGGTCGACTTCGGCGTCGGATGGTTCCCGATCGCCGGCGAGGTCACCGCTGCAGGGCCACCGCAGGAGATCCGCATCTTCGAGGCGCACACCGCACTGGTCGCGCACACCTGCCAACAGGCACCGGACTCCCCCGGCTGCTGACCCCGACGTCGTCGGCGCCCTGTGCCATGCTGATCCCATGAGCGACAGGCTGATGCTGCTGGACACCGCGTCCCTCTACTTCCGGGCGTTCTACGGCGTGCCCGACAAGGTGAAGGCTCCCGACGGGTCCCCCATCAACGCAGCGCGCGGGCTCCTCGACATGATCGCCAAACTCGTCTCCCTGTACGAGCCGACCCACATCGTCGCCTGCTGGGATGACGACTGGCGTCCGCAGTGGCGCGTCGACCTCATCCCCAGCTACAAAGCGCATCGTGTCGTCGAGATCGTGCCCGCTGGCCCCGACGTCGAAGAGGTGCCTGATCCGCTCGAGGCTCAGATCCCGCTGATCCGCGAGTCGCTGACGGTACTCGGCATCCCGATCATCGGCGTCACAGCGCACGAGGCCGACGATGTGATCGGCACCCTCGCCGCGCTCGCGACGATGCCGGTCGACATCGTCACGGGTGACCGTGACCTGTTCCAGCTCATCGACGACGAGCGCAGCATCCGTGTCATCTACACCGCCCGAGGAATGAGCAACCTCGACAATCTCACCGAGCAGAGCGTCGTGGCCAAGTACAGCGTGCTCCCCTCGCAGTACGCCGACTTCGCGACCATGCGCGGCGACGCCTCAGACGGACTCCCGGGGGTTCCCGGCGTCGGAGAGAAGACCGCGGCGACCCTCCTGCAGACGCACGGCGACCTCGCCGGCATCCGCGCGGCCGCCGAGGCCGGCGAAGGCATGAGCGCGGGTCTGCGGGCGAAGATCCTCGCGGCAACCCTCTATCTCGACGTGGCGCCCACAGTGGTCGAGGTTGCGCGCTCACTCGATATCGCGCCGCCCACAGATCCGGTGCGTGCGCTCGATCCGTCCGAGGCGGACGCCGCCATCGCGCTCGCGCAGAAGTGGAATCTCGGCTCGTCGATGGACCGCGCGATCGCTGCGCTCGGGCGCTGAACGCGACGAAACTCTCAGTGATTCAGCCGCGGCGCAGCGCGACGAACATCGCCGACACGAGTGCCGTCGAATAGACAGCCGTCGCAGCGATCACCGCGAGCATCGGCACCTGCCACCCTCCGCTGATCTCGTTCAGCGCACCCAGGAGCGGGGCGCCGAGCGCAGCGAGCACGTATCCGCCACCCTGCACGAGCGCCGACATCGTCGCCGCCTCGGCGTCGGAGCGCGACACGCGGACCATCGCCGTGAAGATCAGGACGAAGCCGCTCGAATGCGCGATCGCTCCGAACGAGGCCCACACGGCCGCCACCTCAGGGGCGAACAGCATCCCGATGACCATCGTGCCGAAGCACGCACCCATCAGCACGCCGGCCGGCACGGCGCCGAGGTACTTCAACAGCACCGGGGCGAGCAACGCCCCGACGATCGCCACGCCCTGGAAAAGCGATGCCAGTGCGCCTGCGGTCGCGGCATCCGTGCCTGTGGTGTCGATCAGCATCGTCGGCAACCAGGTCGACATGCCGTAGTAGATCGCCGACTGCATACCGAACGCGGCGAAGAGCATCCAGACGATCGGGCGGCGCACGATCGCTGCGACACGGTTGTCGACGATGACGGGCAACGGCCCCGTGATGTTCTCGCCGGTGTCGCCACTCTCCCGCTTTCCCGCCTCGCCCGATGCGCGTTCCGCACTTCGCCACGACTTCGAGCGGACGATGTGGACGATCCACAACGCGAGGCCCACGACGGTCACCGAGCTCCAGACCAGCAGAGCGAGCGGCCAGCCCATGAGTTCTGCGAGCGGCACTGTTCCCAGGGCGGTCACGAGCGATCCGACGTTCAGCGTCGCCGAATACGCTGCCGTGGCGACCGCGGTGCGCTCGGGCGGAAGGTCGCGCCGGATGATCACCGGGACGACGACGTTCCCGATCGTGATCGCGGCGCCGATGATGAACATGCCGGCCAGCATCGAGCCGTAGCCGGGCAACGCGCGCACGAACGTGCCGAAGAGCACTCCGCTGAGCGACAAGAGCAGTGCGAGCTCGGCGCCGGCCCGTCGGATCAGAAGCGCGGCAACCGGCGTGATCGCCGCGAACATGATGACGGGAGCCATCGTCAGCAGGCCGGCGGATGCTGCGCCGATACCCAGGTCGCGCACGATGTCCGGCAGCACCGGAGTCACGGCGATGATGGGCGCGCGCAGGCTGAGCGCCGCGACGAGCACGCCCGCGACGACAAGCCACGGGATCGATCGGCGGCTCACTCCGCCCACGCCCTCAGACGCTCAAGCCCCCATGTGGTCACGACCCGCTCGGCCGGTACTCCGGCCTTCTCGGCTCGCTCCGCCCCGTAGTCGAGCAGTGACAACTGCCCCGGCGCATGGGCGTCGGAATCGAGCGAGAACAGACAACCGGCATCCAGCGCGATCGCGATCAGCTCATCCGGCGGGTCCTGCCGCTCGGGTCGCGCATTGATCTCGACGGCGACTCCGTTCTCGGCGCATGCGTCGAACACCGCACGCGCGTCGAATTGCGAGGGAGCTCGCGTGCCGCGCTCGCCCTGCACGAGCCGGCCGGTGCAGTGCCCGAGCACGTTGACATGAGGACTCCTCACCGCGGCGATCATGCGGGCTGTCATCGGCCTCGATTCCATGCGCAATCTGGAATGCACGGATGCCACCACGATGTCGAGCGCACTCAGCAACTCGGCGTCCTGGTCGAGGGCGCCGTCTTCGAGGATGTCGACCTCGATCCCGGCGAACATCGTGAAGCCGTCTGTCGATTCGCCGCGCACGAGCGGCATCTGCTCACGCAGCCGTTCGGCGGACAGCCCCCGGGCGACCCGGAGGCGGGGAGAATGGTCGGTGATCGCAAGGTACTCATGCCCGAGAGCGCGTGCCGCCGCGGCCATCGTTCCGATCGAGGTCGTCCCGTCGGACCAGTCCGTGTGCGCATGGAGATCGCCTCGCAGCTTTCCGCGAAGCACCGATGCGCGTTCAGGCTCGACCTCACCACGCAGCTCCACGAGGTAGTCCGGTGTCTTCCCTGCCTGGACCTGACGTATGACCGCGAAGGTCGACTCGCCGATGCCCTTGGTGGCACGAAGACGGGTCGGATCGTTCAGCACGTCGTCGGGCAGACCCTGCACCGTGGCCGCGGCCTGACGAAACGCCTTCGCCCGGTACCGTGATGCGCGTTCCCGCTCGAGCAGAGTGGCGATCTCCAGCAGTGCGACGACGGGATCCATGATCGTTCAGGCAGAGGCGAGCTCGCGCGTCGCGCCCACCCATGCCTCCAGCTTCGCTGCAGCGCTGCCGTCGTCTACAGCCGCTTCCGCGCGTGCATAGCCGTCGCGAAGGCGGTCGAGGATCGGACGCTGCACCTGCGTCGAGTCCTGGGAGAGTTCGAATGCGACGATCCCGGCCGCCGCGTTGAGCAGGACGATGTCACGCACCGGCCCCTTGGTGCCCGCGAGCGTGTCGCGCAGCACTCCTGCATTGTGCTCGGGAGATCCGCCGATGAGGTCCGCGAGATCGGCGGTGGGGATGCCGAGATCGCGAGGGTCGAGATCGTGCTCGTGGATGTCTCCGAGGGTGACCTCCCAGATGCGGCTGTGGCCGGTGGTCGTCAGCTCGTCGAGGCCGTCGTCTCCGCGGAACACGAGGGCCGTCGCACCGCGAGTCCGGAACACGCCGGTGATGAGCGGAACGCGTTCGAGCTGCGCCACACCGACGGCATTCGCCTCGGCGCGCGCCGGGTTGCAGAGGGGGCCGAGCATGTTGAACACGGTCGGAACGCCGAGTTCCCCACGTGCCCCGCCCGCGTGCTTGAAACCGGGATGAAATGCTGCCGCCCACGCGAAGGTGATGCCCGTGCGATCCAGCACAGCAGCGACCTTGTCCGGAGCAAGCGAGAGCTCGAGGCCGAGCGCACCCAGAACGTCGGACGAACCGGAAGCCGAACTGGCGGCGCGGTTGCCGTGCTTGACGACGGGGATGCCGGTCGCGCCGATGATGATCGCCGCCGTGGTCGAGACGTTCACAGTCCCGACGCGATCTCCGCCGGTGCCGACGATGTCGAGCACATTGGAAGAGACGGGCAACGGGACGGCCGCCTCGAGGATGGCATCACGGAACCCGACGATCTCATCGATCGTCTCGCCCTTGGCGCGCAACGCGATCAGGAAACCCGCAAGCTTGGCATCGGAGACCTTGCCCTGCATCACCTGGCGCATCGCCCACGTCGACTCCCAGACGCTGAGATCGCGTCGCTCCAGGAGAGTCGTGAGCACATCGGGCCATGTCAGGGAATCAGGCATGTCTGCGATCCTATCGGCGCGAACAAATTACCTGCGCACAGCAGTGCAGGCGTACAACCTTGATTTCCCTTGGATTCACCGAGGATTCGCAGTGTCTTCTTAGGGTTCCCTAAGTCAAGGAACAGCGAATCGGGTGCCATGGATGCAAGAATCACGCTCGCAGATCGGCCATAATGGAGACGTGACCACCTCAGCGACTCATGCCCCGGCGGCAAGAACGATCAAGCGGCCCAATCCGGTAGCTGTCGGCACCATCGTGTGGCTCGGCAGCGAGGTGATGTTCTTCGCGGGACTGTTCGCGATCTACTTCACCCTTCGCAGCACGTCTCCCGAGCTCTGGGCAGACCGCACGGAGCTGCTGAACGTCACCTTCGCCGGTGTGAACACAGCGATCCTCGTGCTCTCCTCCGTGACGTGCCAGATGGGCGTCTTCGCCGCTGAGGACCTGCAGCCGTACCGCCTCGCCAAGGGCCAGCTCAACCTCGCCGGCCGCCGCCGCCTGTTCGGCTGGGGAATGGTCGAGTGGTTCTGGCTGACCTTCGCGCTCGGCGCCATCTTCGTATCCGGTCAGGTCTGGGAGTACGCCCAGCTCGTCGCCGAGGGCATGCCGATCCAGGCAGACGCCTATGCCTCGGCGTTCTACCTGACCACGGGCTTCCATGCCCTCCACGTCACCGGCGGACTCATCGCATTCCTGCTCACCATGGGGCGCGCGTTCGCAGTGAAGAACTTCACGCATAAGGAGGCGACCTCCTCGATCGTTGTGTCCTACTACTGGCACTTCGTCGACGTCGTCTGGATCGTGCTGTTCTTCGTCATCTACTTCCTGAAATAAGAGCGGAGCTGAGCTGAGAAATGGTACGAGAGAAGAAGCGTCGCTCGAACGGACGCCGCAGCCCACTGGCGGCCGCGGCACTGATCGGTGCAGGACTCCTCATCACGGGAGGCATCTACGCCGGGGCGTCGGCGGCGATCGCCGCCACTGACACCCGGACGAGCGCGAGCACCATGAGCGTCGAAGACGGCCAGAAGCTGTTCCAGGCGAACTGCGCGACCTGTCACGGACTCAACTTGCAGGGCACAGACAACGGACCGAGCCTCTACGGCGTCGGTGAACTGTCGGTGGAGTTCCAATTGGCGACCGGACGCATGCCGCTCCAGATGCAGGGGCCTCAGGCGCCGCAGAAGAGTCCGCAGTTCACTCAGCCTCAGATCGATGCGATGGCCGCATACGTGCAATCGGAGGCACCAGGGCCGACGTATCCCGCAGATAGGATCCTCGATGGCGGAGGGGATGTCGCAGAAGGCGCTCAGCTCTTCCGCATCAACTGCGCGATGTGCCACAACGTGTCGGCCGCCGGCGGAGCGCTCACCGAGGGCAAGTACGCTCCGGCGCTGACCTCGACGAGCGCACTGCACATCTATGCGGCCATGGTCACCGGCCCGCAGAACATGCCGGTGTTCGGGGACATGAACCTGTCCGACGAAGACAAACGCGACATCATCTCCGCGCTGCTGTTCCAGCAGGAGTCGGTCTCGGTCGGCGGATTCTCCCTCGGGAACCTCGGCCCCGTCTCCGAGGGTCTGTTCGTCTGGATCTTCGGTATCGGCGGTCTCGTCGCCATCACCGTGTGGATCACGGCGAAGTCCAACTGACGCTTAGTCATCGAAGAGGAACGTACGAGGAGCACCATGGCAAACGACGACGACTCGAAGGCCCTTGACCGGGCCTACCAGCCCTCTCCGGGGCTGGGTGTCGCAGTCAGCGATCCCGTGCAGAACCCGGGGCTGCCACCGCACCGTGAGCGGATGACCGACAAGGACCCGAAAGCTGAGAAGCGCGCGGTCCGCACGGTGTACACGCTGTTCTATCTGTCGCTGGCCGGCAGCATCTGGGCAGTCGCGGCGTACATGCTGTTCCCGATCGAAGACGGCTCGCTGGTCGCGATCCGCTACAACAACTTGTTCATCGGGCTCGGCATCGCTCTGGCGCTGCTTTCACTCGGCCTCGGCGCCATCCACTGGTCCAAGGCCCTCATGTCGGACAAGGAGTTCGTCGAGCACCGTCACCCCACGCGTGGGAAGGACTCGACCCGCGAAGCGGCCGTCCAGGCGTTCGCGGACGCGAACGAGGAGTCCGGGTTCGGCCGCCGCACGATGATCCGCAATTCGCTGTTCGCAGCCGTTGTCGCGTCGATCATTCCTGGCGTTGCACTGTTCCGCGGGCTCGCACCGCACAGCACTCCTGAGGACCCCACAGCGGGCGACCCCGTCGTGCTGTTGAAGCAGACCATGTGGGCAGAGGGGCAGCGTCTCGTACGCGACCCCGACGGCACCCCGATCCGTGCGGCGGATGTCACTCTCGGTTCCGCCTTCCACGTGATCCCCGAGGATCTCTCGGAACTGAGCCACGCCGACGGTTATCTCGAGGAGAAGGCGAAGGCTGTCGTGCTGATGATGCGCCTGCGTCCTGAACAACTCATCGAGGCAGAGGACCGCAAGGACTGGTCGTACGACGGCATCGTCGCGTACTCCAAGGTCTGCACGCACGTCGGCTGCCCCGTCGCCCTGTACGAGCAGCAGACGCACCACCTGCTGTGCCCGTGCCACCAGTCGCAGTTCGACGTGACCGATCATGCCAAGGTCATCTTCGGCCCGGCTGCGCGCCCATTGCCGCAACTGCCGATCACCGTCGACGAAGAGGGCTACCTCGTCGCGCGCAGCGACTTCACCGAGCCTGTCGGCCCGAGCTTCTGGGAGCGCTATTGAGTACCGCAACGCTGTCCAAAGAGGACAAGGACACCAAGGCGCCCCTCGGCGGTCGATTCGTCGGCGCCGCGTCGAACTATATCGACGAGCGCACCAGCCTCTCGGGCTTCGTCAAGGAGCTCGGTCGTAAGGTCTTCCCCGACCACTGGTCGTTCATGCTCGGCGAGATCGCTCTGTGGAGCTTCGTCGTCGTCTTCATCTCCGGCTCGTTCCTGACGTTCTTCTTCCAGGCGTCGATGGTCGAGACCTACTACACGGGCGCCTACGCCCCTATGCGTGGCATCGAGATGTCGGCAGCGCTCGAGTCGACGCTGCGAATCTCCTTCGATCTGCGCGGTGGCTTGCTGGTCCGCCAGATCCACCACTGGGCGGCCCTCGTGTTCGTCGCCGGCATCGGCATCCACATGCTGCGCGTGTTCTTCACCGGCGCATTCCGTAAGCCGCGTGAGCTGAACTGGGTCATCGGTTTCGTGCTGTTCATCCTGGCTCTGGCAGAGGGCTTCACCGGCTACTCGCTGCCTGACGACCTGCTCTCTGGCAACGGCCTGCGCATCATCGACGGCATGGTCAAGGGCCTCCCGCTGATCGGCACGTGGACCTCCTTCCTGATCTTCGGTGGAGAATTCCCCGGCACCGACATCGTCGGCCGACTCTATTCGCTGCACATCCTGCTGCTGCCGATGCTGGTCATCGCCCTGATCGTCGTGCACCTGATGCTGATGGTGATCAACAAGCACACGCAGTTCGCCGGCCCCGGCCGCACGAACGACAACGTCGTCGGCTACCCGATGATGCCCGTCTACATGTCCAAGATGGGCGGCTACCTGTTCATCGTCTTCGGCTCGATCGTGCTGATAGCGACGTTCGTTCAGATCAACCCGATCTGGGCGTACGGACCGTATGACCCGTCCCCCGTCTCGGCCGGCACCCAGCCGGACTGGTACATCGGATTCGCTGACGGCGCGCTGCGCCTCGCACCATCGAACTGGGACATCGTGTTCCTCGACCGCACCTGGTCGTTCGGAATCATCGTTCCCGTCCTTGTCCTCGGCCTGTTCATCGTCGCCGTCGCGATCTACCCCTTCCTCGAGGCGTGGATCACCGGCGACAAGCGTGAGCACCACCTCGCCCAGCGTCCGCGCAACGCCGCGACCCGCACCGCGATCGGGGCCGCCGGTGTGATCTTCTACGCGGTTCTGTGGGCGGCTGCGTCCTCCGATCTCATCGCGACGCACTTCATGCTCACGATGGAGGGCGTGATCCACACGCTTCAGGCGCTGCTGTTCCTCGGCCCGATCCTCGGTTACTTCATCACCAAGCGCATCTGCATCGCGCTGCAGAAGAAGGACCGCGAGATCGTGCTGCACGGCTATGAGTCCGGTCGCATCGTCCGTCTTCCCGGCGGCGAGTACATCGAGGTGCACCAGCCGGTCGACACGTACGACCGCTGGAAGCTCATCGATGTCGACGGATATGAGCCCCTCGTCGTGCGACCGAACGACAAGGGCCGCATCCCGTGGACTGAGAACCTGCGCTCCTCGATCTCTCGTTGGTTCTTCGAAGACCGTCTGGCCCCGCTCACGCAGGCGGAGGTCGCCGCCGCAGATGCCCACCAGAGTCACGTCACGACCCAGATGGACGAGTCCGAGGCTGCGGAGATCCAGGGTGCTCACGAGCGCGCCGGGGTTCCTGACGCGCCGCTCAACCCGCCGGCGGAGACCCACATCGACGAGACCGCCAACACGCCGAGTTCCGTGATCGCCACTGATCCGGTGAAGCGCCGTACTGATCGAGCGGAGCGAGACGAAGTGAAGCCCAAGAAGTCGGACGAGAGCGAGTAACGCTCCTCTCCCCTGGGCCCCGTCCAGCGCTCCTCGAGCGCGGACGGGGCCCTTCTTCGTCACGCTCGATCAATGGTGCCTTCCCCAGAGATCCGGAGCGCCGAAGCAGCTGACTTCGGCCGGCTCGAAGAGATTGAGAGCGCCGCGGACACAATGTTCATCGTCCACTTCTCGGCCGAGAACTGGCCCACATCGCCCACCTGGAGCAGCTTTCCGTCCTTCCTGAGTACGGCAAGCAGGGTCACGGACGCATGCTGGTCACGGCAGCAAAATCCCAGGCATGCAGGCGTAGGCACGGGGAGCTCACTCGCCGCGGCGCCGTACGCGTACGCGGCGACCGCCCCGGCGGGCTCGCGCCTCATCTTCCTTGCCGGCGCCTGCCCACTGAACGAAGACGGAGCGACAGACTTCCCGGGCGACTATGCCGCTCAGGCTGCGCGTTGCGTGGAGACGTTGACAAGGGCGCTTGCGGCGGCGGGGGCCTCATTGACTGATGTCATCAGTACCCGGAGGCTGGTGGCCTCCTCTATACGGCAGGACCTCGTGGATGCCTGGGATGTCGTCAGCGCCGCCTTCGGAGACCACGACGTTCCGAGTACGCTCCTCGGCGTCACCGTGCTCGGGTACACTCACCAGCTCGTCGATATCGAGGCGATCGCCGCGGTTGATGCTGCCTGAGTCGGGCGCTCGCTCGACCTGCTGACCGCACGCGATCCGCCCAGCACCCGTGCAAGAAGGTTTTGCCGGCCTCCAAGACATCTGAGCCCGTGAACTTCTTCTTCCACCCCGCCACCAGGCCGCCAGTCGCGATGCCGGTGGAAATCGGATGCTATGCGACCGCAAGAGCGCGCCGTACCGACCGCGAGTTCCATAGGCTGAGACCATGATCGATCGTGCCGACTACTTCGCCGCCAAACTCGCCTACGAAACAGACGCGAGCGACCTGTACGCCCGCCAGAAGGCCTCTGACGATGTCGTGGTGATCGATGTCCGCTCAGACGAGGCGTGGGCGCAGGGACGCATCCCAGAGGCCGTGCACATGCACTACAGCGAGATCGCGACTCGGGCGCCGTCGGAGATCGCCACAGGAAGGGAAGTCGTCGTGTACTGCTGGAGCCCGGGCTGCAACGCTGGGGCGAAAGGTGCTCTGGAGTTCGCGAAGCTCGGCTACACCGTGCGAGAGCTGATCGGCGGTTTCGAGTATTGGGTCCGCGAAGGGTATCCCGTCGCAGACGCCGACGGCATCCATCGGCGTCCCGTCGACCCGCTCACCGGTGTCGCCCGCATCCGCACGCAGGCCTGACCCGCCCTCCGAGCATCAGAGGCCCGGAGCATCTCAGAGGCCCAGCGCATCAGAGGCCCAGCGCATCAGAGGCCCGGAGCATCAGTGGCCCAGCACAGCAGAAAGCCCCAGGACCGAAGTCCCGGGGCTTTCTCAGAACGAGTGAGAGCGGCTCAGCGTGCGAAGTGACCTCGGTAGTACTCGTACACCCAGCCGACGATCGCGACAACGAAGATCGCAACACCGATCGGCAAGAGAAACTGTCCGACGGCCAGTCCGACCAAGAACACCGCTGCAGAGGCTGCGAGCACGATCGGCCACCACGACCACGGGCTGAACTCGCCGAGCTCAGGATCTCCGTCGTCGATGTCTGCCGTCAGAATATCTTCGGGCAGCTCGCCGCCCTGCGCCTTGTGCGTGCGCGCGAGGTAGACCGCGATCATCGCCGACATACAGGCCGCGAAGAGAAGAGCGACGGAACCCACCCACTCCACCTTCGCCGCACCGACCAGTTCGGGATACGCGAGGATGTGCCAGATCGTGTAGGTGATGGCGACGACCAGGAAGAAGCCGGCGAGAATCCACCAGAGAACGACATTGGATCGCATGGCTTACTTGCCCTCTCCGGTCACGCCCGACATGGCCGGCTGAGGTGCGGCGACAGGATGCTCGGCGGCCTCGGGATGGTTCAGGTCGAACGCAGGACGCTCGCTGCGGATGCGCGGGATCGACGTGAAGTTGTGACGCGGCGGCGGGCAGCTGGTAGCCCACTCGAGCGATCCACCGTACCCCCACGGGTCGTTGACCATGACCTTGGGCGCCTTGCGCGCGGTGATCCAGACGTTCAGGAAGAACGGCAGCATCGAAGCGCCGAGGATGACCGCACCGATCGTCGACACCTGGTTGCCCCACGTCCAGCCGTCGGCTTCCGAATAGTCCGCGTACCGACGCACCATGCCGTCGACACCCAGCCAATGCTGGATGAGGAACGTCATGTGGAAGCCCACGAACAGCATCCAGAAGTGCACGTAGCCGAGGCGCTCGTTCAGCATGCGCCCTGTCCACTTGGGCCACCAGAAGTAGAAGCCGGCGAACATCGCGAACACGACCGTTCCGAACACGACGTAGTGGAAATGGGCGACGACGAAGTATGAGTCACTGAGTGCGAAATCCAGCGGGGGCGCTGCGAGGATAACCCCAGTCAGACCGCCGAAGACGAATGTCACGAGGAAGCCCAACGCAAACACCATCGGTGTCTCGAACGTGACAGAACCTCTCCAAAGCGTTCCGATCCAGTTGAAGATCTTCACACCGGTCGGCACGGCGATGAGCATGGTCATCAGCGCGAAGAACGGCAGCAGCACCGAACCGGTGACGTACATGTGGTGGGCCCACACAGCCACGGACAGAGCGGCGATCGCGATCGTCGCGTAGATCAGGGTCTTGTATCCGAAGATCGGCTTGCGGCTGAACACCGGGAAGATCTCCGAGACGATGCCGAAGAACGGCAGCGCGATGATGTAGACCTCCGGATGGCCGAAGAACCAGAACAGGTGCTGCCACAGCAGCACACCGCCATTGGCCGGGTCGAAGATGTGTGCACCGAGGATGCGGTCTGCGGCAGCAGCGAAGATCGCCGCGGCGAGCACCGGGAAGGCCATCAGAATCAGGAGGCTCGTGATCAGCGTGTTCCAGCTGAAGATCGGCATCCGCCACATCGTCATGCCGGGAGCACGCATCGTGATGACCGTGGTGATGAAGTTCACCGCACCGAGGATGGTCCCGAATCCGGACATGCCGAGGCCGACCATCCAGAGGTTCCCACCGGCACCGGGGGTGAACGTCGCACTCGCCAGGGGCTGATACGCGAACCAGCCGAACGATGCGGCGCCCTGCGGGGTGAGGAAGCCGGCGACCGCCATGATGGAGCCGAACGTGAACAGCCAGAAGGCGAACGCGTTGAGTCGCGGGAACGCCACATCCGGCGCTCCGAGTTGCAGCGGCAGGATCGCATTCGCGAAGCCGGCGAACAGCGGAGTCGCGAACATGAGCAGCATGATCGTGCCGTGCATCGTGAACAGCTGGTTGTACTGCTCCTTGGTGGGGACGATCTGCATCCCCGGAGCGAACAACTCGGCACGGATCACCAGCGCCATCACTCCGCCGAGGAGGAAGAACAGCACGGAGGTGATCAGGTACATGTACCCGATGGTCTTGTGGTCAGTGGAAGTGATCCACTTGACGACGATGTTGCCCTTCTGCTCGACGCGGGAGGAGCTCATCAAAGCTGCCTGGCGTGCGGGAACCGCCGTGGGGCGAGCGCCAGCGGGCTGGCTCGGGGCCTCAGTAGTGGTCATGAGGTTACTCTCCCTCTTCTTCGGAGTCCGTCTCGGACGTCGTACCTGTGGTGCCGGGGAGGTTGCTGAGACGGTCGTATGCATCGGTGATGTCGCCCGTGTTCCCCTCCTCACGAAGCGACTCGACGTATGCGTCGTACTCGTCCTGCTCTACGACCTTGACGTTGAAGAGCATCATCGAATGGTACTCCCCGCACAACTCAGCGCACTTGCCGGCGTACTCCCCGACGCGTGTCGGGATGAAGGACCAGGAGTTGTCCTTCCCGATGTACATGTCCTTCTTGTAGAGGAAGTCGATGATCCAGAACGAGTGGATGACGTCACGCGACTGAAGGTTGATGTGCACCTTCTGGTCGACCGGAAGCACCAGGGTCGGCAGCTTCTCAGTGTCGATGTTGCCTTCGGCATCAGGCTGCGCCTGCACGCCCATGGTCCAGACTGCGTCGGAGAGGGCGTCGTCTTCACCGGCGTACATGAAGTCGAACGCCCACTGCTTGCCGATCGCGGTGATCTCGACGTCTGCCTCGTCACCCCACTGCGTCTCGATCGCGGCCTGGTCTCTCGCGGTGAAGAAGAACATGCCCATGACGAGGATGAGCGGGATCACCGTGTAGAAGATCTCGATCGGCATGTTGTAGCGCATCTGCACCGGCAGGCCGGTCTGGCCCTTGCGGCGACGGTACGCGACGGCGGCCCATCCCATGAGGGCCCAGGTGATCATGCCCACGGCGAGAAGGACGATCCAGGAGTTGACCCAGAGCGCTGCGACCCGGTCGGTCTGGTTCGTGGCGGCAGTGCCGTCTTCTACGAAGCCCGGGAGGAATCCGTTGAGTTCGGTGGGAGAGCATCCCGCCAGAGCCACGGCTGCCGCGATTCCCAGGGGAATGGCGGCCCAACGAAGGCGGCGTTTCGAGGGCACGATGCACCTTTCAAGATGACGGACAAGGCATGGTCAAGTCTAGGGCAACCTCACACCTGATTCATGCCAACCACGCAGGTCGAGCACGGCCGACTTTCAGTGGAAGCTGTCTCCGCAGGCGCAGCTTCCGGCTGCGTTCGGGTTGTCGATGGTGAAACCCTGCTCGGAGATCGTGTCCTTGAAATCGATTGCCGCGCCGTCGAGGTACGGGACGCTCATGTTGTCGATGATGACCTCGACGCCGTCGAAATCGACGGTCTCGTCGCCGTCGAGGTAGCGCTCGTCGAAGTAGAGCTGGTAGATCAGGCCGGAGCATCCACCGGGCTGCACGGCGACGCGCAGACGCAGGTCGTCGCGTCCCTCCTGCTCGAGGAGGTTCTTCACCTTGGTCGCCGCCGCGTCCGTCAGTGTGACGCCGTGTGCGGTCGCGGTCTGTGTGGTCAGTGTGGTGTCGCTCATGTCGCTCCTTGTGACAGGCCGCGCGTGCAGGCGGCGTTTCGTTCTGATTCTACCTTCGAGCACCCGGATGGGCGCTGATCAGTTCGCGAAGGCGATCAGCCGGTGATCTCGTTCATACGTGTCAGCAGCAGCGCCTCGGTCGCGACGGCATGACGGAACGTGTCCAGGTGCAGCGACTCGTTGGGGCTGTGGGCACGTGCGTGAGGATCCTCCACTCCGGTGACGAGGATCTGCGCCGCCGGGAATTCCCGCACGAGATCTGCGATGAACGGGATGGACCCTCCGACTCCGAGATCGACCGGGTCTGCGCCATAGCCGTCCGCCATCGCCTGGCGCGCGAGGCTCACAGCCCAACCGCTGGTGTCGACGAGGAATCCGTCGCCGAGATCGACGTCCGAGAACGTCAGCTCCGCGCCGAACGGCACGTGGGCGCGCAGGTGCGCCTCGAGCGCCTCGTACGCGTCCTCACCGGACTGCCCCGGCGCGACGCGCGCGCTGATGACGACGGTCACCTCCGGAAGCAGCGTGTTCGATGCCGAGGCCACGTCTGTCGCGTCGATGCCTATGACCGTGATGGCCGGTTTGTTCCAGATCCGGCTCAGGATGCTGCCCCGCCCGATCGGCGAGGTACCCGGTAGCAGTCCGGCCTCGTCGCGCAGCGTCTCCTCGCTGTAATCGGGAGTCTCGGTGTCGGTCTCGGAGAGTCCTTCCACGGCGACGGCGCCGTCCTCGTCCCAGAGCGTGGCGAGCAGGCGGACCGTCGCCATCATCGCGTCGGGCACCGCTCCCCCGAACATGCCGGAGTGCGACGCGTGATCGAGCGTGCGCACTTTCATCGTGAAGCGTGCGTTGCCGCGCAGGGACACGGTCAGCCCAGGAGTCGTCGAATCCCAGTTGCCGGAGTCGGCGACCACGATCGCGTCCGCACGGAGTGCCTCGGAGTTGTCGCTGAGGAACTGGGCGAACGAGCGCGATCCGTACTCCTCCTCGCCCTCGATGAACAGCGAGACTCCCAGGTCGAGGTCGTCACCGAACACCTCGGATACCGCACGCAGTGACGCGATGTGCGCCATGATGCCGGCCTTGTCGTCGGCGGCACCGCGCCCGTACAACCGCCCATCGCGGACGGTCGGTTCGAAGGGCGGCGTATCCCACAGCTCGTCTGAACCCGGAGGCTGCACATCGTGGTGCGCGTAGAGCAGGATCGTCGGCTTGCCGTTGCGTGCGGCCCGCGTCGCGAGAACAGCGGGCTGACCGTGCTCGTCAGTGCCGGGGATCGCGGCACGCAGCACCCTGACGTCGTCGAAGACGCCGGTGCCGGTCGCAAGCGATGCCACGCGCTCGGCGCTGCGCTCGAGCTGCGTCTGATCGAACGACGGCCATGCGATGCCGGGAATGCGGACGAGGTCGCCGAGGTCGGACAGCGCGGAGGGGATGCCGATGGCCACCGCTTCTGTGACGGCGGATTCGATCGCGGGGTCGACGTTCTGCGTCTGTGAAGTCATGCGAGTAATCTTAAGGCTGAACACCGATCCCTATCCGAGGAGCCTCGTGGCCACTTCCACCCCACCGACGAACGACGACGCGGCCGAGACGCCCGTCGCCGGCAAGGGACGCCCGACGCCGAGCCGCGCCGAGCAGGAAGCCGCACGTCGACGACCGCTGGTGGCCGACACCAAGGAAGCCCGCGCCGCAGCGAAGCTGCAGATGCGGGAGCAGCGCGAGCGTGCGCAGGCGGGCATGGCCGCCGGTGAGGACAAGTACCTCCCGCCGCGCGACAAGGGTCCGCAGCGTCGTTGGGTGCGCGACTACGTCGACGCCGGCTGGCACCTCTCCGAGTGGGTCATGGCCCTGATGGTCATCGTCATCCTGGTCTCCCTCGTCCCGGATCCCAGCTTCTCGTTCTTCGCCTTCATCGGCCTGTGGGCGTTCATCGTCATAGCCGTCATCGACATGGTGCTGCTCGGCATCCGCGTCAAGCGCAAGGTCGCCGCCAAGTTCGGAAAGGACCGCATGGAGAAGGGCCTCGGCTGGTACGCCGCGATGCGTGCGCTGCAGATGCGTTTCATGCGCCTGCCCAAGCCGCAGGTCAAGCGCGGCCAGTACCCCGACTGAGCCCGGTTTCGACTCGTCGCTGACGCTCCTTGCTCAACCCGTTTCGTCTCGCTCCGCTCGCTCAACGCCCCGCACCCAGTTATGCGCGCAACCCGCGGTTGATCTGACGCGCCCAGAGCGGTCCTCGGTAGAGGAACGCCGTGTAGCCCTGCACCAGCGTCGCACCGGCATCCAGTCTTTCCTGCACATCTGTCGCGGTCTCCACTCCGCCGACCGAGACGACGCAGAAATCACTCGGAACAGCCGCGCGAACCACGTGCAGCACCTCCATCGAGCGTGCGCGCAGCGGTGCGCCCGAGAGCCCGCCCGCGCCGGCTGCCTCGACGACTTCGGCATCCGACTCGAGACCCTCGCGGCTGATCGTGGTGTTGTGCGCGATGATGCCGTCGAGGCCCTCTGCGACGGCGAGCTGCGCGATCGCCGTGATCTCATCGTCGGGGAGATCCGGGGCGATCTTCACCAGCAGCGGTGTCGCACCGGCGGCCGCCTTGACCGCGCGCAGCAGCGGCGCGAGAGTCTCGACCGCCTGGAGTCCGCGCAGTCCGGGTGTGTTCGGGGAGGACACGTTGACGGCCAGGTAATCGGCGAGCGGTGCGAGTCGCTCCGTGCTGGCGACGTAGTCGGAGCTCGCGTCAGCGACGTCGACGACCCGGCTCTTGCCGATGTTCACGCCTATGACGGTCTTCGGGCGGCGCCGGCGGAGCTTCTCGAGGCGGCGCGACGCAGCTTCGGCTCCGTCGTTGTTGAAGCCCATCCGGTTGATCAACGCACGATCGGGCACCAGACGGAAAAGTCGCGGCCGGGGGTTGCCGTCCTGGGCGATGGCCGTGATCGTGCCGATCTCGACATGACCGAAGCCGAGAGCAGCCAGCCCGCGCACACCGACGGCGTTCTTGTCGAACCCGGCGGCGACGCCGAACGGCGAGTCGAACGTGAGGCCAAGTGCCTGCACCTGCAGCTGCGGGTCTGGCGCTGCGATCGCACGCGTGGCCCACGAGAACGGCGGCGCACCGAGTACGCGGATCACCGCCATGCCGGCATGGTGGGCGAACTCGGAGTCGAAGCGCGACAGGACGACGCGGAAGAGCAGCGGATACATCCCTGCCAGATTACCGGTCGACGGACTCCGGTTCGGACGGCGAATGCTCGGCTCGGAGGTCGGTGATCGCGCTCTCGAAGTCCTCCAGCGAGTCGAACGCCTGATAGACGCTCGCGAAGCGCAGATACGCCACCTCGTCGAGATCTCGCAGCGGACCGAGGATGGCGAGGCCGATCTCGTTGGCATCGAGCTGCGAGACGCCGGTCTGGCGTACCGCCTCCTCCACACGCTGCGCGAGGATCGCGAAGTCGGCTTCGGTCACCGGCCGCCCCTGACAGGCTTTGCGCACACCCGAGATGACCTTCTCCCGACTGAACGGCTCCATGACCCCCGAGCGCTTGATCACGTTGAGGCTGGCCGTCTCGGTGGTCGTGAATCGTCCTCCGCATTCCGGGCACTGGCGACGCCTGCGGATCGAGAGTCCGTCGTCGCTCGTGCGGGAGTCGATGACGCGGGAATCCGGGTGACGGCAGAAGGGGCAGTGCATGGTGTTACAGCGTAGCCGCTCCCCCGGCCGCTCCCTGGAAGCGAGCCTCGATCGCCTCGCCGTGTGCGGGCAGCACTTCGGCGTTCGCGAGGGCGACGACACCTGCGCGTACTGCGGCGAGGGCGGCGTGGTCGTATGAGATCACCTGCTGCGGACGCAGGAACGTGTAAGCGCCGAGGCCCGGCGCATAGCGGGCCTGGCCTCCGGTGGGCAGGACGTGGTTGCTCCCGGCCATGTAGTCGCCGAGGCTCACCGGCGTCTGGTCGCCTACGAAGACGGCACCTGCGCTTGTGAAGGCGGATGCCGCAGCCTCGGCATCTGTCAGGTGCAGTTCGAGGTGCTCGGGGGCGTACGCGTTGCTGAAGGCCGTCGCCATCGCGCGGTCGTCGACCAGGACGATCGCGGACTGCGGTCCGGCGAGTGAGACTCCGACGCGCTCACTGTGTCTCGTGCGTGCGGCGATCTGCTCGACCTCGGCGGCGACGCGCTCAGCCAGCGCCGGGTCATCGGTCACGAGAACCGCAGAGGCCTGCTCGTCGTGCTCGGCCTGGCTCACGAGGTCTGCGGCGATCAGGCGCGCATCGGCCGCAGCGTCTGCGACGATCAGGATCTCGGTCGCACCTGCTTCCGAATCCGTGCCGACGACACCGGCGACGGCACGCTTCGCCGAGGCGACGTAATTGTTGCCAGGTCCGGAGACGACGTCGACGGGGTCGAGGCCGATGGCGGCCACGCCCCAGGCGAGAGCACCGATCGCACCGGCTCCGCCGATCGCGTACACCTCTGAGATGCCGAGGAGGCCGGCGGCCGCGAGGATCGTCGCGTGCACCCGTCCGTCGGACTGCGGCGGGGATGCGAGCGCGATGCTCGTGACGCCCGCCACCTGAGCGGGGACGACGTTCATGACGACGCTCGAGGCGAGCGGGGCCTTGCCGCCGGGGATGTAGACGCCCGCCCTGGTGACAGGCTGCCAGCGCTGGACGATCTGGGCGCCGGGCCCGATGGCCGTTGTCCGGGAGTCGGGCACCTGCGCCGCGGAGCCCTGACGAACGCGGAGGATCGCTTCCTCCAAGGCTGCGCGCACGACGGGATCGACGGAAGCGAGTGCCTCGGCGATGTGCTCGGAAGGGACGCGGATCGCGTGGTCGGTGACCCTGTCGAATCGCTCGGCCTGCTCCCGCAGCGCATCCTCGCCACGTTCGCGGACGTCGTCGACGATCCGCGCCGCGGTCTCGAGGGCTTCGGCTCGCGCCTGAGCGGCCCGTGGTACGGCAGCGAGCATGTCTGCAGGCGAGAGTTTCTGCCCTCGTAGATCGATCGTTCGCACTTCAGCCCCTCGTGATGTCTGCGATGTCGTGCAGGTAGCCGATCCGGCCGTCGTCGTGTCGGACCACGAAGGCTCCGCCCCGGTCCTCGGCCACGAGCGCCCATGCGGTCGGGCCGATGCGGAACAGGGGCTCACCGCGCTCATCGACGACGTCGCGCTCGGTCGGGGCCAGGGCCCAGAACGGTTGCGAGGATGTGGAATCCACCGTTTCCTCGACGGGTGCTTCCGTGGGCCTCGCAGTCGGAGCCGTGACCTCGCGCGGTGCCGTCGCGTCGAGATCTTCGATGACGCCCGTCTGGTCATCGACCGCTCCAGGCTCCGTAACCTCCGAGCGGGTCGAATCGGCATCTTCTGCGGGGTCGGAGGCGACGGCATCCTGCTCGTCGTCAGGGCTGAGCTGCCCTCGCGACGTCCGCGCATAGGCGGGAAGGTAGTCGCTGTCGTCGGCGCCCACGGTGGTTCCGAGGCCGATGTCGGCTTCGAGCCCGGGCGCGGTGCCGAGGTCGCGACGTGACGCGTGCGCCGTGGACGACACTCGGTCGCCCAGCCCGAGATCCGCGATCTCGTCAGTCGTGTGCTCACCCGACAGTTCGGAGTCGATGACCGGGGCCTCGTGCGGAACCGGAGCGGGCTTCTCGGCTCGCGGGCGTGCGATCACCGGTCGGACCGGGTTGGCGTTGCGATGCGCGAGCGTTACCAGACGTCCGTGGAAGTCGTCGCGCAACCCGGGGATGAGCGGTGCGAAGACCGTGATGATGACGAGCGCGAGCGCAGCGACGAACTGAATGATCGTGACCCAGGTCAACGCGAACTCGTCGGTCGCGGCCGAGACCGTGACGAGGTCCCAGTTGACGGTCGCCCAATACAGGGCGCTGACCGAGAACGAGACGGAGGCGAACTGGTCGATCCCCAGCGAGCCGACCCGGCGGATGCCGTCCGGGGAGAAGCGGCGGAGAACGATCAGGAAGACGGCCGCGGTGGGCAGGCCCAGCGCGAGAACCCACTGGATCCCCTGTCCCCACAACGAAGTGCCGCCAGCCTGGGCGTACACGGGGAAGAACGACGTCACGAACGCGATGAGCCAGACCCCGACGATGAGCAGCTCCCGCAGCGTGAACCCGAGGATGCCGGGTTGCGGTGCGACCTCTTCGTCGTAGAGCACACCGTCGTCTTCTGCGAACGGCGCAGAGTCGGCGACGTTCTCCGGGTCACCGAGGGGCTCCGGGTCACCGGCGAAGGGGGATTCCGTGCTCATGAGCGTGGTCCTTTCAACGTGGCGCGCTCGGACTCATCGTGTGCGCCCAACGCGTCCCGATACTACCTGTTGCATCCGAGTGACGCATGGTGAAGACCTGCCCATTCACCCCAGGCAGGCGGGGCCGAGAAGCGACTTGAGATCGCCGAACAGATCGGCGGACACCTTCACCGGCATCGGCACTTCGAACACCTTCGCCGTGGTTCCCCGATGCACCCTCAACACCACCTCGGTCTCGCCGTTGTGACGACGCAGCACCTCGGCGAGATCGTTCATCACCCGCTCGGTCGCGCGCTGCTCTGCAAGCACCAGGGCGAGAGGCCCTGCGGTGTCGAACGAGCCGACATCGGGCGAGAAAGCCGACTGCGCATGCAGGTTGAGTCCGTCATCGCGCCGCGACACGCGCCCGCGCACGGCGAGGATCGCGTCCTGCTGCAGCGTGTGCTGAAACTCGGTGTAGGTCTTGCCCATGAACATCACGGTGACCTCGCCGTTGAAGTCCTCGACCGTGATCATGCCGTAGGGGTTGCCGCTGGCCTTCGCCACACGATGCTGCACGCTGGTCACGAGGCCCGCCACCGTGACCTGGTCGCCGTCCTGGAGGTCTTCCGATGCGAGCAGGTTGCTGATCGAGATCGACGCGTGCTTCGCGAGCGGCACCTCGAGCCCGGCGAGCGGATGGTCCGAGACGTACAGGCCGAGCATCTCGCGTTCGAAGGCGAGCTTGTCCTTCTTGACCCATTCCGGGCGAGTGGGCACCTTCGCGGGAACGGTCTCCTCCACCGCGTCGTACAGACTGTCGAAATCGAATCCGATGGCGCCCTGCGCCTCGTTCCGCTTCTGACCGACTGCTGCCTCCACAGCATCCTCGTGGATCTCCATGAGCGCGCGACGTGTGTCGCCCATCGAGTCGAACGCGCCCGCCTTGATCAGCGATTCGACGGTCCGCTTGTTCGAGACGTGCAGCGGCACCTTCTTGAGGAAGTCGTGGAAGGAGTCGAAGCTCTCCTTCTCGCGCGCCTGGACGATGCCGTCGACGACGTTGCTGCCGACGTTGCGGACGGCGCCGAGGCCGAACCGGATGTCATCGCCGACGGCTGCGAAGAAGTTGATCGACTCACGGACGTCAGGCGGCAGCACCTTGATGCCCATACGGCGGCACTCATTGAGGTACAGCGCCATCTTGTCCTTGGAGTCGCCGACGCTGGTGAGCAGCGCCGCCATGTACTCGGCCGGATAATGCGCCTTGAGATAGGCGGTCCAGTACGAGACCACGCCGTACGCGGCGGAGTGCGCCTTGTTGAAGGCGTAGTCGGAGAACGGCAGCAGGATCTCCCAGATCGCGTTCACCGCGCCGTCCGAGTACCCGTTGGCGTGCATTCCCGACTGGAAGCCCTCGAACTGCTTGTCCAGTTCGGACTTCTTCTTCTTTCCCATCGCACGGCGGAGGATGTCCGCCTGTCCGAGGGAGAACCCGGCGACCTTCTGCGCGATCGCCATCACCTGCTCCTGGTAGATGATGAGGCCGTACGACTCGTCGAGGATGTCCTTGAGCGACTCGGTGAACTCCGGATGGATCGGGGTGATCGGCTGGAGTCCGTTCTTTCGCAGCGCATAGTTCGTGTGCGAGTTCGCGCCCATGGGGCCCGGCCGGTACAGCGCGATGAGAGCCGAGATGTCACCGAAGTTGTCAGGCTTCATCAGGCGCATGAGCGAACGCATCGGACCGCCGTCGAGCTGGAACACTCCGAGGGAGTCTCCGCGGGCGAGCAGATCGTAGGCGCCCTGATCGTCGAGCTCCAGATGCTCGAGATCGACCTCTTCGCCACGGTTGGTGCGGATGTTGTCGAGGGCGTCAGAGATGATCGTGAGGTTGCGCAACCCCAGGAAGTCCATCTTGATCAGGCCGAGGCTCTCGCACGACGGGTAGTCGAACTGCGTGACGATCTGGCCGTCCTGCTCGCGGCGCATGATCGGCACGATGTCGAGCAGCGGCTCGCTCGACATGATCACGCCTGCGGCGTGCACACCCCACTGGCGCTTCAGACCTTCGAGCCCGACGGCGCGGTCGAAGACCGTCTTCGCCTCGGGGTCGGTCTCGATCAGCGTGCGGAACTCGCCGGCTTCCTTGAATCGCGGATGCTTCGAGTCGAACATGCCGTCCAGCGGCATGTCCTTTCCCATCACGGGCGGCGGCATCGCCTTGGTCAGGCGCTCCCCCATGCTGAACGGGAAGCCGAGCACGCGTCCGGCATCCTTCAACGCCTGCTTGGACTTGATCGTGCCGTACGTGACGATCTGCGCGACGCGCTCAGAGCCGTACTTCTCGGTGACGTAGTCGATGACCTCGCCGCGTCGACGATCATCGAAGTCGACGTCGAAGTCGGGCATCGAGACGCGGTCGGGGTTGAGGAACCGCTCGAAGATGAGGCCGTGCTCGATCGGATCGAGGTCGGTGATCTTCATCGCATAGGCGACCATGGATCCTGCGCCGGAGCCACGGCCCGGACCGACGCGGATGCCGTTGTCCTTGGCCCAGTTGATGAAGTCGGCGACCACGAGGAAGTAGCCGGGGAAACCCATCTGCAGGATGATGCCGGTCTCGTACTCGGCGCGCTTGCGCACCTTTTCGGGGATGCCCGCCGGGTAGCGGTAGTGCAGGCCGGCCTCGACCTCTTTGATGAGCCAACTGTCTTCGGACTCACCGTCCGGTACCGGGAAGCGCGGCATGTAGTTGGCCGAGGTGTTGAAGTCGACCTGGCAGCGCTCGGCGATGAGCAGCGTGTTGTCGCATGCCTCCGGGTTGTCGCGGAAGAGCTGGCGCATCTCCTGCGCGGTCTTGATGTAGTAGCCGTCGCCGTCGAACTTGAAACGGTTGGGGTCGTCCATCGTCGACCCGGACTGCACGCACAGCAGCGCCGCGTGGGCATCGGCCTCGTGCTGGTGGGTGTAGTGCGAGTCGTTGGTCCCGACCAGGGGAATGCCGAGGTCCTTGGCCAGGCGCAGCAGATCGGTCATGATCCGGCGCTCGATCGAGAGACCGTGATCCATGATCTCGGCGAAGTAGTTCTCCTTGCCGAAGATGTCCTGGAACTCGGCGGCGGCGGCGCGCGCTGCGTCGTACTGCCCGAGGCGCAGGCGGGTCTGGATCTCGCCGGACGGGCATCCGGTGGTCGCTATGAGGCCCTTGCCGTACGTCTGCAGCAGCTCGCGGTCCATGCGGGGCTTGAAGTACTGCCCCTCGAGGCTGGACAGAGAGCTCAGCCGGAAGAGGTTGTGCATGCCCTCGGTGCTCTGGCTCCACATGGTCATGTGGGTGTACGCACCGGAGCCGGAGACGTCGTCTCGCTTCTGGTCAGGAGAGCCCCAGGCCACGCGTGTCTTGTCGCTGCGGTGCGTTCCGGGGGTGACGTACGCCTCGAGGCCGATGATCGGTTTCACGCCCGCGTTGTTGGCCGCGTTGTAGAACTCGAACGCTGCGAATGTGTTGCCGTGATCTGTGACGGCGATGGCCGGCATGCCGTAATCGGCAGCCGCCTGCGTCATCGAGTTGATCTTGGCAGCACCATCCAGCATCGAGTACTCGCTGTGCACGTGCAGGTGTACGAAGGAGTCGGATGCCACGTCTTCGAGTCTACGTCGGGGCGCAGACGTCGGCATTTTGATATGGCGATCTCCGCGACCGACGGGACTACTCGGCCGCGACGATCCGCTGGTCGGTGTTCGTGTAGTGGATCGAGTCCGCCGTGCTGCCGACGAGACCCATCGTCACGTCCAGCAGGCCGGGAGAGACATCGTCCAGGGGCGGCGGCGTGTCCGTGCCGATGGTCAGCGGCGCTCCGCCCATCGACGATGCCGACACGGAGCCGAGATACACGGACACGTTGCCTGCCAGCTCCATGGTGTCGGCGTTGGTGACGAGCCCGTCTTGATCCGGTGGTCGAACGGTCAGCGAGAAACCCGTGATGGTGATGGAGTCCGCGCTGATCTTGAGCGCGCGCACCGATCCGCCATCCGCCGTGGGGACGCCGACGATGCTGATCCCCTGCAGCCCGGTGAAGGACAGCCCGCCTGCGCGCATGGCCGCCGGCGTGCCGGTGAAGATCGGAGCCGCGGCATCGACGGGCGCAGGCACCGGCTCGGTTGATGCGGGGGGCTGTGTCTCAGGATCCACCGGAATCTCGGCATCCGGATCGATCGGATCAGGTGCCGACGGCTCAGGCGCCGTCGGGTCTGCGGGCGCGGTCGGGTCGACCGGGTCGGTCGGTTCCGTCGACTGTGTCGGGGTCGGCTTCGGACACAGGAACGACATGAAGGAATCGCAGAAACCGGTATGGCGCGGCGACGGCGCAGCACCCGCGAGAAGGGGCGCAGCCACGACGAGGGCAGCGAGCACCCCGACGACTCGCAGTCGCCGAGAGATCACGCGCTCTCCCCCGCTGCGGATTCCGCACGCTGCACATCGTCATCGCTCATGAGCACCATCCGCTCCTTCGCCCGCGCACGTGCCTCCGGCGTCATCCACGCGACCACGAGCACTCCGCCGATGCACGCGAGGATCGTGCCGATCAGGAAACCACCCAGATTCACGCCGACGATCGCATAGACCCCGACCGCGAGTGCGATCACTCCGTAGAAGATGTGATGCGCCGGCATCATGATGGCCAGAACTCCGAGAAGCACGAGCATCACTGGGATCACCGTCGCCTGCAGCCCCTCGATGCCCATCTGCACGTGCAGGCGCCCGATGTCGAGCTGGCCGGAGAAGAACATCTCGACACCGGCGATCGCGATCAGGACGCCACCGACGAAAGGCCGTTCCTTCCGCCATGCCCGGAAGCGGCGTTGGCTCGGCTGCGCGGACGCATCTCTGCGTGTACGCGCAGGCTCGCCCGCCCGCGTCTCGTCCTTTCGCCTCGCGCTCAGAAGCATGCCTCGGATCCGTCCGTCAACTCGAGCGACATGCCCGTCAACGTGAACACCGAAGCCTGTGTGCTCCACGCCGTCTGCTGCAGGTTGCTGATCGACACGGTGTCGGAGTCCTGGGCGAAGTCGCCCGCCGAGCCCTTTGCCTCGGAGTTGACCGTCGACGCATCGACGCCGATGCGGATGTTGCCGAACGTGGCGTCGCCCTTGAGCCCGGTCATGCCGATTTGGAGGTCGGAGGCTGATGCGGGATTACCGCCTCCGCCCGCCTTGATGAGCACTCCGACCGTGCCGAGTGGAGTCTCGGTGATCACCGACTGGCACAGGTCCGACAGCGTCGCGCTCTTGATGTTCGCGATGGCGACTGTGTGCTCGCCGCCTTCGGAGTCTGTCGCGACGCCCGCGTACTGGGAGAACCCCGTGCCCTCGAGCTGGCTCGCGCCGATCTGGAACTGACTGCCGGAAACGGCGAATGACACGGGAACGGCGCCCTGCGCGACGCCGCCGAGAAGGACGGCTGCGACGATTCCGACGGGAACCGCTGCGAGAGTGACCCGGCCGGCGTGGGACTTGGTGAGAGATGGGAACTTCATCGATCCTCCGTTTCGGAGCCGTCACCTTCGACGACATCCGTTCGAGCATAACGCCCATTGACTACGAGTCAATACTGACGATCCCATGTCACCGCCGGATAGGCTGACGCCATGCCCGACGATCGACGCAGCCGACTCACGCCAGACGAACGTCGCGCTCAGCTGATCGCCCTGGGCGTGAACTTCCTCGCCGACCACCCGTTGGACGAACTCACGATCGATGAATTGGCTCGTCGTGCCGGCGTGTCACGGGCGCTCCTGTTCCACTATTTCGAGACGCGGCAGGGCATGCGTCGTGCCGTCGTGCTCACCGCGCGAGATGCCATGCTGCAGGCGACGGCGCCTCGCCCCGAGCTGCCTCCGCGCGAGCGCATCGACGACACTCTCCTGCGATTCGCGGTGTTCGTACGCGAGCATCGCGGCACCTTCATCTCGCTCGTGCGCGGCGTCGCCAGTGGTGACCAGACAGTGCGGGAGGTCGTCGACGAATCCCGCGAGATCAACGCCGCGCACCTCCGCGATGCGCTCTCGGAGATCGGTGTTCCAGCGACGCGCGCTCTGACGGTCGCGCTGCGTGCGTGGGTGGCGTTCACGGAAGAGGTGCTCGTCACCCTGGCCACGCAGGAGCGCGCGGACGATGCCGAACTCGTCGCGTTCCTCGGCCGCACCCTCGACGGAGTCGTCGATGCAGCGCGCGCAAGCACTCTCTGACCCGCACGAGGCCGGACGAGGTGCGGCCATCCCAGGTCAATCTCCGCGCAGGATCTCCAGCGCATGGACGAAATCAGCGGGATAGGGCGATTCGAACTGCACCCACTCCCCTGTCGCCGGATGCGTGAACCCGAGCCGGTGCGCGTGCAGCCACTGCCGGGTCAGTCCCAGCCGCGCGGAGATGGTCGGGTCCGCCCCGTAGAGCGGATCGCCGACGCATGGATGCCGGTGAGCGGCCATGTGCACGCGGATCTGGTGCGTGCGCCCCGTCTCCAGATGGATCTCGAGCAGCGAGGCTCCTGGAAAGGCCTCGAGCGTCTCGTAGTGCGTGACCGAGTCCTTACCCGTCGGCGTGACGGCGAACTTCCACGAGTGGTTCGGATGCCGTCCGATCGGTGCATCGATCGTCCCGGCGAGCGGGTCTGGGTGCCCCTGCACGACCGCGTGGTAGACCTTCTCGACGGTGCGCTCTTTGAAGGCGTGCTTCAGCGCCGTGTAGGCGGATTCGGTCTTCGCGACCACCATCAGTCCGCTCGTGCCGACATCCAGGCGATGAACTATGCCGGCGCGTTCCGCCGCCCCGCTGGTGGCGATCCGGAATCCGGCGCCCGCGAGCGCCCCGAGCACAGTCGGACCGTCCCACCCCTGTGACGGGTGAGCAGCGACGCCCGATGGCTTGTCCACCACGACGATGTCGTCATCGTCGTGGATGATCCCCAGATCGGGCACCACGACCGGAACGATCTTCGGTTCCTCCTTGGGCTGCCACTCCACGCTGAGCCACCCGCCGGCATGAAGCCGATCGGACTTCCCGAGCGTCACGCCGTCGAGGCTCACCCCACCCGCTTCGGCGACCTCCGCGGCGAACGTGCGCGAGAAGCCGAGCATCTTCGCGAGGGCAGCGTCGACGCGCGCACCCTCCAGTCCGTCCGGCACCGGCAGCGAGCGTGACTGCATCCTCAGCCGGCCTGTTCGGGCTCGGCGTCGATCGGTGCGGATGTCTTCGCGGCGTCCGCACCGCCCCCTGAATCGGTCGCGTCCGCGTCAGCATCAGCGTCCGGTGCGACGTCGTCCTTCTCCCGAGTACCGTCGAAACGCATACCGAGCACGACGAGCAGCGCGACGGCGATCATGCCGCACACGATGAAGATGTCGGCGAGGTTGAAGATCGCGGGTATCATCCACGGCATCGAGATCATGTCGACGACTTGTCCGACGGCGAAGCCCGGCTCACGCAGCAGCCGGTCGGTGAGGTTGCCGAGCACACCGCCCAGCAGCAGTCCCAGTGCCACCGCCCACAGCCGTGAACGAAGACCGAACGACTTCCAGATGATGATCCCGGCGACGACGGTGAGCGCGATCGTGAAGATCCACGTCACTTCGCTGCCGAGCGAGAACGCGGCACCCGAGTTGCGAATGTAGTACAGCTGAAGGAACTCGCCGAGAACCGGGACCACCTCGTGCAGAGGAAGGTTCTCGATCGTGAGTTGCTTCACAAGCTGATCGGCGGCCAGCACCAGGGCCGCGAGAACCGCGACGATGATGCCGGCCGCCGACCGACTGAGTGGACGACGTCCTGGCAAAGGGATGACCTAGAGCCCGATGGCGGAGACCGGGGTCGAGTCCGTCGAAGCCGACTTCTCGTCGAGATCGCGGAGCTGTCCCTCGATGTAGCCGCGCAGCTGAGTGCGGTAGTCGCGCTCGAAGTTGCGCAGCTCGGTGATGCGCGCTTCGAGAGTGTTGCGCTCGCGCTCGAGGCGGGCGGACTCTTCGCGTTCCTTCGCCTGAGCGTCGGCACGGATGCGGTCGACCTCTGTCTGCGCCTCCGAGATCAGCTGGCTCTTCTTGGCCTCGCCTTCGGCGACGTGCTCGTCGTGCAGGCGCTGGGCCAGCTCGATGATGCCCGCGGTGGCCGTGGTCGAACCCGCGGCGACTGCGGCGGGCTCCGACACCGCGACGGCGGGAGCGGGGGTCGCAGCCACGGGGGCGGGAACCTCGTCCACGACGGCTGGAGCCTCATCGGCTGCCTCGGCTGCCGGAGCCGCCGGGGTCTCACCGGACTCGTAGGCTGCGAGCTTCGTCTTCAGCTCTGCGTTCTCTTCGAGGGCCTTGCGCCACTCGACGACGATCTCGTCGAGGAAGTCGTCGACCTCGTCCGGGTCGAAGCCGTCCTTGAAACGGACGTGCTGGAACTGCTTGGTGACGACGTCATCCGGGGTCAGTGCCATTTTCTCGGCTCCTCTTTCGATGAGTTCTGTTGCCAGGGACTGAAGTGTGGCTCGGTATTGATCCGGCGCGTACCCGGGGCGCGCACCTCGAGCAAGCATAGTCCTCGCTCGCGGAGGATGCGATATGAGGGGTGGGCAGCGGTGCCAGCGACCAGCTTCGCGACTCAGATGAAGGCGCGCACGATCGCCATCAGGATCAGCACGGCGAGCATGGTGAACGTGAAGCCGAAATCCAACGAGAGCGACCCGATGCGCAGCGGAGGGATGAAGCGCCGGAACAGCCGGATCGGAGGGTCCGTGACCGTGTACACGAGTTCTGCCGCGATCAGACCGCCGCCCTTGGGACGCCACTCACGATTGAACAGCGGAATGTAGTCGAGGATCAGCCTTGCGAAGAGCACGAAGATGTAGATCAGCAGGACCAGATGAATGATCGATGCGATCACCGAGACCAGTGCGGTCACGGCTCAGGACTGGTCGAAGCCCGCAGACTCCGGATCTGCGCTCGCGATACCACCATGACCCGACACCGCGATGTTCTCCGGCGACAGCAGGAACACCTTGCTGGTGACGCGCTCGATGCGGCCGTACAGGCCGAGCGAGAGGCCACTGGCGAAGTCGATCAGACGACGCGCGTCGGCGTCACTCATCTGCGACAGGTTGATGATGACCGGCACGCCCTCGCGGAAGTTCTCGGCGATCAGCTGCGCATCGCGGTACTGCTTCGGGTGCACGGTGAGGATCTCGTTGACCGTGCCGGCTGCAGGCTGGCGCACTGCCACCGGGCGACGCAGCGGTGTCACCGGTGCAGGAGCGGCTTCTTCATGGTCGCGATCACGATCACGATCACGATCACGATGTGCGCGAGCAGACGCCGGGGCGAGCTGCTCTTCGTAGGCCTCTTCCTCATCGGCGAGTCCCAGGTACACCATGGTCTTCTTGAGCGGGTTTCCCATCGTGTCCTCCGTGTTCGACGTGGGCTGATCTGTTTCGAGGTTAACCCCGGTCGGGCCGGGGTCCTGTGATTGCGGAGCCGATCCGCAGGTGTGTCGCACCTGCGGCGATCGCCTCGGCGAAGTCGCCGGTCATGCCGGCAGAGATCCATGTGGCACTCGCATCGAGCGAGCGGATGCCGTCTGCGACGCCGCGCAGCCGAGCGAATGCGGATGCCGGCGCCTCATCGAGCGGGGCGACGCCCATGACCCCGCGCAGGCGCAGGGACGGCAGGGCGAGGATGTGCTCTGCGAGGCGCTGCGCGTCGTCGGGCGCGACGCCCCCACGACCGAGGTCATCGGTCAGGTTGATCTGCACGAGCACGTCGAGCACGTCCTGGTGCGCGTCACCGGCGGCTCTGTGCAGTGAATCGGCGAGCTTGATGCGGTCGACCGAGTGAACGGCATCCGCGTTTCGCCGGATGGAGGCGGCCTTGTTCGTCTGCGCCTGCCCGATGAAGTGCCAGCGCAGCCCTTCGAGCGCCGGCTCGTCCTGCGACGAGTCGCTCTGCAGCTCCGCCCTCTTCGCCTCGAGCTCCTGCTGACGGTTCTCACCGACGTCGCGCACGCCGAGCGCATGCAGCTCGCGCACGAGGGACGCCGGGTGGAACTTCGTCACCACGATACGTGTGATGTCCGCCGCATCCCGGCCTGCGGTGCGCGCGGCGTCCGCGATCTGGGAATCGATCGCGGACAGCCGCGCGGCAAGGTCGGACAAGAGGGCCCTACTTCAGGAACTCGGGGATGTCGATGTCGTCGTCGGCGAACGCCGGCTCCAGGCTCGTCGCCGCGATGCGCGGCGCGGGCTGCTGAGGTGCCTCGTTCTGCTTCTGCTCGACGGCGGGGGCTGCCGAGTCATCCGAGAGCGACACCTCCGGCAGCGTCTCCGCCGCGGGCCGCGAGACCACCATCGGGTCGAGACGCAGCGACGGCTCTCCGCCGTCGAAGCCGGCGGCGATGACAGTGACGCGCACCTCGTCGCCGAGGGTGTCGTCGATGACCGTACCGAAGATGATGTTCGCCTCGGGGTGTGCGGCCTCCTTGACGAGATCTGCGGCGTCGTGGATCTCGAAGATTCCGAGGTTCGACCCGCCCTGGATCGACAGCAGCACACCGTGGGCGCCTTCGATCGACGCTTCGAGCAGCGGGGATTCGACGGCGAGTTCGGCAGCCTTGATCGCACGGTCGGCGCCGCGTGCGGAGCCGATGCCCATCAGCGCAGAGCCGGCGCCCTGCATGACCGACTTCACGTCGGCGAAGTCGAGGTTGATGAGACCCGGCGTGGTGATGAGGTCGGTGATTCCCTGCACACCGGCGAGGAGCACCTGATCGGCCGTGGCGAACGCCTCGATCATCGAGATGCCGCGGTCGCTGATCTCCAGCAACCGGTCGTTCGGCACGACGATGAGGGTGTCGACCTCTTCCTTCAGCTTGGAGACACCGGCCTCTGCCTGGCTCTGACGACGGCGGCCTTCGAACGAGAACGGCTTGGTGACGACACCGATGGTCAGTGCACCGATCGACTTCGCGATGCGCGCGACGACCGGAGCACCGCCGGTGCCGGTGCCGCCGCCCTCGCCTGCGGTGACGAAGACCATGTCGGCGCCAGTGAGGGCCTGTTCGATCTCCTCTGCGTGATCCTCAGCGGCACGGCGACCGACCTCGGGATCGGCACCGGCGCCCAGACCGCGGGTGAGCTCACGGCCCACGTCGAGCTTGACGTCGGCGTCGCTCATGAGCAGCGCCTGCGCGTCGGTGTTGACAGCGATGAACTCGACCCCGCGCAGGCCGAGATCGATCATGCGGTTCACGGCGTTGACGCCGCCACCGCCGACGCCGACGACCTTGATCACGGCGAGGTAGTTCTGGTTCTGGCTCATGGCCGGCCTCCGATGTGTCGAGCCTGGAAACGAATGTGAACTTTAAACCTCAACTAGAGGTGTAAAGTATTTCCCGGTATTGCGTTCTCTTGATCGAAGGTATGCGCCCGCGCGCCGCGCACGCGCAACGACACGGGCGTGTCGCCGCTTTGGCGCGCAGAATGCGGCGCAGGCGCGATTCGCACGGCTCAGCCGGCGACGACGACGTCGGGAGAGGACACGTCGATCTCGCGCGCGGCGGGGTTGGCCACCATCGTCGACGCCAGAACCCTGGCCTTGTACGCGGAATCCTCAGCGCTCCCCCACACCACGACGAGACCGCTCGCGAGCGTCAGCGTCACATCGTCGAGCGTGGTGGCGGAGACATCGGTGACGACGGCGCGAACGTCGGCGGGCAGCGACCTCACGACGAGTCCGACCGACTCGAACGCGTCGGATTCGATGCCGCCGTCGACGGCGATCACCGGCTGCCCGTCCGGGCGGTCCTCCGTCGTCGAGAGCGCCACCCCTGCAGCATCCACGAGCGTGAACCCGGCGCCTGATTCGATCACGCCGATCGGTGTGCGCTCCACGATCCTCACCACGAGATCATGGGGCGGCCTCGCCTCCAGCGCGTACGTCTCGATCAGCGGGAAGGCGATGAGCGCCGCCTTGACGTCGCTCTCACTGACCAGAGCCAGAGGCGTGCCGAGCTGATCGCCCAGCGCCGCCTCCACGGCTGCGGCGTTCAGAGTGGACGCGCCGGCGACCGTGATCTTCTCGACGGCGAACAGCGGACTGTACGCGGCTGCGACGCTTCCGCCGATCAGCAGCACCAGGGCCCCCAGGGCGCACAACCAGATCAGTCGCCTGCGCCGCGAACGCCGGGTGAAGCGCCGGATCTCCGCCCGCAGTGCTTTGCGGCGGGCGCGCGCGGCGCGCCAGACATCGCCCGCGGTGAGTGCCTCCGATGTCTCGGGCGGCTCATCCGCGGCATCCGCTCGTGCGCCTCCTGGACCCGTGGCCGCGACGATCGGCCGCCCCTCGCCGGTCGGGTCTGCATCCTCACGTCCGCGACGGGAGGAGCGTGCGGGTGCCGGCTTCGTCTCCTGTTCCGGCGGAGTCGGAAGCGGGGGCGGGCGACGCATCGATCAGGCTCCGGTCGTCCGCCGCAGCGATTCGAGCACCTGCGGGATCATCAGATAGACGTTTCCGCACCCGAGCGTGATGACGTAGTCGCCCTCGCGTGCGACGGTCGCCGTGTAGTCGGCGGCCTCCTGCCAGGAGGCCACGTAGTGAACGCGCTCCTGGTCGATGAACGCGTCGCTGACGAGTTCGCCGGTGACCCCGGGAACCGGGTCCTCCCGCGCGCCGTAGACGTCGAGCATCACCGTGTGGTCGGCGTAGGTCTCGAGCACCTCCGCGAACTCGCGGTACATGTGCTGAGTACGCGAATACGTGTGCGGCTGCTGGATGGCGATGATCCGCCCGTCGCCGACGACGCTGCGCGCCGCCTCGAGCGCGGCCCTGACCTCGGTGGGGTGATGCGCGTAGTCGTCGAACACGCTCACACCGCGCTCGACGCCGTGCAGCTCGAATCGGCGCACCGTGCCGGCGAAGCCCTCTACCGCGCGCACCGCATCGGCGAGATCATGACCGAGAGTCAGGAGCACGGCCACTGCACCCGCGGCGTTGATCACGTTGTGCTCGCCGGGAACAACGAGCTGCAGGCGCACGCTGCGCGCATCGTGCGTGATGGTCGCGGCCACGGGTCCTGCGACGGAGATGTCCGTCAGCCGGACGTCGGCATCGGGTGCGACGCCGAAGCTGATCACGTTCGGATGAGAGAGCCCGGCCTTCACGCGCAGCGCGCCAGGGTCGTCACTGGAGATCACGACCGCCTCGCTCGCACGGTCGGCGAAGCGGACGAATGCGTCGTGGAACGCGTCATCCGACCCGTAGTGGTCGAGGTGGTCGGGGTCGACGTTCGTTATCAGGGCGATCGCGGTGTCGTACAGCAGGAAGGTGCCGTCGGATTCATCGGCCTCGACGACGAAGAGGTCATCGGCGCCCGACGCGCTGGATGTGCCCAACTGCTCGATCACGCCGCCGTTGACGAAGTTCGCATCCGTGCCCAGCGCCTGCAGCGCCGTGACGATCATCCCGGTCGAGGTCGTCTTGCCGTGCGCGCCGGCGACGGAGACCAGCCGGCGCCCGCCGATGAGCCAGTGCAGCGCCTGCGAGCGGTGGATCACGTGCAGACCGCGCTCCTTGGCGGTGACGAACTCGGGATTCTCCGGCCAGATCGCGCCGGTGTGCACGACGGTGTCGGCATCGCCGATGTGGGACGCGTCGTGGCCGACGTGCACGGTGGCGCCGGCGACTGCGAGCGAGCGCAGCGCGTCGCTGTCGGCCCGATCGGATCCGGACACGCGGATGCCGGCATCCAGGAACATCTTCGCCAGGCCGCTCATCCCGGATCCGCCGATCCCGATGAAGTGGGCGGCGGTGATGGTCTCGGGGATCGGAAGGGAGAGGTCAGGTCTGATCATGTCCTGTCCATCCTAATTCGCGGCACTGAGGGCGCGGTCGATCATCGCGACGACGTTCTCGGTGCCGGTGCGCGTGCCGACATGCTCTGCCGCGCGCGCCATCCGGTCGATGCGCTCGCGATCCGCCATCAGCGGCACGACGGTGTCGCGCACTGTGTCACCCGTGAAGCTGCCGTCCTCCAGCAGGATCGCGGCTCCCGCGGCGACGGCGGAGGCGGCGTTGAGCCGCTGCTCTCCGTTTCCGACCGCGTACGGCACGTACACGGCAGGGATGCCGAGCGCGCTGACCTCGCTCACAGTGGCTGAGCCGGCGCGGGAGACGATCAGATCGGACAGGGCGAACGCCAGATCCATCCGGTCGACGTAGCGGCGCATGACGTAGCCGGGTGCATGCGGATCGACGAGGTCGCTGCGCTCCCCCGTCACGTGCAGCAGCTGCCACCCCTCTGCGAGCACATCGCGCCAGGAGTCGGCGAACGCCTCGTTCAGACGCAGCGCGCCGAGCGAGCCTCCGAAGACCAGCAGCACCGGCTGCGCCGCATCCATCCCGAAATGCTCCGCGGCTTCGGTGCGCATCGCCGCACGGTCGAGATCGACGATCTCGTGACGCAAGGGCATGCCGACCACTTGGCTGCGCTTCAGCGGAGTGCCTTCGAATGCGACACCGATTCCGGCCGCCCACCGCGCGCCGAGCACGTTCGCCAGCCCCGGCCTGGCATTGGCCTCGTGCACGACGAACGGCACCTTCTCACGGCGTGCGGCGATGTACGCGGGCGCCGAGGCATAGCCGCCGAAGCCGACGACGACATCGGCCCGGTGTTCACGGATGTGCGCGCGCACCTGCGCGATCGCCTTCACGAACCGGGCGGGGAACGCTGCAGCCTGCCTGTTGGGTCGACGGGGGAACGGCACCTTGTCGACGATCAGCAGTTCGTAGCCGCGTTCCGGGACGAGTCGCGCCTCCAGCCCCTCCTTCGTACCGAGCACGAGCACGAGCGACTCGGGTTCGCGCTCACGCAGTGAATCGGCGACGGCGAGCAGCGGATTGACGTGGCCGGCGGTGCCGCCGCCGCCGAGGAGGTACGTGGTCACCTGGTGACTTTATCCCGCGGAGATGCGGGGATCGTGCGAGCGAAGGCCAGCAGCACACCGCAGGCCAGCAGCACAGCGAGAAGCGCGGTGCCGCCCTGCGACATGAACGGGAGAGGCACGCCCATGACGGGGAAGACACCGATCACGACGCCGATGTTGATCAGCGCCTGACCGAGCACCCACACCGTGATGCCGCCGGCTGCGACGCGGATGAACGGGTCTGTCGTCTTGCGGATGATGTGGAACGCGCCGACTGCGAAGAACGTGAACAGTCCGAGGACGACGAGGCACCCGATGAGTCCGAGTTCTTCTCCGACGATCGCGAAGATGAAGTCGTTCGCGGCAGCCGGAAGCCATCCGTACTTCTCCTGCGAGTTGCCGAGGCCGAGACCGAAGATCCCGCCGTTCGCCATGCCCCAGACGGCATGGATCGACTGGTAGCAGTCGTTCTCGTAGTTGCTCATGTCGGTGCACACGGCTGTGATTCGCCGCATGCGGTCAGGGCTCAGGACGGCCAGGGCGATCACCCCGACGACGCCGAGCAGCACGGGGATGATGAACAGCCGCAGCTTGACGCCAGCGAAGAAAAGGCAGCCGAGCAGGATGAGCACGAGCACCATCGCGGTGCCGAGGTCGCGCCCGGCCATCACCGTGCCGATCACGAGCACAGCGACCGGGATCACGGGGATGAAGACGTGCTGCCAGATGCCGAGTAGCGCACGTTTGCGCAGCAGCACGTATGCGACCCACAGCGCGAGCGCGAGCTTGAGGAATTCCGAGGGCTGCATCGAGAATCCGGCGATGCGGATCCAGTTCTGGTTGCCGTCGCTGTTCACACCGATGCCGGGGATGAACACCAGCAGCTGCACCATGGTGGAGAGGATGAGCGCAGGCCAGGCCATCCGCTTGAGAAAACGGATCGGGAGGCGGCTGACCAGGAACATCAGCGGGATCCCGATGGCAGCGAACATCGCCTGCTTGATCGCCGTGTCCATGACGCCGGTCTCCGTGGCGCTCGTGGCCGAGATCACCATGATGATCCCGAACACGGTCAGCAGGAGCGCCGTGGATGCGATGAGAAGGAATTCGTTCGACGGCGGTGTGAAGATGCGCCCCAGGGAGACACGCGCCGCCAGTCCCCTGCCGGGCTGCCCCGCGTCAGCGCGCCGCGGGCGGGCCACCTGCGTCATCGGCGCTCCCCCGGTCGATCCACTTGCGCACCGCGTCGGCGAAACGGTGGCCGCGATCCGCGTAGCTCGTGAACTGGTCGAAGGATGCCGCGGCAGGAGCCAGTAGAACCGTTCCCCCGTCATCGGCGATCCCTGCGGCGAGTTCCACCACACGGGTCATGACATCTTCAGTCTCGCCAGTAACCACCTCGATCACCGGCACCGCGGGCGCGTGTCGCCCGAATGCCGCGACGACCTCACCGCGGTCGACGCCGATCACGAGCGCCGCGCCGGCGGTCCTGCCGGCATCCGCGACGAGCTCCGACAGATCCACGCCCTTGAGATCACCGCCGACGACCCAGATCGCGCCGGGGTATGCACGCAGCGAAGAGGCCGCAGCATGCGGGTTGGTCGCCTTGGAGTCGTCGACCCAGGTGATGCCGGCATGGCGGGCGATGACCTGGATGCGATGCTCGTCGAGACGGAACGTCTGCAGAGCGCGCTTGATCGCCTCCGGAGCAGTGCCGAGCGACCGGGCGAGTGCGCTGGCTGCCAGGATGTTCTGCACGATATGGGGCGCAGCGAGCCCTGCGTCGGCGAGGTCTTCGACCGTGGTGAGCTCGAGGGCGCTGTGTGCGCGGTCCTCGTGGAATGCGCGGTCGGCCAGGATGCCGTCGACCACGCCGAGATCGCTCGGACCAGGCACCCCGAGGTCGAATCCGATCGCCCTCGCCCCTTCGATGACCTCTGCGTCCTCGACCATGATGCGCGTCGCCTCATCGGCCTTGTTGTACACGCAGGCTACTCGGGTGTTCCGGTAGACGTGGGCCTTCGCGTCGCGATAGGCCGTTGCGCTACCGTGCCACACGAGATGATCGTCTGCGAGGTTCAGGCAGACGGACGCGTACGGCACGAGGGCACCCGCGCCGCTGCTCTGACCGATGTACCAGAGCTGGTGGCTGGAGAGTTCGACCACGAGGACGTCGAAGCCCGCAGGGTCGCGGACGGCATCCAGCACCGGGATGCCGATGTTGCCGCACGGAGCGGCGCGCAGGCCGCCCTCGACGAGCATCGTCGCGGTGAGCTGAGTGGTCGTGGTCTTGCCGTTCGTGCCGGTGATCAGCACCCACTGCGCCGGGGTCCCATCGGCGCGCACGACTTTGTCGCGGACCCGCCAGGCGAGCTCGATGTCGCCCCACACAGCGATGCCGGCATCCTGTGCCCAGCGGATGATCGGATGCGACGGCGAGAAGCCGGGAGAGGCGACGATGACCTCTGGATCGAAGTCGCGCAGAGACTGCGGCACCTCGTCGAGTGCGCCGAGTTCGAGACGGGCGCCGATCACGGGGATGAGGCGTTCGTACTCCTCTGCGGCGGATTCCGAGAGCACGAGCACCTCGGCACCGAGCTCGGCGAGTGTGTCGGCTGCCGAGAATCCCGTCACCGACAGGCCGAGCACCGCGACGCGCAGCCCCTTCCAATCGGCATGCCAGCTGGTCAGCGCATCAAGACGAGCGGTGCTCATCCGTCGACTCCGGTGAGCCACTCGACGTAGAACAGACCGACCGCGGATACCGCGAGCAGGCCGGCGATGATCCACAAACGTACGACGATCGTCGTCTCCGACCAGCCGCGCATCTCGAGGTGATGGTGGAACGGGCTCATCAGGAACAGTCGCTTGCCTCGCGTGATCTTGAAGTACAGCCGCTGGAGGATGACGGATCCTGACGACAGGACGAACACGCCGGCGATCACGAACAGCAGCAGCTCGGTGCGGGTGAGGATCGCCATCGCGGTGATGACGCCGCCGATCGCCATCGAGCCGACGTCGCCCATGAAGACCTTGGCCTTGGGCGCGTTCCACCAGAGGAATCCGATGAGCCCGGCTGCGAACGACGCGGAGACGATCGCGAGGCTGAACGGATCTCGCACCTCGTAGCAGGCGTCGAGCGCGCCGGGGTCGACTCCTATGCTCGCGCAGGACTGCTTGAACTGCCAGAAGGCGATCAGGCTGTATGCGCCGACGACGAACACGCCGGCACCGGATGCGAGACCGTCGAGACCGTCGGTGAGGTTCACGCTGTTGGACGTGGCGATGCCGATCACGGCGATCCAGATCAGGTAGACGATCCAGCCGATGATGACACCGAAGCCGAACAGGTTCAGCCAGGTGATGTCGCGGAACAGCGAGACGTAGCCGCTCGCGGGCGTCTGGCCGAACTGGTTGGGGAAGTTCAGTGCGACCACCCCGAACGGGATCATCACGACGAGCTGGCCGATCACCTTGCGCCAGCCCGAGAGGCCGAGACTGCGCTGGGACTTCACCTTCATGTAGTCGTCGATGAAGCCGACGGCGCCGAAGCCGATCATGAGCCAGAGCACGAGGATCGCGGAAAGCGCGGGCTCGCTGCCACCGGCGTAGACCCCGACGAAGTAGCCGACGATCGTGCCGACGATGAAGATGAGACCGCCCATGGTCGGCGTGCCGCGTTTGGCGCTGTGGCTCGGATTCGCGATGTCTTCCGGTGT
The DNA here is from genome assembly GCF_000763375.1 of Microbacterium profundi. Taxonomy (NCBI): domain Bacteria; kingdom Bacillati; phylum Actinomycetota; class Actinomycetes; order Micrococcales; family Microbacteriaceae; genus Microbacterium; species Microbacterium profundi. The sequence goes on along the minus strand of NZ_JPSY01000004.1, from coordinate 153,836 downwards.
GCGGATCACCTGTCCCCAGCCCCACCGGCGGAACAGCCGGAGGAAGACGGGAGTCAGGAACAGGGTGAAGGCGAGCGAAATCGCAGCCGCCATGAGGAGTGATCTCACGAGAACAATTCTCCCAGACGATCGCCGAGATGCCGAAGGCCCACGGAATTGGATGATTTCACGAGCACACGGTCTCCGTCGCGGAGCTCTGTGCGCAGGTATTCGTAGGCGGCATCCTGGTCGGGAAGGTGCACGGCTTCGCTGTCCCAGGACCCCTCGCCGACGACGGAGAGGTAGAGGCGGCGCGCCTCAGGTCCGACCACGACGATGCGTCGGATGTTCAGGCGCACGGCGAGCAGTCCGATCCTGTCGTGCTCCTCCCCTGCGCTCTCGCCGAGTTCGCTCATCGCGCCGAGCACGGCGACGGTGCGCTCGTCGGGGCCGGTGATCTGCGCGAGAGTGCGCAGGGCTGCGGCCATGGAGTCGGGGCTGGCGTTGTAGGCGTCGTTGATGATGCGCACCCGGTCGTTGCCGAGCGGCTGCATGCGCCACCGCTCCGCGACCTGGACGGTCTCGATCCTGGCGATCGCATCGGCGAGGGGCACCCCGAGAACGCCCGCGGCCGCGATCGCCGCGAGTGCGTTGGTGATGTGGTGCGCGCCGAGCACCTTCAGGTGCAGAGGCAGAGTCGCGTCTGCCGTGGTGATCACCGCTCTGGTGCCGTCGGCGGCGACCTGCACGTCACTCGCGCGCACGTCTGCCGAGCCGTCCTGCCCGAAGCCGACGATGTGCATGTCGTGCGCCGTGGCGGCATCGCGCATGGCTGCGACTCGGGAGTCGTCGATGTTCAGCACGGCAGTGCCGCCGGGGCGCGAGGCTGCGATGAGCTCGGCCTTGGCCCTGGCCGTCTCCTCGATGCCGCCGAAACCGCCGGCATGCGCCATGCCGACCATGAGCACGATGGCGATGTCGGGCTCGACGAGACCCGCGAGGTGGGCGATGCTGCCCGGGCCGGCGGCGCCGAACTCGCTGACGAGGTAACGGGTGCTGTCCGTGACGCGGAGCATCGTGACCGGGGCACCGACCTCGTTGTTGTACGAGTTGATCGGAGAGATCGTCTCGCCTTCGTCCTCGAGGATGCGGGCGAGCAGGTTCTTGGTGGTCGTCTTGCCGTTCGACCCGGTGATGCCGACGATCTTCAGCTGTCCTTCGGCGCGCACGCGCGCGACGACGGCGCGTGCGAGGTCGGCGAGAGCGGTGACGGCATCCTTCACGACCACTTGCGACACCTGGGCGTCGACGATGTGCTCGACGACCGCCACCGACGCTCCGCCTGTCACGGCCGCGGCGACGAAGCGATGCCCGTCGGTCTCTGCTCCGGGCTTGGCGATGAAGACACCGCCCGGGGTCATGTTCCTCGAGTCGGTGTCGACGACACCGGACACAGTGGTCTCCGAGATGTCGGGGTCTACGAGACGCAAGTCGCCATCGGTGATTGCGGCGATCTCGGCAAGCGTCAGGGCGATCATGAAATCTCCATGCGCGGCTCAGTGCCGGCTATTCGAATTTGGGAAGCAGCTCGTCCATCGGGACGGTCGAGGGCGAGACACGGTAGGTCTTCAGCACCTGCGTCATCGACTGCTGGAAGGCGGATGCCGTGGCTGCGGACGATACAACCTTAGTCGGCTCATCGAGCGTGACCACCACCACGTACTGGGGATCGTCGACGGGCGCGAAGCCGACCATGCTGGTGAAGTACTTCCCGGCGATGTACCCACCAGCATCCGCCTTCTGCGCGGTACCGGTCTTGCTCGCGACACGGTAGCCGGGAACCTCGATCTGCTGGCTCAGCCCACCCTGCACCGAGACGTTCTCGAGTATGCGCGACACCTCGGCCGCGGTCTGTTCGGAGACGACCTGCTCGCGCTTGGGCGCTTCCGGATCCACCACGGTGCCGTCGTCCAGAGTGCAGGACTCGATCAGCGACAGATCGATCTTCTCGCCGCCGTTGGCGATCGCCTGATAGGCACCGGCGACCTGAGGTGCGGTGACCGTGAGCGCCTGGCCGAAGGTGGTCGTGTAGAGCGTCTGGCTGTCCCACGCGTTCGCGGGATGCACGAGACCGGGGTTCTCTCGAGGGAATCCGATGGTCTCCTGCCCGAATCCGAACTTCTGTATGTAGTCGTATCGCGTCTGTGCGTCGATCAACGTGCCGAACTTCGACAGCGCGACGTTCGACGAGTCGATCAATGCCCCGGCGAGCCGGTACTGGTAGGTGTCGTGCCGGAACGGGTCATTGATGACCGCGCCGTTCGGGAATGTTTCGCGCCCGTTCGCTGAGACGGTTGTGTTCAAGTCGGCAGCGCCGGCGTCGAGCACTGCAGCGGCCGTGACGGCTTTGAACGTCGAACCGGGCTCGAACCAAGATCCGAAGACTCGCGTGCCCCAGTCCTCGGGTGAGGAGGAGTTGAGGTCGTTCGGATCCATGGCGGGCCATTCGGCTGCCGCCCGGATCTTGCCCGTCTTCACCTCCACCACGGTGACGGTGCCTGCCTTCGCGCCCATCTTCTGCGCTTCTTCCGAGATCATCTGCGTCAGGTACCACTGCAGGTCGCTGTTGATCGTCAGCTGCACCGATCCGCCGTTCTCTGCCGCGACCGTCCGATCACTGCCGGGGATGATGTTGCCGTCCTTGCCGCGAAGATACGTGCGCTCGCCGTTCACCGGCGAGAGGCACTGCTTCTCGAGCTGCTCCACGCCCGACTGGCCGACGCCGGCGCTGTCGACGTATCCGATGATGTTTCCGGCGACCGCGCCGTTCGGATACACGCGCGTCTCGCGCGGCAGCATGTCGAGGTAGACCAGACCGAGATCGCGCAGTTCGAGGAACTTCTCGGTGCTGAGCCCCTTCTTCAGCGGCAGGTAGCGCGACGCAGGATCGCTCTCGAGTGTGGCTGCGACACCGGCACGCAGATCGTCTGCATCCTGCCCGGTGATCGCCGCGATCATGTCAGCCGCCTCGCTCCAGGACGTCTTCGGCGGGTCGTCCTCATCGTCCTCGAGCGACGCGATCAGCATCGGGTCGAGCTGCGCGTCGTACACGGTGACACTGGATGCCAGCACCGTGCCGTTCGCATCGACGATCGAACCGCGGTTGCCCGGCAGTGTCACCGTCGAGCCGAGCTTCCCGACTTGCAGGGAGTCCTCGACGTGCTCGTTCGCACTGACGACCTGGATGTCGACGAGGCGGACGACGAATGCCGAGAGCACGGCGAGTATGACCGCCAGGGCGACGACGGTGCGGCGCCGGGGGCCGCGGGTGGCTCGTGTCGTCATGTCGCTCTCTCAGTCGAAGTTCAGCGTGTCGTGGGGCTCGGAAGTCCGTCGGTGATGGGCGGGGGCAGATTCGGATCGACGGCATCAGCTGTGTCGTTCGCTGACGCCTCGGCGTCATTCGCTGCAGCGGCGGCGTCCGCCTTCTGGTTCAGCAGTGCGTTGTACACCGCGCCGCTTCCATTCGGATCGATCGTGGACTTGCCATCGGCACCGGTGTTCGGACCGAGCACGGTCGAATCGCTCAGGCGCAGGTAGGAGGCGGATCCGGCCACGACCATGCCGAGCTCGGAGGCCTTGGTCGCGAGCAGCTGGGGCGAGCTCGTCCCGGCGAGGTCATCCTGCAACGCACTCGCCTGCAGGTCGAGTTCACGCTGCTGCGAAGTGAGGTCTGCGAGGACGAAGGAGTCCTGGGTGATCGCCAGTGACAGGCCGATCTGGGCGATCCCGATCGCCGCTGCCCCGCCGAGTGCGATGAGCGCATACGCCAGCTTCGGCTTGGCCCGCCGAGCGGGCGCCGTCACCGGCTTCAACCGACGGGGGGCGCCGGGCGCGGGAGCGATCGGCTCCGGCAGCAGTGCTGCGGCTGTCGCCGCCTGACGGCTCATGCGGCCTCCCTGATCCGCTCGGCGGCGCGCAGGCGCACCGGAATGGCGCGCGGATTGCGTGCCTTCTCTTCTTCGCCCGCCATCTCCGCGCCCTTCGTGATGGTGCGGAAGCGCGGAGCGTGCTGTGGAAGTTCGACGGGAAGCCCCGCGGGCGCCGTGGAGGCGGATGCCGCGGCGAAGGCCTGCTTCACAAGGCGGTCCTCGAGCGACTGGTAGCTCATGACGACGATGCGCCCGCCGACGGTCAAAGCGTCCATCGCGGCGGGGATCGCGTCGGCGAGGACGCTGAGTTCGGAGTTCACTTCGATGCGCAGCGCCTGAAACACTCGCTTGGCCGGGTGGCCGGCACGCTGTGCGGCGGCCGGGGTCGCTGCCTGCAACAGGTCGACGAGGTCCTGCGACCGCACGAGCGGCTTCTCCTCACGGGAGCGCACGATGAATCGGGCGTAGCGTGCGGCGAGCTTCTCCTCGCCGTAGCGCTCGAAGATGCGACGGAGGTTGCCCTCGCTGTATGTCGCGAGGACATCGGCGGCGGTCGTGCCCTTCGTCTGGTCCATGCGCATGTCCAGCGGAGCATCCTTCGAATACGCGAAGCCGCGCTCGGCCTCATCGAGCTGCAGCGACGAGACGCCCAGATCCATGAGGATGCCGGAGGCACCGTGAGCGTGGAGCCCGATCTCGTCGTAGACGGTGTGCACGAGCGTGACGCGGTCGGCGAAGCGCTCGAGCCGCTGACCGGCGATGCGCAGCGCGTCGGTGTCCCGGTCGAGCCCGATCAAGCGGATGTTGCTGAAACGCTCGAGCAGCGCCTCGGAGTGCCCGCCCATGCCGAGTGTGGCGTCGACCAGCACCGCGCCGTCATGCTGCAGTGCAGGTGCGAGCAGCTCGACGCAGCGTTCGAGGAGCACCGGGGTGTGGATGTCGCGAAGATTCATGATCGTTTCGGGTGACCTTCGACTCTGATCCCCCTCCGCTTCTCGACCCGGCACCGGGGAAGTGTGTCGGGGTGGGAGCGGCGGGGCATCACAGTCGAGGTCAGAACAGTCCCGGAATCACCTCCTGTTCGAGTTCTGAGTAGTTGTCCTCGCCGGCGGCGAGGTAGTCGTTCCAGGCCGCGGCATCCCAGATCTCGGCGTGCGCGCCGACGCCGGTGACGACGAGCTCCTTCTCGAGCCCCGCGTACTGACGGAGATGGGCGGGGATGGTGATGCGGTTCTGGCTGTCCGGCATCTCCGCGCTCGCTCCGGAGAGGAACATGCGCAGGAAGTCGCGCGCCTGCTTGTTGCTGAGCGGTGCTTGCCGGATCCGCTCGTGCATCGCCTCGAACTCGGCCGTGCTGAACACGTACAGGCATCGCTCTTGACCACGGGTGACGACGATGCCGCCGCCGAGGTCCTCACGGAACTTCGCCGGCAGGATGACTCGACCTTTGTCGTCGAGCTTCGGTGAATGCGTTCCCAGCAACATCGGCCATCACCCCCTCTGTGTCCGGCCAACTTCGAGGTGTCCCCCACTTTACTCCACTTTGCTCCACTTGCATATGAGCAAACCAGCACAGCATGGCATATTCGGTGATGCCAGATCACCGCTCCCCTGTGATTCCGCGCCAGAACGCGGCACAGCGCACAGTGGAGGACCGTGGAGGGAAAGTGGAGGATCTCAACGCGCCGAGGCGTTCAGGAGCCGCGTGATCCCCCGAGACGCAGAAAAGCCCGGATGCTCAATGCATCCGGGCTCTGGTGAGTGAAGAGGTCAGCGACCGTCTTGGCGACGATCCCAACGATCGTTCATCCGGTCCATGAAGGAGGCCGAAGTCTGCGGCGGCTTGGACGCCCCGCCGTCTCGGACCCGCGGCGTGCCGCCGACACGGCGCACGGGAGTCGCCGCGAGGATGACGCCGGCGACCATCGCCGCGAATCCGATCACGCCGACGATGATGCTGGCGACAGCGCCGAGCTGGCCGCCGAGCGCGACGCCCGCGACGAGCGCGCCGATTCCGACGAGAAGAAGAACGGCACCGTAGACGAGATTGCGGTAGCTGAGCGTTCGATCGCCGGAGGGCGCGGTTACGATGTCTGCGTCGTTGTGGAGGAGATGGCGTTCCATCTCGTCGAGCAGACGCTGCTCCTGTTCAGACAGTGGCATGACGCCCCCCCTTGGTTCAGTGTCTTTCATTCTACGCTCGCAGAACCGCCGAGGCTAGTTATCGGCTGAGAACCTAAGCTGATTATCGTGCCCTCATCCATACCTGTCCAGGACGCCGTCTCCGACCGTCTGGATCGCTTCATGACCGCGCTCGGATCCGAGACGCGATCGTATGGACCGGATGCTGCGATGTTCATCGCGTCCGCCGAGGCCACACTGCGGGGCGGCAAGCGTCTGCGCGCACGGTTCTGCCACGCCGGATGGCGCGCGGTCGCGCGCTTCTCCGCCCGCGACGCCATCGAGACGGATGCACTGTGGGATCTCTGCGCCGCGCTGGAGATCTTCCAATCCGCCGCGCTCGTGCATGACGACCTGATCGACAACTCGGACACGAGACGGGGCGTTCCGGCGGCGCACCGCTCCCTCGAGCAACAGCATCGGACGCTGTCGTGGTCCGGGGACGCCGAGCCGTTCGGGCGAGCCGCCGCGATCCTTCTCGGCGATCTGCTCGTCGCCTGGAGCGATGATCTGCTCGAGCAGGCCCTGACCGGGCTCGCGCAGGCGCCCGACGTGCGCCGGGAGTACGCGCGGATGCGTCGCGATGTCACCACCGGCCAGTTCCTCGACATCGCCGAGGAATCGGCCTGGCTGGTCAATCCCATCTCCGAGCACGCTGATCGCGCGCTGCGCGTGGTCTCTCTGAAGTCGGCGAGGTACAGCATCGAGCAGCCGCTGCTGCTGGGCGCCCTGCTCGCCGGGGCAGACGAGTCACAGCAGAGCGCGCTGCGCAGCTTCGGTCATCCGATCGGCATGGCGTTCCAGCTGCGCGACGACGTGCTCGGCGTGTTCGGCGATCAGTCGGTCACCGGCAAACCGGCCGGAGACGATCTTCGCGAGGGCAAGCGCACCGTGCTCATCGCGTTCACGCGGGAGCAGCTGGATGCGTCGGCCAGGCGACTGCTCGATGAGCTGCTGGGCGATCCGACGCTCACCGCGGATCAGGTGTCGGCGATTCAGGCCACGATCGCCGAATCCGGCGCACTGGCACGGGTGGAGGAGCTCATCGTCTCGTATGCACAGGAGGCCGACCGCGCGCTCTCGGGTGCGCGACTGGACAACGCAGCCGTCGGCGAGCTGCGAGACCTCGCGCGCGCTGCGACCGTGCGTTCCGCCTGAGGCGCGTCAGGCGAGTGTGCGGGCGACGCGGCGCACGGCGCTCTTGTGACCGTCGAGAAGCGCGGCGATCGGCGTGCGGCCGAGCTCGTCGTCTTCGCTGAACAGCCAGTCGATCACCTCGTCATCGGTGAATCCGGCGTCGGTGAGGACGATGATCGTGCCGCGCAGGGACGAGAGAGGATGCCCGTCGACGATGAACTGCGACGGCACACCGAAGACACCGTTCCGGGTCGATCCGACCAGGTACTGCTCGGAGATCATCCGACGCACGCGCCCGAGTGGCTCGTCGAGCCTCTCGACGAGATCGGGCATCGTCAGCCATTCGATGGCGGTGGGTTCGGGGGAAGTCTCAGACACGTTTCGACTATCTCATCTTCAGAGCGGCATCGCATATCGACACTTCTTTCACTCACGTCACTTCCGTCACTTTGGTTGACATCCGTTTACATGCGTGTCAGCGTTTCAGGGTCAGCAAAGGGGGGAAACCTTGACAGCGAACATCCTGAGCCCTCGTGCCGGATATATCCGGCTCGGCGTTCCAGCGGCCGTCCTCGGCGTGCTGGCGAGCGCCATGAGCACCGCTCCCGCGAGCGCCGCAGCACCGATCGAGCAGCAGTCGGAGAGTCGACTCACGGCGCTCCCCCGCATTCTGCCCGCGACGACGACTCCCACGAGCTACACCGTTCAAGACGGCGATACCGTCTTCTCGATCGCGCAGCGCTTCGGGCTGCGCACCGTCGACGTTCTCACCTGGAACGGGCTCGGCTGGCGCTCCGTGATCTATCCGGGGCAGACCCTCACCGTGGCGGCGCCCGCTTCGGCCCCCGCTCCTGCTGCACCAGCACCGGCGACACCTCCCGCTCCCGCCGCCACCAGCACGCACACCGTGGTCGCAGGCGACACGGTCTTCGCCATCGCACAGAAGTACGGTACATCCGTCGACGCGATCTTCGCGGCCAACGGCCTGAGCGCCTCATCGATCATCTATCCGGGACAGGCCATCGTCGTCGCGGCGGCCGCGCGTGCTGCTCCTACTCCCGCTCCAGCGCCCGCTCCCGCTCCAGCGCCCGCTCCCGCAGCGTCCGGACCGGCACCCGCCCAGACCGCGACGCTCAACGAACCGCAGGCGGAGAACGCCACCATGATCATCCGGATCGGGAGAGAGCTCGGCGTCTCCGATCGTGGCATCGCGATCGCGCTGGCCACCTCCATGGTCGAATCCTGGCTGCGCAACCTCGATTGGGGCGACCGCGATTCACTCGGCCTGTTCCAGCAGCGGCCCAGCACCGGCTGGGGCACTGTCGATCAGATCATGGATCGCGATCGCAGCATCCGGGTCTTCTACGGCGGCGCATCGGACCCGAACGGCACCACGTCGCGAGGTCTTCTCGACATCGCCGGCTGGGAAGGCATGGCGTTCAAGGACGCCGCGCAGGCCGTGCAGATCTCGGCGTACCCGGATCGTTACGGCCAGTGGGAGGCCCAGGCCTACCAGTGGATCGCCCTGTATGGCTGAAAATCGGCCGATCCTGTCGCCCAAAGGGGTGAGCCGCTCCGCGGTCTGTCAGCCAGTTCTTCATAGACTCTGTACGTGACGACCAATCAGCAGGCCGACCCCCTCATCGGGCGGCTTGTCGACGGCCGCTACCGCGTGCGCGCCCGGATCGCGCGCGGCGGGATGGCGACGGTGTACGTCGCCACCGACCTTCGCCTGGAGCGCCGGATCGCGCTGAAGGTCATGCACGGCCATCTCAGCGACGACTCGGTGTTCCAGAGCCGGTTCATCCAGGAGGCCCGAGCCGCGGCCCGCCTCGCCGATCCGCACGTGGTCAACGTGTTCGATCAGGGCCAGGACGGCGAACTCGCCTATCTCGTGATGGAGTACCTTCCCGGAATCACGCTGCGCGAGCTGATGCGCGAACAGCGCCGTCTCACGATCCCGCAGACGATAACGATCATGGATGCGATCCTCGCCGGACTCGCGGCGGCCCACAAGGCGGGCATCGTGCATCGTGACGTGAAGCCCGAGAACGTACTGCTCGCCGAGGACGGCCGCATCAAGATCGGTGACTTCGGCCTCGCCCGCGCCACCACGGCGAACACCGCCACCGGACAGCAACTGCTCGGCACCATCGCCTACCTCGCCCCTGAGCTCGTCACCCGCGGCACGGCCGATGCTCGCAGCGACATCTATGCGCTCGGCATCATGCTCTACGAGATGCTCGTCGGCGAGCAGCCGTACAAGGGCGAGCAGCCGATGCAGATCGCCTTCCAGCATGCGACGGAGTCGGTGCCGCGACCGAGCGTGCGCAACCCAGGAGTCCCTGAACAGCTCGACGAGCTCGTGCTGTGGTCGACCGAGAAGTCGCCCGATGAGCGCCCGAACGACGCACAGGAGATGCTCGACCGCCTTCGCGAGATCGAGCGCTCACTCGGCGTCGCCCCCACGGCCGTCGCCGCGACGACGACGCCGATCCGTGCGCAGAGCGATTCGGGCGATCTGACGAAGGTCATGCCGTCGACGATGGTCATCGACGATGTCGCGGCGCCGGCGTCGCAGCCCGTCGACAACGCGACCCTGCTCAGGCGGCGCACGTCCAAGCGCCGCGCCCGTGGCGCGTTCTTGCTGTCCCTCGTGCTTCTGCTCGCCGTCGTCGCAGGAGGCGTCGGCTGGTGGTTCGGGTCAGGTCCCGGCTCACTCGTGGCCGTACCCTCCGTCGCGGGCAAGAGCTACGAGGAGGCCGCGACGATCCTCTCCGAGGAGGGGTTCGTCCCCGTGGCCGCGGAGGAGAGCTCCGTCGACATCGAGCCCGGCCTCGCGATCCGCACCGACCCCGCCGAAGGCGAACGACTCGACGGGGGCGCCGAGGTCAGCGTCTTCGTCTCCACAGGTCCCGCTCCGCGCGCGATCGAGACGTTGAACGGCAAGACCGCCGATGAGGCCCGCGCCTACCTCAAGGATCTCGGACTCACCGTCTCCGACGATGACCTCCTCCTGTACTCGAACGGAGGAGCCCCGGAGGGTGTCGTGATCAACGCCAGCGTCACTCCGCGTGCCGGTGGCGACGATGTCGAATGCGGTGAGGGATGCAGCGTCTTCGAGGCCGACACCGCGAACCTCGTCGTGTCGCTGGGCAGCGTGCCGGATGTCGTCGGGATGACGGTGTCAGAGGCGACATCTGCTCTCAGCGACAAGGACATCGGCACGACCACGACCGAGGAGTTCAGCGACGACGTCGAAGAGGGTCGCGTCATCCGCATCTCCGGTCGCGACGACGGTTCGAATTGGCGACCCGGCGACACGATGACTCTCGTCGTTTCGAAGGGGCCACAGCTGTTCGAGGTGCCTGATGTGACCGGTCAGAACCGCGACACCGCCGCCAAGACACTCCGCGATGCGGGATTCGAGCCCACGTGGAATCCGCTGTGGACCCCGTTCCCGAACGGACTGACCGAGGTCACCGGTACCGACCCTTCGGCAGGGACCCTGCGCAGAGCAGGCAGCCAAGTGACCTTGCTCATCCGCAGCGCCCTCTGACCGGCATCCGCTGCACGAAGTGGCATCCGCTGCATCGATCGACGCCGCGAATGCCACCGGATGGCGCGCAGAGTCAGCGCTTCTCGAGCTCCTCGGCGACGAGGAATGCGAGTTCGAGGCTCTGCATGTGGTTCAGCCGCGGGTCGCAGAGCGACTCGTAGCGCGTCGCCAGTGCGGCCTCGTCGATGTGCTCCGACCCGCCGAGGCACTCGGTGACGTCGTCGCCGGTGAGCTCGACGTGGATGCCGCCGGGGAACGTGCCGACCGCGCGGTGCGCCTCGAAGAAGCCACGCACCTCGTCGACCACGTCGTCGAAGCGACGCGTCTTGTATCCGGTCGGGGTGGTGATGCCGTTGCCGTGCATCGGGTCGGTCACCCACAGCGGCTGGGCGCCCGATTCACGAACGGCTTCGAGCAGCGGCGGCAGTGCGTCGCGGATCTTGCCCGCACCCATGCGCGTGATGAATGTGAGGCGTCCCGGCTCGCGGTTCGGGTCGAGCTTGTCGATCAGTGCCAGCGCCGTCTCGGGCGTGGTGGTGGGGCCGAGCTTCACGCCGATGGGGTTTCGGATCTTCGAGAAGTAGTCGACGTGCGCACCGTCGAGGTCGCGGGTGCGCTCTCCGATCCAGAGGAAATGCGCTGAGGTGTTGTACGGGGTGTCCGTGCGGGAATCGATCCGCGTCATCGGGCTCTCGTAGTCCATCAACAGGCCTTCGTGGCCGGTGAAGAACTCGACGCGCTTGAGCTCGTCGAAGTCCGCACCCGCGGCCTCCATGAACTTGATCGCACGGTCGATCTCGGATGCCATGCGCTCGTACCGCTGGTTGGCGGGGTTCGATGCGAAGCCCTTGTTCCAGGAGTGCACCTCACGGAGGTCGGCGAAGCCACCCTGCGTGAACGCACGGATCAGGTTCAACGTGGATGCGGCCGTGTGATAACCCTGAAGCAGACGCCCGGGATCGGCCCGGCGCGAGCCCTCGGTGAAGTCGTAGCCGTTGACGATGTCGCCGCGGTAGGCCGGCAGCGTGATGTCGCCGCGCGTCTCCGAGTCGCTCGAGCGCGGCTTCGCGAACTGCCCGGCCATGCGGCCCATCTTGACGATCGGCATCGACGCGCCGTATGTGAGCACGACGGCCATCTGCAGCACGGTCTTGATGCGGTTGCGGATCTGCTCCGCGGTCGCACCGGCGAACGTCTCGGCGCAGTCGCCGCCCTGCAGCAGGAATGCCTGACCGGATGCTGCGCGAGCGAGGCGATCGCGCAGATTGTCGACCTCACCGGCGAACACCAGCGGCGGAAGCCCAGCGATCTGTGCCGACACGTCGGCGACGCGATCCGCGTCGGGCCAGGTCGGCTGCTGTTTGATGGGAAGGGTGCGCCAAGCGTCCAGGGCGGCGTCGAGCTGCTGAGGCATCTCCCCAGCTTACTGGCCGTGAGCGCGCCGCCTCGCCGTCAGAACCCCGTCGTCATGACCGCGGCCGTCACGAACGCTGCGGCATCCGATCCCGCACCGACGAGGCGTAGACGTCGTCGTACTGCTGCTCACCCAGACGCTGCAGGGCGACCATGATCTCGTCTGTGACCGAGCGCAGGATGTAGCGATCGTTCTCCATGCCCTCGTAGCGGGAGAAGTCCAGCGGTTCGCCGATGACGATCCCCACGCGGACGATCCGTGGCACCGTGCGGCCGATGGGCATGGCGGTGTCTGTGTCGACCATGACCACGGGGATCACTGGAACCCTCGCCTCGAGCGCCATCCGCGCGATACCGGTGCGCCCGCGATACAGCTTGCCGTCAGGGCTGCGCGTTCCCTCGGGATAGATGCCGAGCACGTCACCTCGTCCGAGCACCTGAAGACCCGTGTTCAGCGAGGCCTCTGAGGCCTTTCCGCCTGAGCGGTCGATGGGTATCTGCCCGGTGGCCTTCATGAAGTACTTCGTCGCCCACCCCTTGAGCCCTCGCCCGGTGAAGTAGTCGCTCTTCGCGAGGAACGACATCGGCCGATCGATCAGCAACGGGAGGAACACCGAGTCGGACACCGACAGGTGGTTGCTCGCCAGGATGGCAGCACCGTTCTTGGGCACGTTGCTGCGCCCCACGATCCAGGGACGGAAGATCGCCTTGACCACGGGGCCGATCACGACGTACTTCATCAGCCAGTAGAACATCGTCACGAAGTCTATCCCCGGCCCTGCCGCCGCCCGTCATGACACCCGCGAACCGATGCCGCGAGTTGCGCGACTGAGTGTCATCGATCGCGTGACTGAATTCCAGAATTGCCCGGGTTCAAGACCGGTTGTGCCCTAGACTCATGGGAAACCCGTGCCCGACCGGTACCGAAGGAGTTGCCGTGGTTCAATTCGAAGTTCCCGCGATCGTCCCTGCTGATCCCGACGCGAATGTCTCAGATCTGCTGGCCAAACGAGTCGAAGCCACTCCCGACAAGGCCTTGTTCTCGGTTCCGAACGGCGACGGATGGAGCGACATCAGCGCCGCCGACTTCCAGACGGCCGTGATCGCTCTCGCCAAGGGCTTCGTCGCCGTCGGCGTCCAGCCCGGCGAGAAGGTCGGATTCCTCGCTCGCACCACGTACGAATGGACTCTGGTCGACTTCGCACTCTTCTACGCCGGAGCGGTGATGGTGCCGATCTACGAGACCAGTTCTCCGTCGCAGATCCAGTGGATCCTCGAGGACTCCGGCGCCACGGCGCTCATCCTGGAATCCGCCGACCACTTCGCGAAGTTCGACGAGGTGCGCGGCGACCTCCCTCTGATCCGCGATGTCTGGCAGTTGCACGTCGGCGCCATCGACACGCTCACCGCCGCCGGCGTCGACGTCGAGGACGCTGAGATCGAGCGCCGCCGCAACCTCGCCGTCGGCTCCGACATCGCCACCCTCATCTACACGTCCGGCTCGACCGGACGACCCAAGGGCTGCGTGCTGACGCACAGCAACTTCGTCGAGCTGTGCCGCAATTCGGCCAAGGCGCTCAACGCGGTCGTGGAGACCCCGGGAGCGTCCACGCTGCTGTTCATCACCACGGCGCACATCTTCGCTCGCTTCATCTCGCACCTCAACATCCACGCCGGCGTGCGCACCGGGCACCAGCCGGACACGAAGCAGCTGCTTCCGGCATTGGGCTCGTTCAAGCCGACCTTCCTTCTTGCTGTGCCGCGCGTGTTCGAGAAGGTCTACAACTCTGCGGAGCAGAAGGCAGAAGCCGGCGGCAAGGGCAAGATCTTCCGCGCGGCTGCGGCAGCGGCGATCGAGCACTCGCGCCTTCTCGAAGATGGCAAGAAGATCCCGTTCGGGCTGAAGATCAAGTTCGCGCTGTTCGACAAGCTCGTCTACAGCAAGCTGCGGGCGGCCATGGGCGGCAACATCGTCTACGCCGTCTCCGGATCCGCTCCCCTCGGCCCCCGCCTCGGTCACTTCTTCCACAGCCTCGGCGTCGTGATCCTGGAGGGCTACGGCCTCACCGAGACCACCGCCCCCGCCACCGTGAACCTCGCCGACAAGTCGAAGATCGGGACAGTCGGTCCTGCGCTTCCCGGCGTCGGCGTCCGCCTCGCTGAGGACGGCGAGATCGAGGTCAAGGGCATCAACGTCTTCAAGGAGTACTGGAACAACCCCGAAGCGACGGCGGAATCCTTCCACGACGGCTGGTTCCGCACCGGAGACATCGGCAGCTTCGACTCGGAGGGGTTCCTCACGGTCACCGGCCGCAAGAAGGAGATCATCGTCACGGCCGGCGGCAAGAACGTCGCGCCGGCTGCACTGGAGGATCCCATCCGCGCGAACCCGATCGTCGGTCAGGTCGTGGTCGTCGGCGATCAGAAGCCGTTCATCTCGGCCCTGATCACGCTCGACCCCGAGATGCTTCCCACCTGGCTCGGCAACAACGGCCTCTCCGCCGGGATGTCACTCGCCGAGGCGTCGAAGAACGAAGCGGTACGCACCGAGATCCAGCGCGCGGTCGACGTCGCCAACGGCAATGTGTCCCGCGCGGAGTCGATCCGCAAGTTCACGATCCTCGACTCGGAGTGGACAGAGGACAGCGGCCATCTCACGCCGAAGATGTCGATCAAGCGCAACGTGATCATGAAGGACTTCGCCGCTGAGGTCGCGGCGATCTACGACGAGCCGGTCAACACGACCAACGTCGCGATCGGCGGATGAGCTCAACGAGACCCCGCCTTATCACCCAGACCCCGCCTTGCGTACGCCAGCACGGCGGGGTCTCGGCGCGAAGATGGGGTCTCGGGGGTGAAGGTGTTAGAACCAGTCGCTCTCGCGGACCTCGCGCATCGCGGTCTTGCGGTCCTCCGGCGCGAGCCTCGTGAGGTAGAGCTTGCCGTCGAGGTGGTCGGTCTCGTGCTGCAGCGCCTGCGCGAGCAGGCCCTCGCCCTCGAGCACCACCGGTTCGCCGTCGAGGTCGATCCCCTCGACCCGCGCCCATGGGTGGCGGAGAGCGTCATGCCAGAGTCCTGGGACCGAGAGACAGCCTTCGCCGGTGGGCGCGGGCTCGCCTCGCACCTCAGTCAGCACCGGATTGAGCACATAGCCGATGTCACCGTCGATGTTGTAGCTGAAGGCGCGTGCCGCCACGCCGATCTGCGGCGCTGCGACGCCGGCTCTGCCTGGCAGTTCGACGGTCTCGATGAGGTCGGCGACGAGCGCTCGCACGCCGTCGTCGATCTCTCCGATCGGCTCGCACACGGTGCGCAGCACAGGGTCGCCGAAGATGCGGATCTCGCGAACAGTCATCAGGCTGCGCTCGCGCGGAGACCCTCGACGAGGGATGCCGCCAGCTCACGAGCCGCCTGACGGGTCTCGGGCTGCAGGTTGGCGAACACGATGGCTCCGCCACCGGCGATCTGCGAGTCGTACGGCATGCGCACCACGCTCTTCGCACGCGTCGCGAAGTGCGCCTCGAGCTCATTCAGGCGCACGAGCGGGCTGCCAGGGGTCGACTGGTTAAGGACGACGATCGATCGTCGGGCCAGCTCTGCGTAGCCGTTCGTCTCGAGCCACGTCAGAGTCTCAGAGGCGAGACGCGCCTCGTCGACGCTGAGGCCGGAGACGATGATGAGCTGATCCGCCAGGTCGAGAGTCGCCCCCATGACGGAGTGCACGATACCGGTGCCGGTGTCGGTCAGCACGAGCGAGTAGTAGTGGGCCGCGACGTTCGCGACGTCGCGGTAGTCATCGTCGCTGAACGCTTCGGCGATGCGCGGATCGGCATCGGATGCGAGCACGTCGAGCCTCGTGGAGTCGCGCGCGACGATCGACGAGACGTCGTGATATCCCTTGATCTCGTCATGGGCGCGCACGAGGTCGCGCACAGATTTGCTGTGCGTGCGCACGATGCGGTCGGCCAGTGTGCCACGGTCGGGATTCGCATCCACTGCGATCACCCGATCGTCTCGGGCGTCCGCCAGCGCCATGCCCAGCAGTGCGGTGATCGTCGTCTTGCCGACACCGCCCTTGCGCGAGAGCACCGGCACGAACCGCGCACCGCCCGCGAGGGGTGCGGCGATACGCGAGGTGAGAGCCTTGCGCTCGCGGGCGCGCCTGCCGTCGCCGATGTTGATGCGTCGCCCGGATGCCGCATACAGCAAGTGGCTCCACGCGCCTTCCGGCTCGGGCTTCGTCACCTGGTGAGGATCGAGCAGCCGGTCGGCTGTGAGCAGATCCGCCGACTCACGCGTCGCCTGACCCAACTGGTCGCCGAGCCGCTTCGAAGTCAGGGCGACCTCGGGTCGGGCCGCGGCCGGACGCTGTGCGATCGTCGTCTCCGCGGGCTTCCCGTCCGGCTTCGGAGTCTCTTCGGGGTTCGTCACGGTCTCGCTCTTCGCTTTCTCTGCCGGAACGGATGCCGCGGATGCAGGAGTCGCGGATGCTGGTGCCGCAGACGCGGGCGTCGCGGTTGCTGCGGCGTCCTGCTTCAGCGTGGCGGCGATCCACGCAGCTGTCGCGCTCTCGGGTCGCGGCGGCGTAGCGGCTCTGGCCGCCGGCCCGGGCTCGGGTGCGATCACGGGCTCGGGTGCGGTCACGGGCTCAGGTGCGGCCACGGGCTCAGGTGAAGATACGGGCTCAGCCGCCGGTGCGGGCTCAGCAGCCGCCACGCGCGCAGGTGGCTTCTTCTTCGTCTGGGGCTTTGCCTTCGGCGCCGTTCGTGCGGGGGCAGCAGGTGCAGCGACGACGGCGGCGCTCACCGTCTCGTCAGCGGACGCCGACGAGCGGTCGATCTGCTCGTCAGCGACCTGCACTTCAGCGTCAGCATCCCCAACCTGCTCGCCGTCGTGAGCCGACACGATCTCAGAATGCGCCTCCGGCACCGGATCCGGCTCGACGACAGCCTCCACGATCACCTCGTCCGACCCGTCTGCGGGTGCCGGCTCCGCGGCGACAGCTCCGACATCCTCCGCCGGCAGTTCGATGACGATGCCGATCCTGTCCTCATGGATGCGGCCGACCTCGCTCGCGGCCACCGCGGCGGCCTCGACGGGCGGGTCGATGATGAGTTCCGAGTGGATCTCACCATCGAGCACCGCGTCGTCGACGAGGTCGTCGTCCTCGTCCTGCGGAAGGGCGACGCTCACCTGAGCGGTCTGTCCGAGGATGCCGATCGCCGTCGTGTCCAACGATGCGGCGTCGTCGAGTACGCCGCGGGTTTCGTCCTCCGCGGAGTCGGATGGGTTCTTCGGTGTCACTGTGTCACTCCAAGCTTGTGCGAGCGTATCGCTCGCACAAGATTACTGGGCAGGACGTATGACGACCAAAAGGTCACCGGCGTCCACCTGCTGAGTGACGCCGATCGCGAGCCGATCGATGACGCCGTCCACGGGTGCGGTGATGGCCGCCTCCATCTTCATCGCCTCGATGGATGCCACCGGCTCACCGGCGCGCACGGTGTCGCCGACGTCGACTTTGAGCGAGACCACGCCGGAGAACGGCGCCGCCACCTGTCCCGGCTTCGATGTGTCGGCCTTCTCGACCTCGTGCGCGTCGACCGCGATCGACCGATCCCGCACGAACACCGGACGCAACTGCCCGTTCAGGGTCGTCATGACGGTGCGCATGCCCCGCTCGTCGGCTTCGCCGATGGCTTCGAGACCGACGTACAACTGCACGCCGCGGTCGATCTCGACGAGGTGCTCCTGCCCCTGCACCAGCCCGTACAGGTAATCGCTGGTGTCGAGCACCGACAGATCTCCGAAGAGTTCACGCCGTTGCGCGAACTCGCGGGTCGGCGCCGGGAACAGCAGCATGTTCAGCCGCTCGCGCCGCTGCTGGCTGGTACCGGCCAGTGCCTTCTCGTCCTCGGCGGAGATCTCCGTGAGACCCGTGCGAACCTCACGCCCGGCGAGCACCTTCGTGCGGAACGGCTCGGGCCATCCGCCGGGCAGTTCGCCCAGCTCTCCGGCCATGAAGCCGACCACCGAGTCCGGGATGTCGTACTTCTCCGGGTTCGCCTCGAAGTCCGCAGGATCGGCGCGCACCGCCGCGAGATGCAGCGCGAGGTCGCCGACGACCTTCGACGAGGGCGTCACCTTGGGAACGCGTCCGAGGATGCGGTCGGCCGCGGCGTACATGTCCTCGATGAGCTCGAAGTGCTCAGCGAGACCCAGTGCCTTGGCCTGCTGGCGCAGGTTCGACAGCTGACCGCCCGGGATCTCGTGGTGGTACACGCGACCGGTGGGGCCGGGCAGGCCCGACTCGAACGGCGCGTACTGGTTGCGCACCGCCTCCCAGTAGGGCTCGAGATCGGAGACGGCATCCAGATCGACGCCGCTGTCGCGGTCGGTGTGCACCAGCGCCGCGACGAGCGATGACAGCGACGGCTGGCTCGTCGTACCGGACAGCGGGGCGGATGCCGCATCCACCGCGTCGACGCCGGCGTTGCTGGCTGCGAGAAGCGTCGCGAGCTGTCCGCCGGGGGTGTCATGGGTGTGCAGGTGCACCGGCAGATCGAAGCGCTCGCGCAGCGCCGTGACGAGCTTCGCCGCGGCAGCGGGACGCAGCAGTCCTGCCATGTCCTTGATGGCGAGCACATGCGCCCCGGCAGCCACGATCTGCTCGGCGAGGCGGAGGTAGTAATCCAGCGTGTACAGATCTTCGGCCGGGTTCAGCAGATCCCCGGTGTAGCACAGCGCGACCTCGGCGATCGAGGTACCGGTGGCGCGCACGGCATCGATGGCCGGCCGCATCTGGGAGGCGTCGTTGAGTGCGTCGAAGATGCGGAAGATGTCGACACCGCTCGCGGCGGCCTCGGCGACGAACGCCTCGGTGACCGCCGTCGGGTAGGGTGTGTATCCGACGGTGTTGCGCCCGCGCAGCAGCATCTGGATGTTGATGTTCGGCAGAGCCGCCCGCAGCTTGTCGAGCCGCTCCCAGGGATCTTCGCCGAGGAAGCGGAGCGCGACGTCATACGTCGCGCCTCCCCAGGCCTCGACCGACAGCAGCTCGGGCGTGAGCCGCGCAAGGTACGGGGCTGCGGCGACGAGATCGCGTGTGCGCACGCGGGTGGCGAGCAGCGACTGATGCGCATCCCGGAACGTCGTGTCGGTGATCGCGAGTGCGCTCTGCTCGCGCAGACTCTTCGCGAAGGCGTCCGGTCCGAGCTCGAGCAGGCGCTGGCGAGATCCGGGAACCGGCTCGGCGTTGAGGTCGATGTTCGGCAGCTTCGTCACGGGGTCCGCCACGCCGGGGTGGGCGCCGTTCGGCTTGTTGACCGTGACATCGACGAGCCAGTTCAGCAGCCTCGTGCCGCGGTCCTTCGATGCGCGACCGCGCAGCAGCTCAGGACGCTCGTCGATGAACGACGTGCTGACATCGCCGGCGATGAAGTCCTCGTCCTCGAGCAGCGCCTGCAGGAAGGGGATGTTCGTGGAGACGCCTCGGATGCGGAACTCCGCCAGCGCACGGCGTGCGCGACCGACAGCGGCTTCGAAGTCACGGCCACGGCAGGTGAGCTTGGAGAGCATCGAATCGAAGTGAGGGCTGATCTGCGCGCCCTGGTGCACCGTGCCGCCGTCGAGGCGGATGCCGGCACCGCCCGGGGAGCGGTAGGTCGTGATCTTGCCCGTGTCTGGACGGAAGCCCTGCGTGGGGTCCTCCGTCGTGATGCGGCACTGCAGTGCTGCGCCGCGCAGGCGGATGTCGCCCTGCTGTAGGCCGAGCGCGGCGAGCGTCTCACCGGCGGCGATGCGCATCTGCGACTGCACGAGGTCGACATCGGTGACCTCTTCGGTCACCGTGTGCTCCACCTGGATGCGCGGGTTCATCTCGATGAAGACGACCTCGCCGGTGCGCTCCCCCGCCGTCTCGAGCAGGAACTCCACTGTGCCGGCGTTCTCGTAGCCGATCGATCGGGCGAACGCGATCGCGTAGCCGTGCAGAGCGGTGCGGATGCTGTCATCCAGGTTCGGCGCAGGGGCGATCTCGACGACCTTCTGATGACGGCGCTGCACGGAGCAGTCCCGCTCGAACAGGTGCACCGTCTCGCCGCTCTTGTCGGCGAGGATCTGCACCTCGATGTGGCGAGGCCGGACGACGGCCTGCTCGAGGAACATCCTGGCGTCGCCGAAGGCGCTCTCTGCTTCGCGCATGGCCTCTGACAGCGCAGGGGCGAGGTCTCCCTTGGTCTCGACGCGGCGCATGCCGCGGCCGCCGCCGCCCGCGACGGCTTTGGCGAACAGCGGGAATCCGATGTCGTCGGCCTGCGCGAGGAGTTCGTCGACGTCGGATGACGCCTCGGTGGACTTCAGAACCGGAACGCCGGCCTCGATCGCATGATGCTTCGCCTCGACCTTGTTACCCGCCATCTCGAGCACCTTCGAGGGCGGACCGATGAAGACGATGCCGTTCTCTGCAGCGCGCTCGGCGAGATCAGGGTTCTCGGACAAGAAGCCGTATCCGGGGTAGATCGCGTCAGCACCCGACTCGAGTGCGACACGGATGATCTCGTCGACGTCGAGGTACGCACGCACTGGATGGCCGCGCTCGCCGATCTCATAGGCCTCATCGGCCTTGAGCCGGTGCTGAGAGCCGCGGTCCTCATACGGGAACACCGCGACGGTGCGTGCCCCCACCTCGAACGCAGCTCTGAACGCGCGGATCGCGATCTCACCGCGGTTTGCCACAAGAATCTTCTGGAACATGCACACCTCTGATGGCTCGTTGTACGCCGTATTCGACGTTCACGGGGCGGGGCTGAGTGTCTTCCAAGCCTAGGGGAAGGTAACGTGGTGTCCGTGCACGTACTCAGCGTCAGCTCTCTCAAGGGAGGCGTCGGCAAGACGACCGTGACTCTCGGACTGGCCTCAGCGGCCTTCGCCCGAGGCGTCCGGACCCTCGTCGTCGACCTCGACCCGCAATCCGACGTGTCCACCGGCATGGACATCCAGGTCGCCGGCCGGCTCAACATCGCCGACGTCCTGGCGAATCCCAAGGAGAAGGTCGTCCGTCAGGCGATCACCTCCAGCGGTTGGGCGAAGGTGCACCCCGGCACGATCGATGTCCTGATCGGCAGCCCGTCCGCCATCAACTTCGACGGTCCCCACCCGAGCGTGCGCGACGTCTGGAAGCTCGAAGAGGCACTCGCCTCCGTCGAGAGCGACTACGACCTCGTCCTCGTCGACTGCGCGCCTTCGCTGAACGCGCTCACGCGCACAGCCTGGGCCGCCAGCGACCGCGTCATCGTCGTCACCGAACCCGGTCTGTTCTCGGTTGCCGCCGCCGACCGCGCCCTGCGCGCGATCGAGGAGATCCGTCGCGGCCTCTCCCCTCGTCTCCAGCCGCTCGGCATCGTCGTGAACCGCGTGCGCCCTCAGTCGATCGAGCACCAGTTCCGCATCAAGGAGCTGCGTGACATGTTCGGCCCGCTGGTGCTCTCGCCTCAGTTGCCTGAACGCACCTCGCTGCAGCAGGCCCAGGGCGCGGCCAAGCCGCTGCACATCTGGCCTGGGGACTCCGCTCAGGAGCTCGCAGCCGACTTCGACCTGCTGCTGGATCGGATCATCCGCACCGGCCGCGTGCCTGTCCCGGAGACCGGCGCCGCTTCCTGAGAGCCGTCGCTTCGACTCGTCGCTGCGCTCCTCGCTCACCCCGTTTCGTCTCGCTCCGCTCGCTCAACGACCCGCAGTGGCTGCGCCGGCCTGACCAGAACGTCACCTCGGCGGGGCGTTGAGCGACGAGGTCGCCGGCCTGACAGAATGTCACCTCGGCGGGGCGTTGAGCGACGAGCTCGCCGGCCTGACAGAAGGTCACCTCGGCGGGGCGTTGAGCGACGAGCGAAGCGAGGAGACGAAACGGGTTGAGCGAGCCGCAGGCGAGTCGAAGCCTTCTCAGGCCGTGCGCTTGGACCGACGGGCAGACAGCTCGTCGACGGGGTCGGGAGCAGTGGGGTCGAACTCGACGAGCGTCGACTCGACCTCGCGCAGGACTTTGCCCACGGCGATGCCGAACACGCCCTGACCCCGGCTGACGAGGTCGATGACCTCATCGTTCGACGTGCAGAGGTAGACGGATGCGCCGTCGCTCATGAGCGTGGTTCCGGCGAGATCACGGATGCCGGCGGCACGCAGCTGCTCGACCGCGATGCGGATCTGCTGCAAGGAGATGCCGGTGTCGAGCAGACGCTTCACGAGCTTGAGCACGAGGATGTCGCGGAAGCCGTACATGCGCTGCGAGCCGGAGCCGCTGGCGCCGCGAACGGTGGGCTCGACGAGCTCGGTGCGCGCCCAGTAGTCGAGTTGACGGTAGGTGATGCCGGCTGCACGGGCCGCGACCGCACCGCGGTAGCCGACCTCGTCGTCCATCGCGGGCAGACCGTCCGTGAAGAGGAGTTCCGTCACGAACTGCGGGTCGCCTGCACGCTCATCCGCATTCATACTGAATTCCTCCCTGAAGCATTTGTCTCAACGCTAGAGCAGTGCCCCGGCGCCGGCAATGACATCCGCCCATCGGCGAAGGTGTGTCGCAACCAGTTCGTTACGAAAGCACTCGGGTGAGCGCTTCCTTGACGAAGAGCGAACGCACTTCGTCGATCTTCGTGGCCAGTTCCGGAGCCATCTCACGCGCTTTTCCGCGGGAGGTGGCATCCGTTCGCCGAAGGAGTGCCGACATCGCGGATTCGATCAGCGAGACCTCGCGCTCCGCGCTCTGGCGCAGGGTGCGCAGGTGCCGCGGTTCGATTCCGTGGCGGTCGAGCGCGACGAGACTGCGCAGCAGGGTGACCGTCGCCTCCGGGTAGTTCTCCGCCGCCACGATAATGCCGGTGCTGATGGCGTCGTTCAGGATCTGAGGTCCTGCGCCGGCTGCCGAGAGCAACTCATCGCGTCGGTAGCGCCGGGGCGCAGGGGTGATGGACGGCGGCGGCGTGAACGCCGTCGCCGCGTCGCCGCTTGCCTCTGCCTCATCCAGCTGCTCGCGGATCACGCTCAACGGCAGGTAGTGGTCGCGCTGCAGTGTGAGTCCGAGCCGGAGTCGATCGATGTCCGCCTGCGAGAACTTGCGATAGCCCGACTCTGTGCGCGACGGGCTGACGATGCCCTGCACCTCGAGGAAGCGCAGCTTGCTGGAGGAGAGATCGGGGAACTCGGGCGTGAGGCGGGCGAGTACCTGACCGATACTCAGAAGACCCGCGGACGCAGAGCGATCGCGGGCGTGAAGTGCCACCATCAGTCGTTCGCCGCCGGGAGGTCGGCGGTCGAGGCGAAGAAGTTCAGTCGGAACTTGCCGACGCGCAGCTCATAGCCGTTCGCGAGCGTGCTGCGGTCGACGCGCTCACCGTTGACGTATGTGCCGTTGAGCGAACGCTGATCGATGATCTCGAACTGGCTGCCTGACCGGGTGATCTCCGCGTGACGGCGTGAGACGGTGACATCGTCGAAGAAGATGTCGGCCTCAGGGTGACGCCCGATCGTGGTGACATCGGTGTCGAGGAGGTAGCGAGCACCTGCCAGCGCGCCAGAGCGGACCAGCAGCAATGCTGACCCGGCAGGAAGCGCGCCGATCGCTGCCTGCTCGACATCGGTGAGCTCTGCGCCGAAGGGCACGAAGGACAGGTCGGAGTCGTGTCCGAATGTCTGTGTGGCGTCGTGCCTCTGCTCGCCGTCGCGGTGAATGGCTGCGTCGCCTGCCGATCGGCTGTTGTTGTCTGTCACGGTTGCCCTCCTCGCTGTCCAGACTAACTGATCCCGCGCCGCCGCCGGGAGGGTCTGTACGAGACAGCGCCCGCACATCGACGTTTCCTATGCTGAGACTGTACGCACCCTCACAGTTCGACGATCCCGCCCCGATCGCTCCGACCTCAGCGGGGATCTACGCCCCCGGCCGGTTCCGACGACCCTGCGGAGCGATAGGCTTTGGACATGCCACATTTCGACGTCGTCATCCTCGGCGCGGGCCCCGGCGGGTATGTCGCCGCAGTCCGCAGCGCACAGCTCGGTCTGAAGACCGCGATCATCGAAGAGAAGTACTGGGGTGGGATCTGCCTGAACGTCGGCTGCATCCCTTCCAAGGCGCTTCTGAAGAATGCAGAACTCGCCCACACCCTGAACCACAAGGCCGAATTCTTCGGCATCTCCGGTGAGTTCACGATCGACTTCGGCAAGGCGTTCGATCGCTCGCGCGAGGTCGCCAACGGCCGGGTCAAGGGCATCCACTTCCTGATGAAGAAGAACAAGGTGACCGAGTACGACGGTCGCGGAACCTTCACCGGCCCGAAGGCTATTTCGGTCGCCAAGGCCGACGGTGACGTCGAAGAGGTCACGTTCGACAACGTCATCATCGCTACGGGTTCCAAGGTCCGTCTGCTGCCTGGTGTCGAGCTCAGCGAGAACGTCGTCACCTTCGAGGAGCAGATCCTCACCCGCGAGCTTCCAGAGTCGATCGTCATCGTCGGCGCCGGTGCCATCGGCATGGAGTTCGCATACGTCCTGACGAACTACGGCGTCAAGGTCACGATCATCGAGTTCCTCGACCGCGCCCTCCCCAATGAGGATGCCGACGTGTCGAAGGAGATCACGAAGCAGTACAAGAACTACGGCGTCGACATCCTCACCTCCACCAAGGTCGAGAAGGTCGTCGACAACGGCTCGTCCGTCACGGTCACCTACACGGGCAAGGACGGCCAGCAGGCATCGATCGAGGCCGCCAAGGTGCTGATGTCGGTCGGCTTCGCGCCGAACGTCGAGGGCTTCGGACTCGAGGCGACCGGCGTGAAGCTCACCGAGCGCGGCGCGATCGACATCGATGACCACATGAAGACGAACGTCGACGGCATCTACGCCATCGGCGACGTCACGATGAAGCTGCAGCTCGCGCACGTCGCCGAGGCGCAGGGCGTCGTCGCAGCCGAGACCATCGGCGGAGCCGAGACGCAGACGCTGGGCGATTACCGCATGATGCCGCGCGCGACGTTCTGCTCGCCGCAGGTCGCCTCGTTCGGCCTCACCGAGCAGCAGGCCAAGGACGAGGGCCGCGAGATCAAGGTCTCGACGTTCCCCTTCATGGCGAACGGCAAGGCGCACGGTCTCGGCGAGCCGGTCGGCTTCGTCAAGCTGATCGCGGATGCCGAGCACCTCGAGCTCATCGGCGCGCACATGATCGGCCCCGACGTCTCCGAGCTTCTCCCCGAGCTGACGCTCGCGCAGAAGTGGGACCTCACGGCTCTCGAGCTGGCGCGCAACGTGCACACGCACCCGACGCTGTCGGAGGCGCTGCAGGAGGGCTTCCACGGCCTCGCAGGTCACATGATCAACTTTTGAGTCGAGGGGACTCAATGCTGCGAAGCAGCGTTGAGTCCCCTTCGGCTCAAGATTGAGCGAGCCCGCCGAAGGCGCGCGAGTCGAAATCCCTACTGAGGTCGCAGAGCTGCCAGCGTCTCGGCGACGACTTCGGATACGACGCCGGCGGCGGCCGCCCGGTCCTCCGGGACGAGTCCGATACGGGTGCGGCGGTCGAGGACATCGTCTGCGTCGAGCGCCCCTTCCGCGCGCACAGCGAAGGCCACCTCCGCACGGATGACCTGGATACCGTCAGCCACGCGTTCGGCGCCGCCGGAGCCGCTGGCGGCGAGAACCGCTGCCGCCTCCGCGCCATACCGCGAGCGGAGCGTGGCCGACGAACGACGCGAGGCGACAGGGTCAGCGATCGGCACCGGCGAGCCGGGGGCTCCGACGAGCGGAAGACGATCGGTACGGCATCCGGGGTCGTCGAGTCCCGCATGCCTGCAGGCGAGGTCGACGGCATCCTTCGCCATGGCGCGGTAGGTCGTCAGCTTGCCGCCGAGGATGCTGACAGAGCCGTTCGACGACACCTCGACGCGGTGGCGACGGGAGATGTCCGCAGTCGAATCGTCCGCACCGGACTCGACGAGCGGGCGCAGCCCGGCAAAGGAGCCGCGGACGTCGCTGCGGCTCAGCGGACGCTCGAGCGCCCGCGACAGCGTGGCAAGCAGGAAGTCGATCTCGTCACCGGTGGGAGACGGCACATCCGGAATCAGGCCGGGGGCATCGACGTCGGTGAGGCCGACGATGACGCGTCCGAGCTGGGTGGGCAGCGCGAACACGTAACGGCTGATCGATCCGGGGTGCGGCACGGTGAGCGCGGCGGTCGGATTTCCCAGCGCCGCTGCATCGAGGACGATGTGCGTTCCCCTGCTGGGTCGGAGGCGGATGTCGGTGTCGAGCTGCCCTGCCCACACACCCGCGGCGTTCACGACGACCCTGGCGCGCACGCGCACCGAGCCGCCGCCGAGCGCGTCCTCGAGAGTGGCACCGTCTCCGCCGACATCCGTCACGCGCGTCCGGGTGAGGATCGTCGCACCGTGAGCGGCTGCGGTACGGGCGATCGCCGTGACGAGTCGTGCGTCGTCGATCAGCTGGCCGTCGGCTGCGACCATCCCGCCGCGCAGGCCGCTGCGACTCACCGCGGGGAACATGGCGACGGCCTCCCCCGCCGACGCTCGATGCGGACGAGGCAGAACGGCACCGGGCGTCCCGGCGATGCGGCGCAGCCCGTCGCCGAGCAAGAAGCCGATACTCCCGATCGTGCGCTGCCTGAACGAGACACCCTCCACGAAGGGAAGCAGCTGCGGCAGCGGCCGGACGAGATGCGGCGCGATGCGCGTCATCAGCAGGTGGCGCTCGACCGCGCTCTCCCGGGCAACCGCCAGGTCGCCTGAGGCGAGGTAGCGCAGCCCGCCGTGGACGAGCTTCGAGCTCCAGCGACTCGTGCCGAAGGCGAGATCGTGCGCCTCGGCGAGCACGACGGAGAGTCCGCGGCTGGCCGCATCCAGTGCCACTCCGACGCCGGTCACACCGCCGCCGATCACCAGCAGATCGATCTCACCGCCTTCTGCGAGCGTCTCCAGCTCCCGCATCCGTCGGCGCGTGTTCAACATCGACGAGGCCCTGACGCCGGCCCCGGGGGCCTCTCCTGCATTTCCGGTGGTCATGGCAGCAGATACCCCTCCACGGCGCGAGTGAGCTCACGATGCCATTCCGACGCGCCGATCAGCGAGGAGACAGCTTGGCGGGAGAGAACGGCGGACTGCACGATGAGCAGCAGCATCACCGACATGTCGCCCGGGCTGCCCTCGCGCACGGTACCGTCGGCCTGTCCCCGTGCGATCGCATGCTCCAGCCAGCGCAGCATGGCGCGCTGGCTCGAGCCGATCCGCTCGAGGCTGTACTGGGTGAACACCTCCGGTTCGCGATCCAGCAGCCGCCCGAAGACCCGATCGTCGCGGAAGAGCCCGGAGAAGCGCATCACTTCTGCGACGAGCTCGTGTCCGGTACGCACATCGGACGACATCCTCTCGATGATCGACACCGTCTGCCTGAGCAGGGCAGCGCGCACCACCTCATCCGTCCCCGCCCACCGGCGGTAGATGGTCGGCCTGCTCACTCGCGCGTCACGGGCCAGCTCCGCGATGGTGAATCCACCGGTGCCGCGAGAGGCGATGAGATCGGATGCCACGTCGAGCAGCCGTGCGTCGACCTCATCCCAGACGGGGATTGTGGATTCGCTCACTGACACCGCGAGCGCTTGACGATCTTCCATGATCTGTCACACTGTAACGCATGACGACGGAGACTACACCGGCCTCGACGACGAGCTGGAACGGCTGGGGCGACCCGGCACTGGCCAAGGATCTTCCGCTGGCCGTGCGCGCTCTGCTTCCCAGGATCCTCGGGCGCATCCGCCGACCTGAGCCGCCCGCCGCGCTCTCCGACGCGATCGTTGCCCCCTCCGCTCTCACCGACGAGGATCGGTCGGGCTTGGCCGCGATGATCGGCGAGGACGCCGTCCACACGGATGACGAGAGCCGCATCCGGCATTCAGGTGGCCGGTCCACGCCCGATCTCCTGCGCCTGCGTACTGCACATCAGGCCACCCCCGACGCAGTCGTCTCGCCACGCGATCACGATGAAGTCGTCCGGGTGCTCGGCTTCGCGTCAGAGCACGACATCGCCGTCGTCCCCTTCGGCGGCGGGACGAGCGTCGTCGGCGCTCTCGCGCCGGAACGCGGTGCGCACCGGGCTGTCATATCCCTGGACCTGCGAGGTCTGAGCGGCCTGCTGCACTTCGACGAGGTCAGCGGTGAAGCCCGCTTCCTCGCAGGGACGACCGGGCCGGAGGCCGAGCGTCTGCTCACGGCGCACGGGTTCGAACTCGGGCATTTTCCGCAGAGCTTCCTCTACGCGACCCTCGGCGGCTTCGCGTCGGCCCGCTCGTCCGGCCAGAACTCCGCCGGCAACGGTCGCTTCGACGCGATGGTCACCGCGCTGCGCGTCGCGACGCCGACCGGTGAGGTCAGCCTCGGCGGATCGCCCGGATCCGCGGCCGGCCCCGACCTGATGCGCCTCTTCCTCGGAGCGGAGGGCACGCTCGGCGTCATCACCGAGTTGACCGTCCGCGTGCATCGGCTGCCCGAAGCGCGCCGATACGAGGGATGGACGTTCCCCGATTTCGCGACCGGCACAGATGCGCTCCGCCGCGTCGCGCAGCTCGGCACAGGGCCCACTGTCATCCGTCTGTCGGATGAGGCCGAGACCGGTATCGGACTCGCGCAGCACGGCCGCGTCGGCAAGGCGCTGTCGAAGGGATGCGGCGCGATCACCGTCTTCGAAGGCGACGCTGCGGTCGTCGCCGCGCGTCAGGAGCTCACGGCACGGGTGCTCACCGAGGCCGGCGGACGCTCGACCGGTCCCGCGCCGGCGGAGGAATGGGCTCGCGGACGGTTCGGTGCCCCCTACCTGCGCGACGCGCTGCTCGATCATGGCGCCTTCTGCGAGACGCTGGAGACTGCGACGACCTGGGCCGATCTCCCCGGGCTGAAGGCCGCTGTCACCGAAGCCATCCGTTCCGGCTTCGCCGCACAGGACTCGAAGTCACTCGTCATGTGCCACATCTCCCACATCTACCCCACCGGCGCGGCGCTGTACTTCACGATCATCGGCAATCTGCGCGGCGACGTGCTCGAACAATGGGCTCTGATCAAATCACGTGTGAACGACGCGATCCTCGCCCACAGCGGCACGATCAGTCACCACCACGGCGTGGGCAGGGACCACGCGCCCTGGTTCGCACGTGAGGTCGGTGACGGCGGCATCCGGATGCTGCGCGCCGTGAAGGACGAGCTCGACCCGTCCGGGATCATGAACCCCGGCGCGCTGCTGCCGACGCCCGCCTCGGACAAGAGGAGCTGACGTGAAGCACGTCTTCGTTCTCGCCAATCCCGAGGCGGGGCGTGGCAGGGGCGCCTCGGCCCGCGACGCTGCCATCGCCCGTCTGCGTGAACTCGACGTCCGCGTGACCGTGCGCACCGGCTCATCGACGGCCGAGACCCGTCTCTTCGCGAGCGAGGCCGTCGCCACGCGGCCGGACGTCCTCGTCATCGTCGGCGGCGACGGCACTCTGGCCATCGTCCTGGACGTGCTCGTCGGCACCGGGATTCCGCTCGTGCTGGTACCGGCCGGCACCGGCAACGACCTCGCGCGGGCTCTCGGCATACCGTTCGGGTCGGCCGAGTCCGCAGCGGTCGCAGTCTCGGCCGCCGCCCATGGCGTTCCCCGAGCCCTCGACGTCGGAGAGGCGGTCTGCCCTGACGGCACCGCGCTGTTCCTCACTGTCGCCGCGCTCGGCTTCGACGCCAAGGTCAGCGAACGCACCAACACGCTCCGCTGGCCGCGCGGGCGCGCCCGCTACTACCTGGCGATGATCATCGAGCTGATCCGTCTGAAGCCCATGGCATTCGCCCTGCGCGCCGAGGGCGTCGATAGCCCGCTCTCGCACGGCACGCTGATCGCTGTCGGCAACACCCGCAGTTACGGCGGCGGGATGCCGGTCTGTCCGCTGGCAGACCCGCACGACGGCGTGTTCGACGTCGTGCACATCGCGCCGGTGGGCAGGATGAAGCTCATCCGCCTTCTCCCCCGGCTGCTGCGCGGCACGCACGTGCAGCTGCCGGAGGTGACGACCCTGCGCGCCGCCGAGGTCGAGGTGTCCGCCCCCGGACTCGTCGTGTACGCCGACGGCGAGCGCGTCGGCTCGGAGAGCGTGCGCATCGTTACGCTTTCAGGAGCTCTGCAGATCCTGCTTCCCCCGATCGACGACGATCAGGCGGATTCCGCCACGCGAAAGGCACATCGATGAATGAACGCTTCGATCACGACGTCGTGATCATCGGCTCCGGCTTCGGAGGCTCTGTGGCCGCCCTGCGATCGGTCGAGAAGGGGTATCGGGTGCACGTGTACGAGGCGGGTCGCCGCTTCGCCGACGATGACTTCGCGAAGACGGCGTGGGATGTCAGGCGCTATCTGTGGGCTCCCGTCCTCGGATGCTTCGGGGTGCAGCGCATCCACAAACTGCCGCACGTCATGATCCTCGCCGGGGCCGGCGTCGGCGGTGGATCACTCAACTACGCCAACACCCTCTACCGGCCGGGCGAGGAATTCTTCGTCGACGGGCACTGGCCGGGCGGGTTCGACTGGGAAACGGAGCTCGATCCGCACTATGCGACGGCTCGGCGGATGCTGGGCGTCGTGGAGCGCTACCCGCACACCGGACCGGTCGAGCGGATCATGGCCGGGGCGGCCGAGGATCTCGGTGTGGGCGACACCTTCCGTCATGCGCCGGTCGGCGTCTACTTCGGCAAGCCGGGCGTGACCGCACCCGACCCCTACTTCTCGGGCGAAGGGCCGGCCCGCACCGGCTGCACGCTCTGCGGCAACTGCATGGTGGGCTGCCGGGTGGGCGCGAAGAACACGCTCGCCAAGAACTACCTCGCGCTCGCGGAGAAGCGCGGCGCGGTGATCGAACCACTGCGCACGGTCGTCGACGTGAAGCCTCTCGACGGCGGCGGCTACGCCGTGACGACGGTGCGCAGCGGAGCCTGGATCCGGCGCCCGAGAACCGTGACCGCCGAGCAGGTCGTCTTCGCCGGCGGCACCTGGGGCACGCAGTCCCTTCTGCACCGGATGAAGGCGACCGGCTCGCTCCCCCGTCTGTCCGAATCCCTCGGTCACCTCACCCGGACGAACTCCGAGGCGCTGGACGGCGCCATCTCGGTCGCCGTCCCGGAGGAGGTCGGCCTCGCCCACGGTGTCGCGATCACGACCTCGTTCCACGTCGACGAGCGCACTCACGTCGAGAACGTGCGATACGGTCCAGGCTCGAACCTGATGGGGATGCTGGCCACCGGGCTCGTCGACGGTGGCCGTCCTCTCATCTCGCGGCTCGGGGCGCTCATCGTGCAGACGCTCCGGGCTCCCCTCACCACCCTCCGACTCGGCTCACTGCGCCGCTGGAGCGAGCGGGGCATCATCGCGCTCGTCATGCAGACCGCCGACAATTCACTCACGCTCTCCGTGAAGCGGCGCTTCGGCCGGTACCGGCTGACGAGTGCGCAGGGCGAGGGAGAACCGAACCCGTCCTACCTGCCAGGGGCCCACCGCGCCGCTCGTGCGATCGCGGCGCGACTCGAGAAGGAGGGCGGCGTGCGCGCCGAAGCCCGCGGCTCCTGGCCAGAGGTCTTCGGCATCCCGCTGACAGCGCACTTCCTCGGCGGCGCGATCGTCTCCGACTCCACCGAACGTGGCGTCGTCGATCCGTACCACCGCATCTGGGGATACCCGGGGCTGCATGTCGTCGACGGCGCCGCGGTTCCGGCCAACCCCGGTGTGAATCCCTCCCTGACCATCACGGCGATGGCGGAGCGGGCGATGGCCCGCTGGCCGCGTCATGGCGAGCAGGATGCCCGGCCGCCGCAGCCGGACTGACGGCCGGTCGATCACGGGCGCGCTCACAGGCCGCGCATCGTGATCAGATCTGCAGCGCCGCGGCGCAGCGGCGGCGAGCCGAGTGCTCTGATCACCATGTTGCGGGCCCCCAGAGCGGCACCGTGCGCCGGCTGTCCCATCCTCATGTAGAACGATGAACGTCGCTGGGCCCGCGCGGCAGAGCGCAGCGTGCGTCGTTCGTACGCGCTGAAATCGGGGACCTCGCCGCGCAGCGACCTCTCGATGGCTGCCGCCAGTTGTCGCGCGCCGCTCCAGCCGAGGTTCATGCCCTGTCCGCCGATTGGGCTGGTCTCGTGCAGTGAATCGCCGAGCAGCACCACACGGCCCGCGGCTGCGCGCGTCGCCCTGTGCTGCTGCGCGCGAAACGCAGTGGGCACGACCTCCGTCGTCCGATCGATTCGGATGCCGGTGCGCTCCTCCACCTCCTGCGCGAACGCGGCTCCATCGTGCAGTCGTTCGTGCGGATCCGCCACGACCCATCGCCTTCGTCCCTCCGGCAGCGGGAAGGACTCCACGATTCCGCGCGGCTCGCAGTACAGGTGCACTCTCGTGCTCGGCTCCTCATCGGCGATGTCCGTCATCGCGTACGAGCCGCTTCCCGGCCGTTCACGCCAGGGGATGCCCAGGCTGCGACGAATCGTGCTGCGCACCCCGTCCGCCGCGACGACGATGGATGCGGTGGCCTCGCGGGCCACCCCACCGGCCTCGACCACGAGGCGCACGGCCTCTCCCTCATCTCGAACGTCGCTCACGACGTGGCCGAGGCGCACGGCATCCGATCGCACGTCGGCGAGCCGCGCCGAGAGCAGCGCATGCGTGCGGTGCTGCGGGAGGATGAGCACCCGCTGGCGCTCCGTGAACGAGACCGACGCGAGCACTCGACCGCCGCTGAGCACGTCGCCCCCGTCCAGCGCCACCGCGTGGCGTCTGGCTTCCTCACCCACACCCACCGCGTCGAGGGCCGCGCCGCCCGGAGGATGGATCCCGATCGCCCTGGAGCGGTCATCTCCTGCCTCCCGTTGCTCGTACACGGAGACATCGATCCCGTCCTGAGCCAGCAGACACGCCAGCAGCAGACCGACCGGGCCGGCGCCCACGATCACGACGTCATGATCCGGCATCTGCCACCTCGTACCGCAACTCGATCCGCGCGGGAAGGGCGGTCCGCACCTGCCATCCGCTGGGGACGACGGCGGAGAGCTCAGCGGGCGTGTACGCGCGACGGATGCTGGTGAGTCCGTCGGCGCGGATGAAGGAGTCGGAGAGCAGATTCCCCGCGAACGGCAGAGTGCCAGTGGCGAAGGCCAGATACGCGAGTGTGCTGCGGGCGATGTCGCGATGGATGACGAGACCGCCGTGGGATATGAGCGCGGCAGAATCCCGCATCAGCGCCGTCAGCTCTGCACCGCTCAGATGGTGCAGCAGATGGTTCGAGATCACGACGTCGTACGTCTCACCGGCATCCACGAGTTCGCTCGTGTACGCGCATCGGTACTCCACATGGCCTCCACGACCGCGTGCCCACCGAATGGCTCTCGCGTCGGCATCCAGTGCGGTGATCTCGACAGCCAGTCCGTCTCTGCGTGACCAGCCGGCGAGTGAGCGTGACACGTCCCCGCCGCCGGCGCCGACGTCGAGAACCCTGATCGACCGCTGTCGTGCCAACGGACGGATGTCACGTCGGTACACGGTCCGCCACCGCGAGACGACCGCGTTGATCAGCGGGAAGCGCTCGTAGGTGCGCTCCAGCATCCGAGCATCCGCATCCGGATCGTCCATCAGCTCACGTGCATCGACGGCGCGCACCGAGAGGTCAGCTCTCATGACTCCCCGGTGCGACCACGGTCATCAGCGCGCATTCGGCCGTGAGCCCCGGCCCGAATGCCATCGCCGCGACGCGTTCCCCGTCCTGCGCCCCCTCGTCCAGGATCCGGCGCATGACGAACAGCACCGTCGCGCTGGACATGTTGCCGTACTCCCGCAGCACTTCTCTGGCCGGCACCATCTGAGCATCTGAGAGGAGCAGCTTCTCCTGCACCCGATCCACGATGCTGCGTCCGCCGGGATGGATCGCCCAGTGCGCGATGCGCTCGCCGATCGAGTCGTCCGCGAACGCCTCGGCCAACGCCTCCTCCGGCGCGTACAGCGGCCTGAGCGCGTCGTGGATGTGATCGCCGATGAGCTGCGGAACAGCCGTCGACAGGACCATCTCGAACCCGTGGTCGCCGATCGTCCACGCCATGTCCTTCTTGCCCTCCGGGATGATGCCGGTGTGGAAGCGGTCGAGAGCGAAGCCGGCGACCTCGGACTCGAAGCTCCGAGACGTGACGAGTCCGGCTGCCGCGCCGTCCGCGAACAGCGAGGTCGCGACGATCATGTCCGGGTCGTCGGTGGAGCGCAGGTGCAGCGTGCACAGTTCGACACTGACCACCAGAACCACGGCATCCGGATCCCCGGCGCAGAACTCGCTCGCAGCTCGCAGCGCAGGCATCGACGCGTAGCAGCCCATGAAGCCGAAGTGCTGGCGGCGCACACCGTCTCGCAGCCCGAGAGCGCGGGCGATCTCGTAGTCGGGACCCGGCGCGTAGAACCCGGTGCACGAGACCGTGATGACGTGCGTGACATCGGCGGCGGTGATGTCGGGGTCGGCCTCGAGCGTGCGTCTGGCGGCCTCGACGAACAGCCGCCCCGCCTCGCGGATGTACACCTCGTTGCGCGCCTTCGTTCCCGGCTCGAGCAGCAGGCCGCTGTCACGGTCGAAGAACTGGGGCGTGGCGACATCAGCGGAGAAGGACAGCTCCTCCAGCACGGTGTGCCTGGTGTCGATGCCCGATCCGTTGAACGATGCCGAGACGATGCGCTTGGCCAGGCGACTGAGCTCCGGCTGCGCGGCGAAGACATCTCGCACCTGCTCCTGCACCAGCACCGTCTCCGGCACGATCGTCTGGATGGAGCGCAGCACAGCGGATGGCGTCATGTGTGTCACTCAAGCACGACACTGCCTTCACAGGGAAGGGGCTTGATCTCAGAAGCCGAGTGCGCGAGCGAGCTTCGATCCGGATGCCGCGTGCCTGCCGCCTGCGGCGAAGATCGCAGTTTCGACGGCTGTGAAGAACGCCTCACGTCCTGCGGCGTCCGCAGGCGCGGCAGGTCCGAGCTCCATCTCCCATTCGCGCCATTCGCGCTCGGTCCCCGAGCGGAGGTCCGTGGCGCGCACGTGATCGTCGACGAACTCGGCGACGATGCCGCCAGGGCCGGTGAGCAGATAGGCCGTGCGATCGTTGCGGATGCGCGCGAGCGGGGTGAGCGGGTCGGTCGTCCATCGCGAGATCGCGGTGGTGACGAGATCCGGCACGGCCTCCGACTCGCCCAGCGGCCACCCCAGCTCGAGCCGTCCGTCGCCCTCGCGCGGACCTTTGATGTGCCAGCCCTCGTCCGGCCCTCCGGTGCGGCGGCGCAGTGCCACGCCGGAGCGCGACAGCGCAGCATCCGCCGTGTCGAAGTAGCGGGCGTCGAGCGCGCGATGCTCGCCGGATGTCACCGCATCAACGCCCGGCGCAGCCTGCCAGACCGGCAGGGGCGTAGCGGTGTCGACGTCGTACTTGCGCTCGACCTCGACCGTGCGCGACGGCTCGGTCGTCACTGTCTTAATCGTCGCTGGGCGAGATGTCGTCGCTGGATTCGACGAACCAGAACCCCACCTCTGTGGGTCCGTCGCTCGCGCCGGTGTTTGATGCTTCGGCGGCGCCTCGCCGGTAGATGACCTGGGTCGCGCCGTACGGTGCGATCAGTCTGTCCTGCTCGAGGTCTTCGAGCGGAAGGATCTGCCCGTCGAGCGGGCCGTCGTGAAGTCGTGCGATTGCCATGTGCTCACCATAGTCCTGAGTGCGCGGCATAGTCCTGAGCACGCGGCGTGGTGCTCAAGCCGCGACGACGCCGAGGACCGCGCCGATGATCATCCAGGGCCCGAACGCGATGCGGGTGGAGCGGTCCGCCCGGCGCAGCGCCATGAGAACGAGGGCGTAGAGCGCCCCGAGCACGAAGGCTGATGCCGCGCCGACGGCGAGCGCCTGCCAGCCGTGCCAGCCCAGTACCAGACCGATCACCGCCGCGAGCTTCACGTCGCCCCCGCCGATCCCGCCTCTGCTCGTGGCGCGCAGCACGGCGTAGATGCCGCCGAGCACCAGCATTCCGATCACACCGCCGATCAGCGGGCCGCTCTGCCCTGTCACGAGTGCGTCGATGCCCACCAGCGCCAGCGCTGCCGCCAGCGTCGGCAGCACGATCCGGTTCGGCAGCCGGTGGGTGCGCGCGTCGATCACGAGCAGCCAGATGCCGATACCGATCAGTGCGATGTGCACGAGCACGACGATCACGTCGTACGGCGTCACGGCTGAGGGCATGCCCGAAGGTTACGAGAACGACGGATGCCGTGGGTGGGGGCTGTGGATAACCTGCGTCCAGCGGCGCACTCCAGCGTCTCAGAGATCGATGATGTCGAGATCGACCGTGAGCATGTCGCCCTCTTCGATGCCCTGCGCGTCGCGGATCGCCTTCTTCAGCGGCAGTACGAACGCGTTGTCGCTGAAGAAGATCGATGTCCGCCAGATGGACGCGCCGATCCTGGCCTGCACGCGCAATGAGCCGAAGCCCCGCTTCGGCGCCGGCAGTTCGCGGAGCTCCAGCGAGAGCTCTTCAGGCAGGGTCGCGAAGTACCACGACTCCACGCGCTTGTCCCAGCGCGTGACCGGACTCTCGAACTCGATCTGCATGCGTCAAAGGTAGCGCGAAACCCGGTGTCGGATGTGCGAACTAGCATGAGAGCCTCACTTGCTTTATTCGTATATAAGTTCGAGGATGGATGCATGGGCACAGCACTCTTCGCCCCCTCCGCTTTCTCCCGCGAGGGCGATGGCTCTCGCGAGAGCACAGCCTCCCGCGCGCAGGAGGTGCACCGCCTGCGCGGCGAGATCGCCCGCATGCAGCGGCGACGAAGCGATGTGCCCTTCCTTCCCCTCGATCCCGCGCTGGAGGGCCTCCTGCCCGATCCAGGGCTGCGGGTCGGCTCCTCCTACTCCCTCTCCCCTTCGCCGAGTCTTCTGGGTGCTCTGCTCGCCGCTCCTTCGCAGAAGGGGGCGTGGTGCGCGATCATCGGCATGCCCACGATCGGGGTCGAGGCGATGGCCGGCTTCGGCGTCGAGCTGGAACGTCTCGTCCTCGTGCCCGATCCGGGCCCCCGCTGGCTCACGGTCGCCACTGCACTCTCCGAGGTGATCCCTCTCATCGCGGTGCATCCGCGCAGCAGGGTCGCCGATGCAGACATCGCCCGGCTGAACGCGCGCCTGCGCGATCGCGGCTGCACACTGCTGGTCACGGCGCCCTGGCCGCAGAGCGAGGCGACGATCCGCGTGGAGGAGACCGAGTGGCACGGCCTGGGCTCCGGCTGGGGGCTCCTCGCCGATCGCACCGTGACCCTGCGCGCATCGGGGCGGCGGCATGAGGCTCCGAGTCGGGTGCGGGTGCGGATGCCGACTTCCCTCGGCCGTGTGGATGCCGCGCCGGCACCGCTGCGTCCGGTGGCGCCGCTGCTCGCGCCCGTCCCTCAGACGGTCGATGCCGAATCCGATCAGTGGGCGGTGGCCGGATGAGCATGCCTCCTCGTCATCTCGTGCTGTGGCTGCCGGATTGGCCGGTGCGCGCAGCGCTCGGAGCGCCACCCGCAGAAGAGCCGGTCGCCGTCGTGCAATCGAACATCGTGATCGCATGCTCGGCATCAGCCAGGGCGCAGGGTGTGCGGCGCGGCCAGCGCCGCCGACTCGCGCAGACCCGCTCCCCTGCGCTGCGACTCATCCCCGCAGACCCCCGCCGTGATGAGCGGGCCTTCCTGCCGGTGCTGCGGCTGCTGGAAGAGCTGGTGCCCGGCGTTCAGCCGCTGCGCCCTGGCCTTGCCGCGCTGCGTGCCCGCGGAGCCGCCCGATACTACGGCGGAGAGGAGCAGGCGGCCCTGCGCCTCATTGAAGCCCTCGCCGAGCACGACCACCCTGGCACTCGCGCGGCCATCGCCGATGGGCTCTTCACGGCAGAGCAGGCCGCCCGCCTCGCGGCGCCTGCCCTCGTCGTGGCCCCCGGTGGCTCGCGGGAGTTCCTCGCCCCTCTCCCCGTGCAGGCGCTGGGAGACGAGGAGGTCACCGCGCTGCTCGAACGGTTGGGCATCCGCACCCTTGCGGAGTTCGCCGCCCTCGCCGAGACCGACATCCGCGACAGACTGGGTGAACGAGGGGCGAGATTGCATGCCTTGGCATCCGGTGCCGATTCCAGGCCACTGGTGCCGCAGCATCCCGAGCCCGAGCTCGCACGCGAGATCGTGTTCGAGACGCCCCTCGAGCAGGCAGATCAGGTGGCGTTCGCAGTGCGCCAGACAGCGGATGCCGTGACCGCGGCTCTCGCCGAGCTCTCGCAGGTGTGCACCGAAGTGCGGATCGATCTGACCGACGACGACGGGGCGATCTCGTCGCGGGTGTGGCTGCACCCCACCTCCTTCGAGGCGAGCGATCTGGTCGATCGGGTGCGCTGGCAGCTGGAGTCGCTCTCCACCCCCGCGAAATCCGAATCTGCGCAATCCGACCCTGCGCAATCTGATCGCGCGCCGGCCGGCATCGCCGAGGTGCGGATCGTGCCGACCAGGGTCGATGACAGCGCCCACCATCAGCCAGGACTCTTCGGGCAGGGTCCCCAGCAGCGGCTGCACCATGCCGTCTCCCGAGTGCAGGCGATGCTGGGTCATCTCGGCGTCGTCACCCCCGTGATCGTCGGCGGACGCCGGCTGTCCGACCGGCAGCTGCTTCAACCCTGGGGAGACAAGGTGCCACCGGAACGCGATGCCGCGCTGCCGTGGCCGGGAAGCCTGCCTCCGCCGTATCCGTCCGAGGTGTTCAGCCCGCCGTTGCCGGCACGGGTGACTGCGGCAGACGGCACGCCGCCGCGGGTGGACGAGCGTGGCACGCTCTCCTCCGCCCCCGCATGGATCGAAGAGACAGCGGTCTCGAGCTGGGCGGGCCCATGGCCGCTGCGCGAGCGCGCCTGGGACAAGGACCAGGCCCGCCTCGCCCAGCGCCTGCAGATCGTCGACGAGTCGCAGCGCGCCTGGCTGGTGCTCTGGGAGGACGACTCCTGGTGGGTCGAAGGGAGGTATCGCTGATGGGCTGGCACAATCCTCCACGGACGTGGAAGGAGCTCGAGCAGACGCTCAGCGGGCGAGCACCCTCCTCCGAGCCGGCAGAGCCTCGTCCACGGCCCGACCCTGGGCCGGTCAGCCGTCGCCGGGTCACTGCACCTCCGCCGACGGTCGAGCCGCCCGAAGACGCCGTTCCCTACGCCGAGCTGCACGCCCACACGTCGTATTCATTCCTCGACGGCGCCTCATCCGCCGAGGATCTGCTCGCCGAGGCCACGCGGCTCGGGCTCACGGCTCTCGCCATCACCGACCACGACGGCTTCTACGGGGCCGCCAGGTTCGCAGAGGTCGCCGACCTGATGAAGACCAGGGTTGAGGCCGAAGGGCAGCGCGGAGCGCAGACCGGCCTGCAGACCGTCTTCGGCGCCGAGCTGTCACTCGGGCTCCCCGGTCCGCAGGGCGGCGTTCCCGACCCCGCGGGCGAGCATCTTCTGGTGCTGGCTCGCGGACTCGAGGGTTATCACCGCCTCTCCGGAGTGATCACCAGGGCGCAGCTGCGCGGCGGAGAGAAGGGGCGCCCGGTCTACGACCTCGATGATCTGGCGGCGAGCGCGGACGGGAACTGGACGATCCTCACCGGGTGCCGCAAGGGTGGTGTGCGCCGAGGGCTCGCGGCAGGCGACGCCGCGACGCCGTTGCGTCGCCTCGCCGATCTGTTCGGCCGCGACAGCATCGCCGTCGAACTCTTCGACCACGGCGATCCGCAGGACAATCGCCGCAATGACGCCCTCGCCGAGCTCGCCGGCTCCCACCGGCTCCCCGTGGTGGCGACGAACAACGTGCACTACGCGACTCCGCAGCGCGCCGGGCTCGCAGAAGCCATGTCGGCGATACGAGCGGTGCGCAGCATGGACGACCTGGACGGCTGGCTCCCCTCTCATGGCGCAGCGCATCTGCGCAGCGGCGCCGAGATGACCGCACAGTTCCAGCGCTACCCCGGTGCGATCTCACACGGGCTCCTCATCGCCGAGGAGTCCGCCTTCCCGCTGCGCCGCGCCCGCCCTGATCTGCCGAAGCAGAAGGTTCCTGAAGGCCATACGCCGATGAGCTGGCTGCGACTGTTGGTGTGGGATGCCGTCCCCGCCAGGTATCCACGACTCGATGACGACGGACGGGCCAGGATCGAGCGCGAACTGAACGTGATCGAGGAGAAGGACTTCCCCGGCTACTTCCTCATCGTGCACGGCATCGTCACCGAGGCGAAGCGTCGCGGCATCCTCTGCCAGGGGCGAGGCTCTGCTGCGGCGAGCGCCGTCTGCTACCTGCTCGGCATCACCGCCGTCGACCCGATCCTCTATGGACTGCCTTTCGAGCGTTTCCTCGCCAGCACCCGCACGGAAGAGCCCGACATCGATGTGGACTTCGATTCCGGCCGGCGCGAGGAGATCATCCAGTGGGTCTACGGCGAATACGGCCGCGAGTGCGCCGCCCAGGTGGCCAACGTCATCCAGTATCGTCCGAAGAACGCCGTGCGCGACATGGCGAGGGCGCTGGGCTACTCCCCCGGCCAGCAGGATGCCTGGTCTCGTCAGGTCGACGGCTGGGGCGCCGACCTCATGCCGGTGGACGGCCATGACATCCCCGAGACGGTGCTGGAGTACGCCGGTGAGGTGCTGAAGGCACCCCGGCACCTCGGCATCCACTCCGGCGGCATGGTGCTCACCGCACGCCCGGTCGGAGAGGTCGTGCCCGTCGAGCATGCTCGGATGGAGAATCGCACGGTCATCCAGTGGGACAAGGACGACGCCGCCTGGATGGGGCTGGTGAAGTTCGACCTGCTGGGGCTGGGGATGCTCGCCGCATTGCAGAACTGCTTCGAGATCATCGCCGCCACCACCGGAGAGCGCTGGACCCTGGAGACCATCCCCAAGGAAGAGCCGGCGGTCTACGACATGCTCTGCCGTGCCGATTCGATCGGGGTGTTCCAGGTGGAGTCCCGCGCGCAGATCGGTCTGCTCCCCCGGCTGCAGCCCCGCTGCTTCTACGATCTCGCCATCCAGATCGCTCTCATCCGTCCCGGTCCCATCCAGGGCGGCGCCGTGCACCCGTTCGTGCGGCGAAAGATGGAGAAGGACCGCATCGATGAGGAGAATCGCCGACGGGCAGCCCGCG
Source organism: Microbacterium profundi (assembly GCF_000763375.1). Taxonomy (NCBI): domain Bacteria; kingdom Bacillati; phylum Actinomycetota; class Actinomycetes; order Micrococcales; family Microbacteriaceae; genus Microbacterium; species Microbacterium profundi. The sequence goes on along the minus strand of NZ_JPSY01000004.1, from coordinate 112,384 downwards.
GCGAGGCTCCGATGCCGCCGATGGACATTCCCTACCCGCACCCGGTTCTCAAGTCAGCGCTGGAGCGCACCCTGGGCATCCCCATCTTCCAGGAGCAGCTCATCCAGATGGCCACGACGATCGGCGATTGCACGGCCGACGAGGCTGACACCCTCCGGCGCGCCATGGGGTCCAAGCGCGGTCTGGAGCGGATCGACAGCATCCGCGACAAGCTGTACGCCGGCATGGCGCGGCACGGGCTTTCCGATGAACAGTCCGATCGCATCTACGAGCAGATCCAGGCGTTCTCGAACTTCGGCTTCGCGGAGTCGCACTCGCTGTCGTTCGCGCTGCTCGTCTACGCCAGCTCCTGGCTGAAGCTGCACTACCCCGCCGCGTTCCTCGCCGGGCTCCTGCGCTCTCAGCCGATGGGCTTCTATTCGGCGTCGACGCTCACCGCCGATGCCAGGCGGCACGGCGTGGAGGTGCGTCGACCCGACCTGCACGCTTCGGCGGCGACCGATTCTCTGGAGCTCCTGACGGATTCCCCCGCGGCGACAGGCCGAGACTCCTGCCGCACGTACGAGCAGCCGGCGGCACCCCGTTTCGACCGGGATGCGCCGGATGAGTCGGCAGCGCACCGTCGCGACGGCGCGTTCGCCGTGCGTCTGGGGCTCAGCGAGGTGCGCGGGATCGGCAAGCCGATGGCCGAGCGGATCGCCGGCGAACGCGAGGCGAACGGCCCCTATCGCGACCTGCACGATCTGGTGCGGCGCACGGATGCCACTTCCGTACAATTGGAAGCCCTGGCCACAGCGGGCGCCTTCGAATGCCTCGGACTGAAGCGGCGGGAGGCGATCTGGCTCGCCGGCGCCGCCGCCGAAGATCGTGCCCGTTTCCTGCCAGGCACGACCGTGTCCGTACAGCCCCCGCTGTTCACCGACCAGACGAGCTACGAGCAGCTCGCCGCCGATCTCTCCGCCACCGGCGTCTCCACGGATGACCATCCGATGGCGCATTTCCGCTCCGCGCTGATCGAGCGGGGCGTGCTCACCGCCGCACAGCTGCGCGAGCATGAGGTGGGCCGGCGCATCGAGGTCGCCGGTCTCGTCACCCACCGACAGCGTCCGGCGACGGCGGCCGGTGTCACGTTCCTCAACCTCGAGGACGAGCACGGTCTCGTCAACGTGGTCTGCTCCACCGGGGTCTGGAATCGCTATCGACGGGTCGCGCGAGACTCACCGGCGCTGATCATACGAGGAATGCTGGAGCGCTCTCCCGAGGGCGTCATCAACGTGCTGGCCGACGGGTTCCAGGATCTGCGCACCGGCATCGAACATCGGTCCCGCGACTTCCGCTGAGCGCAGAAGCGCGGACTCACCAGAAGCGCGGCGGCTCCGGCGCGGGGACGGTGTCTCCTCCGCCCCAGCGCAGCGCCTCGATCCTGGCGGCATCGGCTGCGGCATCCGCCCCGCGCAGCGCGACGTCGGCCTCCGCCGAGCCGGGGCCGGTCGGATCGACCACGAGCATGGTCTTCACCCCACCTCTCGTCGGGGCGATGACGCATTCGATGACGCGGCCCGTCCAGGTCACGGCATCCGAAGCATGCGATGATTCCTGCCGATAGTGGATGCGGGTCTCCAGGTCGGTCACCACGACGACGGATCGCGACCCCGCATCGTCGATCCGCTCGACCACCTCGATGCGGTGCCCGTGGGGAATCGGTGCCGGCACCGCGATCGTGATCGTCCTGTCCATGGCTCCAGCCTATGAACTTACGGCCCGCAGGCAAGAGCAGGATCGGGCAGCGACGGAGTGGATCCTGTTCGGACCGTTCGCGATCCGTCTGGCGCCGGCTGCGTCCACGTCGACGCATGTGGCGCGCACGACGGGGCAGGTGGTCGTGTTCTGGGGGCTGTTCCTCACGGTCTTCCCCGTGATCATCGCCGTCATCGAACGTCGTTGGAATCTGCATGTGCCGTTTCCGGATGCCGTGCGATGGGCGGGCCTGGTGCTGTTCCTCGCGGCGAGCGCGCTGGGGATCTGGTCGGCGGTGGCGATGTCGACACGCGGAGAGGGCACTCGCTGCCGTCGGCGACCGCGAGACGGCTGGTGATCGCCGGGCCGTATCGGTTCGTGCGCAATCCGATGGCGGTGGCCGGCATCACTCACTGAGCGGTTCGGCGCTGCGTACGCCGAGTATGCCGACGCCGTACGATGCTGGGTGCCGCGGACCACGCCCTTCGTGCCAGCACGTGAACATCCCGTGACTCAGCGGAGATCCTCAGGCGCCGTCTCCTAATCTGGTGAGCATGGATGCCGGAGCCGAGAATCTGAACACGATCGCCGCATGGGCGGTCGCCCTCATGGAGGCCCTCGGCGGTTTCGGCGCCGGGCTCGCCATCGCCCTCGAGAATCTGTTCCCTCCTCTGCCGAGCGAGGTCATCCTGCCGCTCGCGGGCTTTGCCGCAGCGCAGGGCACGCTCGGACTCGTCGAGGTGCTGATCTGGACGACTGCGGGTTCGGTCGTCGGGGCACTCGCCCTGTACGGCATCGGCGCGTGGCTCGGCCGACGACGCATGTACGCGATCGCCGAGCGGATGCCGCTGATCAAGGTCGCAGACGTGGAACGCACGGAGGCATGGTTCGGCCGCCACGGATCGAAGGCGGTCTTCTTCGGCCGTATGATCCCGATCTTCCGCAGTCTGATCTCGATACCCGCGGGCATCGAACGGATGCCGTTGCTGCGGTTCACGCTCCTCACGACAGCCGGCAGCGCGATCTGGAACACCATCTTCGTGCTCGCAGGGTACTTCCTCGGCGCGAACTGGCACGTCGTCGAGGACTACGCTGGCGTGTTCCAGAAGGTCGTCATCGCCGTCGTCGTGGTGGCTGTTGCAGTCTGGATCACGGTGCGGATCCGTCAGGTGCGTCGCAACAGACTTTCTGTCGACTGATGCGTTGACGCGGCTCAGCTTCCAGCATGAGACGCCTCGCGCCGAGCGCCTCGCGTCGAACGCCGTACGATGACAACGTGGGGAGCGAAGAGCGCACGATCCAGACCCTCGGCATCATCGGCGCCGGTCGCCTCGGCACGGTGCTCGCCCGGCTCGCGGCATCCGCCGGCTATCAGGTCATCGTCGCAGGCTCCGGCGCTCCCGCTCTCATCGCCCCGGCGATGAGAGCGATCGGCGCGTCCGCGGGGACGATCTCGATGATCGCCGCCGAGGCGGATGCTGTGATCCTGGCTCTGCCGCTCGGCAGGTATCGGATGCTCCCGGCGGAGCAGTTGCACGGCGCTGTGGTGATCGATGCCATGAACTACTGGTGGGGCTCCGACGGCATCCGCGACGATCTGAGTGATCCGCGCACTTCGACGAGCGAGCTCGTGCAGGCACATCTCGTGGGAGCGCGCGTCATCAAGGCACTGAGCCACATGGGCTATCAGGACCTCGAAGATGAAGCGCGCCCCGTCGGGAGTGCCGGCCGCAAAGCGATCGCGATCGCCGGCGATGACCCGGTTGACGTCGCCCTCGTCGCGGCTCTCGTGAACGATCTCGGCTTCGATCCCGTGATGGCCGGGCCGCTTTCGGCCGGCATCATGCTGGAGCCAGGGGCCGAAGCGTTCGGAGCCGATGTCGACGAAGCTCAGTTGCGGGAGATGCTCGAACGCTTCCCGACCTCACAACGGGGCATCATCGTTGCGCGGGCGCGTGGCGAGCTGCCGCTCTGATCCGTCAGGCGGCCTCAGGTGAGCGCACCAGGATGCGCCCGTCATCCACGCTGACTGCCCAGATCGGCTCGGACACGCTCGCTGGACCTCGTTCGATGCCGCCGTCCTCGAGGCGGAATCGGCTGCCGTGCCAGGGGCACGTGACGCAGCCGTCGGCATCCAGTGTTCCTTCATCCAGTGGACCGCCCGCGTGGGTGCACACCGCCGAGATCGCGTGCAGCCGGCCCGCCTGCCGCGTGAGCAGGACCGGTACGCCGTCGACGACGACCCTGGTGAGCGTGCCGTCGAGGATCTCGCTGTCGGCGGCGACGTCCGTCCACGACGAAGTCTGCCTCTGGAACGCCGTCCGATTGACGCCGATGCCGCGTACGAACGACAGGTGCCCTCCGAGATACGCCGATGACAGTGTGAGTCCGAGGCCAAGGGCGCTGAGGGCGATTCCCGCACGGCGATGGCCGCTGCGCCGTGCCAGCCACGATCCGGCCTGCAGCGTCGATGCGGACGCGTTCATGAGCGCATGCACGAACCCGATCCGCTTGTCGGCGCCCCTGGTACTCGACCAGTCCGATGCGCCCGACAACGCTGCCGGGGCGGAGGCGATGAGGCCGAGTCCGACGAGGCGACGTGCGGCATCGGCGCTCTGCTCTCCACCGGTGAGGTCCAGAGCGACGGCGGCTCCCCACGCACCGATCGGCAGGTCGGTGAGGACGGGGTGAAGTTGATGTCCGAGCCACGAGCCCGACAGCGCGTTCTTTATCCACGTGGGATGCGTCACGGCATCCACCCAGCCGCTGACCGTCTTCGCAGCGGTGTCCAGACCCTTCGCCCGACCGAGACTGCGGATGATCGAACTCGTCATGCTTGTCGAATCGCTCATCGGTGCCACTCCTCACGATCATGACGGCGCCTTGCCGGTCGTTTCTGTCTACTCCCGCGATGCCTCCGGGTCAACGGCCTGGAGTTGCGCCCTGGGTACGTGGGATATGGGCGGCACGTTGATTCCGAGGATGCGCGCGCGTCCCGGCCAATCCGACTCTCCCTCGTACGGGAAGTCGAGCTCGAGCAGCGCCGAGTTGTCGAGCGCGGGAAAGATGTCGCGATACCAGTCGGGGTCGAGTCCGACCAGCTCGCAGAGCAAGAGGCGCATCAGCGTCGCATGCCCGACCACGAGCACCCGGCCATCGGGAAACTCCGCGGCGAGTTCATCGAGCACCGGCATGGCGCGTGCGATGCCGGCACGTCCGGATTCTCCACCGGGTAACGGATGCTGCGCCGGCTGCCGCTCGAACCCTGCCCAGTCCTCGGGGAACGCCGCCTCGAGCTCTGCCGGCGACATGCCCTCGCCGCGTCCGAAGTCGATCTCCACCAGACGCGGGTCGATGCGCAGCGGGAGTCCTGAGGCTTCTGCGGCGGGTTCCGCCGTCAGGCGCGCCCGGCTCAGGGGCGAGGCGATGATCGCGCTCAGCCCGGTAGTGCTCGCCCACGTCGCGAGACCGGCTGCCTGCGCGATGGCGTCGGGCACGAGGGCCACATCGGACGAACCGGCGTAGCGATGCTCTGCATGCCACTCGGTCTCGCCATGTCGGGCGAAGTACAGCGTCGTCATGTGCGCTCCGATCGGTTTCTCTGATCGTAGGTGCAAGACCCCGACCTGCGGGACCGTCTGAGCAGCAGGGAGTGGGACGTGTCGTTCGCCCAGGCGACGGTGACGTGTGTCACGCCTTCCGGTGACACCTCGACACTTCTGGAGAGGCGGCCGACCGAGTGCGATAGGAGTATGACAACCGAATCCGCGCCTATCGCGCGCACCGCCCCTGCACCGTTCTGGCGACGGCCCTTCCGGATCGTCCGCGAGAACAGGCGCGCCTACCTCATCATCAACGTGGCCGCATACGGCCTTGCCCTCGTCGGATTCATGATCGGACTCGTCTTTCCCAACCTCAACGCCGCACAAGCCGCGGGACTGGAAGAGGACGGCACCGGTGAGCTGGTGCGCTGGCTGGTGAACATCCCGCCGCTGTTCGCGCTCACGATCCTGGGAGTCAACGTCTTCCGACTCAGTCTGCTGACCATCGGGCTGCCGTCGCTCATCGTGCCGTTCGCAGGCCTCGCGTTCTTCGGATACTGGGCGGTCGAGACGGGCATCACGCTCGTCCCCGCCTCCCCCGAGGGCTGGGTGGCGCTCATCCCCCACTCGCTGACCTTCGTCATCGAGCTCCAGGCCTACATCCTGCTCCTTCTGGGCGCGTATCTGCTGGGCAGGTCCTGGCTGCTCCCGCGCACCATCGGCGCGAAGAACCATCGTCAGGGTTACTTCCGCGGCCTGCAGCGGATCGGGCTGCTCGCACTTCCGGCACTGGCACTGCTCATCATCGGGGCCGTCTGGGAGGCGTACTCGCTGCGGTACTTCGTACACCCTCTGAGTCAACTGGTCCTGTGACCGGGACCATCTCGCGGACCGGCTGCTTCGGGGCCCGGGCCTCGCTCGTCAGCACCATGGCCACGCCTGCACCGCCTGACTTCTCAGGCGCCGCTGCGAGGTCAGCCGCAGAAGGCCGAGGCCGAGGCCTTGAGCTGATCGATCGCTTCGATGGTCTCCGGCGCCTGCAGGTCGGTCATCCCGCCGATCTGCTGTGCACCCGAGCTGATGAGATCTCCGAGCTGTCCGTCGACATCCGTCGCCAGTGTGTCCAGCGTCGTCACGAGTTCGTCACGGGCTGCGTCGATCTGCTCCGCCGAGGCCCCACCCTGATCGAGCAGAGTCTGATACTGCGCGTAGGCATCGTCGATCGTCGTGCATGCGGCCTCGACGTCGACGCCCATCGCGTCACCCGCGACCTGCGCCACTTGGGAGCATCCTGCGAGGAGACCGGCGGCGAGCAGCAGAGGAACGATGACGATGCGGCGCATGGTCCGAGGGTAACGACCCGTCCTGTGGGAAGAGCTGAGCGTCGTGTCACCAGCGCGTTCCTCAGCCCGGGCCATTCGGATTGGCGAGGAGGCACGCGCGGAGATCCTCTGAGCGACGACCATGCGCCACGCGTCGACGACGAACTCGCGTGCCTGGCTCGGCTCCAGCGCTGCATGATCGCCGTGAACCCAGTTGAAGCGCATCTCCGACTCCGATGGCATCTGGAACTTGCGCGGATCGCCACCGAGCACCAAGACGTCCTCGATCACCGCCGTGGTGAAGACCTTACTCAGTCGGTTGAGCGTTGAGCGCGCCGGCGGTCGTTGGAGTGGGTACTGGTGCCCCTGCGACCCGCGGATGCTACTTCTCGGTCGTGAGCTCTTCGCGAAGGATGTCGGCACCAGCGCTGAGCGCACGCAACTTCGCCCGCGCGACGTCACGAGGCAGCGGCGCCAGGCCGCAGTTCGTGCTCGGGATGAGCTTGTCGGCGTCGACGAACCGGAGCGCGTTGCGGAGTGTGTCCGCCACTTCCTGCGGGGTTTCGATCGTGTGGCTCGCCACGTCGATGGCTCCGAGCATGATCTTCTTGCCCCGGATGAGCTCGATGAGGTCCAGCGGGACGTGAGAGTGGTGGCTCTCCAGGGAAATGGTGTCGATGCTCGATCGCTGCAGAAGCGGGAACGACTTCTCGTACTGGCGCCACTCCGCCCCGAGAGTCGCCTTCCAGTCAGTGTTCGCCTTGATCCCGTACCCGTAGCAGATGTGCACCACGGTCTCCGCGCGCAGCCCTTCAGCCGCCCTCTCCAGCGCTGCCACCCCCCAGTCCTGCACGTCATCGAAGAAGACGTTGAAAGACGGCTCATCGAACTGGATGATGTCGACTCCGGCCGCCTCGAGCTCCTTCGCCTCCTGATTGAGGATCGTCGCGAACTCCCAGGCCAGCTTCTCGCGGCTCTTGTAGTGGCGATCGTAGAGCGTGTCGATCATCGTCATCGGCCCGGGCAGCGCCCATTTGATCGGCTGATCGGTCTGCTGACGAAGGAACTTCGCGTCTTCGACGAACACGGGCGTCTCACGGCTCACTGCGCCGACGACCGTCGGCACGCTCGCGTCGTACCGGTCGCGGATCCGGACCGTCTCGCGCTGGTCGAAATCGACGCCGGAAAGATGCTCGATGAACGTCGTGACGAAGTGCTGGCGCGTCTGCTCCCCGTCGCTGATGATGTCGATGCCCGCGTGCCGCTGCTCCTGGACGGCGATGCGCAGCGCATCCTGCGTGCCCTCGACCAGCGCATCACCCTCCAGCTTCCAGGGAGACCAGAGGGTCTCGGGCTGGGCGAGCCAGGAAGGCTTCGGCAGGCTGCCGACGATGGATGCAGGAAGAAGCGTGTTCATGGTCGGTGATTCTCCGGTGGTCATCCGACAGGAACGAGGGAGTTGGCGGCCCACTGCTCGAGAAGGTCGCCGTGTGGCTTCATGAGGTGTTCGTGCGCATACTTCCCCTGCTCAGTCGCGAGCCGGCTGCGCTCGTCGCGATCGTAGGCGATCTTCGTCACCGAGTAATCCTGCTGCTCGAGGCTCGGCTGATAGACCTTCGCTGCAGCCGAGTTCGCGTTGTAGATCTCCGGTCGGTAGATCTTCTGGAACGTCTCCATCGTGCTGATGGTGCCGATGAGCTGGAGGTTCGTGTAGTCGCCGAGCAGATCACCGCGGAAGTAGAACGCGAGCGGTGCGACGCTGCCGCGCGGCATGAAGTACCGGACGGAGAGCCCCATCTTGCCGAAGTACTCGTCGGTCAGCGAGGGATCCTTCTGCTCGTACTCGACGCCGAGGATCGGGTGGTGATTCTCGGTGCGGCGGTACGTCTTGCTCGTCGAGACGCTGATGCAGATCACCGGCGACACCGTGAAGCGCTCGCGGTAGGCCTCCGAGTCGAGGAAGTGCTGGAAGAGCTTGCCGTGCAGATCTCCGAAGTCGGATGGAACGGCGAACCCGCCTGCCGCTTCGCTGGCCGCCGGCAGCCGCACGCTGAAGTCGAAGTCGCGGACGTACGACGAGAAGTTGTTGCCCACGATCCCCCGGCTGCGCTTTCCGGTGAGCCGGTCGAGGATGCTGATGTCCAGAACCTCGAGCAGCGGGAACTCCTGGTCCGCACCCTCCGCGGCGAACTGCACCGCGACGGAGACGATCTCGAGATCGAGGGTGTAGCGATCCCCGTTCGGGTTGTCCCAGTCAGTCAGGTCGTTGAATCGGCGGTCGATCATCGTCAACGCGTTGCGGAGATTCTGCTGACGGTGCTCGCCCCGCGCCAGGTTGGCGAAGTTCGTGGTGATCCGGGAATCGTCCGACGGAGAGTAGTCCTCGTCGAAGCGGGTCTTCGTGATGCGGAACGTGAATTCGTGCGCCATGGAGGTGCCAATCGGTGGGCTGATCGGCCGGGCTCGGCCTCGCAAAAAAAGGGTCTCTCAATGGTGGCGGCTGCGCGTCCCATCGAGAAATGTGCTGCGACTATGCCATGACATAGTCTGAGGCTATGGCTAAGCGCTCGAGCGGTATCACTCTGCAGCAACTCACCTACTACATCGAGGTCGCCGCGGAGGGCTCGATCAGCGCCGCCGCCGACCTGCTCTACGTCGCCCAGCCCACGATGTCGGCGGCGATGAAGGATCTGGAGAGCAGAGTGGGGCGCGTCCTGCTCCTCCGCTCCGCCCGGGGCGTGACGCTCACCACCGACGGTGCGGAGTTCCTGGGGTACGCCAGGCAGGTCGTCGAGCAGGTGGCGCTCCTCGAACAGCGATACCTCGGGCGCCCTCCGTCACGGCGCCTGCTCGGGGTGTCGACGCAGCACTACTCGTTCGCCGTCGACGCGCTGGTACGGATGGTGAAGGCGACCTCAGCGGCCGAGTACGAGTTCTCACTGCGGGAGACGCGCACGTGGGACATCATCGAAGACGTCCGCACCCTCCGCAGCGAGCTGGGAATCCTCTACCGGAACGACTTCAACCGCAACGTCATCGACAAGCTGCTGCGGGACTCGGGGCTCGCTTTCCATCCGCTCTTCGTCGCCGAGCCGCACATCTTCATCTCCCGCAAGAACCCGCTCGCCTCTCGTGATCGCGTCACCCTCGCCGACCTCGCCGATGTGCCGCGGCTCACGTTCGACCAGGGCGCGAACAACTCGTTCTACTTCGCCGAGGAGATCCTCTCCACCCTCTCTAGCCCGCAGGAGATCCGAGTCTCCGACCGTGCGACCATCTTCAACCTCATGATCGGTCTCGACGGGTACACCATCTCGACAGGCATCATCAGCGACGACCTCGACCCTGAGATCGTCGCCATCCCGCTCGATGTCGACGAGCGAATCGAGATCGGCTGGATCGGTCACTCGGCGATCCCCCTCACCGAGCAGGCGCAGCGCTTTCTCGCCGAGCTGCGGACTGTCGTCTCGGGGTTCGGGGTGGCCTTGCTCGGCTGACTCTGTCCTCCGGTCGGTCCGATACGCGAGCATCAGTCGATCGGTTGAATGCGCACCTAGGTCGTGCACAGCTTGAGGCCTTGGCGATTCCGGGCACAGAGAAAACCCCGGAATCTTCTCACAGACCTCGGCCCATGCGCTGAGATTGCCGAACGGGCTGCTGGTGTTGTTGATGAGCCCTTCGTTCATTCCCCGGGCTTGTTTGCTTGGACCACTTCTAGTGACCAAGAGAGGAACAGGACTGACGCCACGACGCGCGGAGCACCCTAGGCCGAATCCTCCTGCAACTGCCAACTTCTCCTGCAGATGGAACGCAGCGCTGACTTCAAGCTATGACCTCGGGCGACGCCTCAGGCCACGCCCTCAGGCGTCGAGGTGGTCACCGTAGACGATGGCATCCTCCGCGACCTCTTCGGCTTCGGCGCCCTCTTCGGGTGATTCCGACCCGGCCTGGGCGGCAGTGTCGTCAGTCTGCTTCTGCGGATCCTTCGGATCACTCATGATTTCTCCTTCGTCGAATCCGACGACCGTACGCGCACGTCAACACCTCGAGCGAGGGCCTTGACGGATGCCGTCGCACCAGACTCACCGCGGATCCGCGGACGCCTGAGGTCGATCAGGTGCCCGTCCCCACCGAATATTACTATCGCGGCGGCGCTCGTGAGCGACGTGGGCAGGGTGGGATCTTCAACACAGCCATCCCAGAACAGCATCTTCGCGATCCGAGCGCTTTTGCGTCGACCTGGTCACGGTCGGCATGTACAACCTGAGCGAAGACGACGTGGCACTCCTGCGACGGGTGTTCCCGTAGTCAAGCCCCGCGGCTGTCGTCGGGCCCGCTTGTACGCTCGACCAATGCCGTACGGCCCCTCCTCTTCCCTCGCGACTCCCGCTGACCCCGCGGTCGCGCAGCGGCGTCAGCCCCTGCTCGCGCACGCGGCAGAGAACGCCCGGCCCCTGGCGCTGGTCTACCGGATCATCGCGTTCGCGCTCATCCTGGCGGGGGTCGTCCGCAACTCCGGGGTGTTGTCCGGGGCCCCGGACTGGTCGACCCTGCTGTTCTACACGATGATCAGCAACCTCCTCTGCCTCGGGTGGATGCTGCTGCTGATCATCCGCACCGCGCGGGATCTGCGTCGACTTGGCACCTCCGGTACCTCGACTCCGAGCGCGAGAGGAAGCGGGGCGGTGATGATGGCGATCTCCGTGACCATGCTCATCTATCTGATCGTGCTGGTGCCGACTCGGTTCCAGCAGGGCGACGCCGACATCTTCTCCCTCACCGACAATCTCATCCACATCATCACGCCGTGCCTGGTGATCGGCGACTGGCTGCTCTTCGTCCCGAAGGGCACGTTCCGCTGGATCGATCCTCTGCGCTGGACACTGATCCCCTACGCCTACCTGGTGTTCGGCTTCATCTACGGTGCGCTGGGCGGAGAGTTCACGCCCGGACAGACCTATCCATACCCGTTCATGAACACCGAGAAGCTGGGTCTGGGCGGCGTCGCCCTGTGGATCGTCGCCCTGTCTGCCACGCTCGTCGCCGTCGGCTTCCTCTTCGTCGCCATCGACCGGATGCTCGGCGCTGCCGGTCGTCACATCGCTCTCTGAGGCCAGGGGCGAATCCTCCTGCATCTGGCTGACACCTGACGCATGCACCGCCCCCTCACCTCGCCCCCAGGGCCCCACGGATACACTCGACCGGTGCCCGAAACCCCGAACGACCCGACCGATGCGTTCGTCCGCGTTCGCGGTGCCAACGAGAACAACCTCAGGAACGTCGACGTCGATGTGCCGCGCGACAGGATCGTCGCGTTCACCGGCGTCTCCGGATCGGGCAAGTCCTCCCTGGCGTTCGGCACCATCTTCACCGAGGCCCAGCGCCGCTACCTGGAGTCCGTCGCCCCGTATGCACGGCGCCTCATCCAGCAGGGACATGATCCGCACGTCGAGTCGATCTCGGGCCTGCCGCCGGCCGTCGCGCTGCAGCAGCGCCGCGGCGCCCCCAGCTCGCGATCGAGCGTCGGCACCGTCACCACGCTGTCGAACTCGCTTCGGATGCTGTTCTCCCGCGCCGGCACCTTCCCCGAAGGGTTCACGACGCGCCTCGATTCTGACGCGTTCTCGCCGAACACCGCAGCGGGCGCCTGTCCCGAGTGCCATGGCATCGGCGTCTCGCACACCGTCAGCGAGGACTCGCTGGTGCCCGATCCCTCGCTGAGCATTCGCGATGGTGCCATCGCCGCCTGGCCGGGTGCGTGGCAGGCGAAGAACCTGCGAGACATCACCATCGCGCTCGGGTACGACGTCGATCGACCATGGCGCGACCTCGATCAGGCCGACCGCGACTGGCTGCTCTTCACCGACGAGCAGCCGATCGTGCAGATCACCCCGCAGCGCGACCGCGTGGCGAAGCCCTACAACGGCATGTTCTGGAGCGCGAAGAAGTACGTCTTCCACACGCTGGCCGACTCGAAGAGCCAGATGATGCGCACGAAGGTGCTGCAGTTCGTGCGGTCCGGACCGTGCCCGCTCTGCCACGGCACGGGTCTTCGCCGCGAAGCACTGGCCGTCACGTTCGCCGGGCGCACGATCGCCGAGCTCAACGCCCTCCCGCTGACCGAGCTCGCCGACGTGCTGCGCCCGACCACGCAGCTCACGGACCCTGAGCACGCGCTGCCGACCACGCTCTCCGGCGAGCGCACAGATGTCGCCGTCGCAATCACGACCGATCTCCTGGAGCGCATCACCGTGCTCACCGATCTCGGCCTCGGGTACCTCGGGCTCGGACGGGTGACGACCACGCTCTCCCCCGGCGAGATGCAGCGGCTGCGGCTCGCCACCCAGCTGCGGTCGGGGCTCTTCGGCGTCATCTACGTGCTCGACGAGCCGTCGGCCGCACTGCATCCCGCCGATGCGGAGCCGTTGCTCGACGTCTTGGAGCAGCTCAAGCGCTCGGGCAACTCCGTCTTCGTGGTCGAGCACAACATGGATGTGGTCCGCCGCGCCGACTGGATCGTCGACGTCGGCCCCGGAGCGGGCGAGGGCGGCGGTGACGTGCTCTACAGCGGAGCGGTCGACGGACTCGGAGCGGTCGAGGCATCCGTCACGCGGCCGTTCCTCTTCCCCAATCAGGACACCACGGCGGCAGATCGTCGCGACGTGCGCGAGCCCGCGAACTGGCTCACCGTGGAGGGCATCACGCTGCACAACCTCGCCGGCGTCGACGCGGCCATTCCGCTCGGAACCTTCGTCGCGGTCACCGGCGTCTCAGGGTCGGGAAAGTCGACGCTCGTGAGCCGCGTGCTGCGTGATGTCGTTCGTGAGCATCTGCGCTCCGGCCAGGGCGACGGTATCGATGATCCGGACGATGACGCGACGACCACCGACCCCGCAGGCGATGACGCGGGGCTCACCGAAGCGACGGTCCCGGATGCGCGCGCCGACACACTGACGGTGCGCCGTGCCACGGGGCTCGAGCACATCGACCGGCTCGTGCGCGTGGATCAGAAGCCGATCGGACGCACCCCTCGGTCGAACCTGGCGACGTACACAGGCCTGTTCGATGCGGTCCGGACGACCTTCGCCAAGACCGACCTCGCTCGGGAGCGCGGGTACACCGCAGGACGCTTCTCGTTCAACGTCGCCGGTGGGCGCTGCGAGACCTGCCTCGGCGAGGGGTTCGTGTCGGTGGAGCTCCTCTTCCTGCCCGGCAGCTATGGGCGCTGCCCGACCTGTCACGGCGCCCGGTACAACGCCGAGACTCTCGAGGTCACCTACAAGGGCAAGACGATCGCCGACGTGCTGGCACTGACGGTCGAGCAGGCATCCGACTTCCTCGCGCCGGTGCTGCCGGCTGCGCGCAGCCTGCAGGCCCTCCTCGACGTCGGGCTCGGCTACCTGCGACTCGGTCAGCCCGCGACCGAGCTGTCGGGCGGCGAGGCACAACGCATCAAGCTGGCGACCGAGCTGCAGCGCGTGCGCCGCGGCCACACCCTCTACCTGCTCGATGAGCCGACGACGGGTCTGCATCCCGCCGATGTGCGGCGGCTGCTCGCGCAGCTGCACGCGCTGGTCGACTCTGGAGACACGGTCGTGGTGGTCGAGCACGACATGGATGTCGTCGCCGCCGCGGACTGGGTCATCGACCTCGGGCCATCGGGCGGGGATGCGGGCGGGCGCATCGTCGCGACGGGAACACCGGATGCCGTGGCGAAAGACCCAGCGAGCCGTACGGCCCCGTATCTCGCGGAGCGCCTCAGCCGTTGACCCGACCCGGGTGACTCTGCCCGCCCACGCCAAGCGAGCACCGGTCGGACCGTCCCCCCGACCCATACCGCAGAAGACGAGAAGGACACCGGCGGGAAGCCGGTGCCCTTCTCGTTCTCGACCGTCTCCACGATCAGTCCTGCCACAGCCCTTTCGCTCGGGCTGACACGTCAGCGCCCGTCAGCGGGAGGCGAGTTCCAGCACGCCGTCGACGCGGCGCGGAACATCGACGGGGCCGTCGCGCAATTCTTCCGGCAACACCTCGGCCGGGGCATCCTGCCAGGCGAGCGGACGCAGGAAGCGTCGGATCGCGGTCACACCCACCGAGGTGTGCAGCGTGTTCGTCGCCGGCCACGGGCCACCGTGATGCATCGCCCAGGAGACCCGCACGCCTGTCGGGTAACCGTTGTAGACGATGCGCCCGACGCGGCCGCTGACCACGTCGGTGACCTCGGCGCGCACCTCGGTCTCTCCTGGTTCGCTGTGGATGGTCGCCGTCAGCGAATCGGGGACGGCGTCGAGCGCGCGCGCGATCTCGGCGACGTCGCTGTAGCGCACTACCACGACGAGCGGCCCGAAGGCCTCCTCGGTCACCTCAGCCGTGACATCGGTGGCGTCGATCTCGAGCACGGCGGGAGTCAGCGAGTACCCCTGCTCCCCCGGCGCCGGGTCGACCAGACTGCGGGCGCCACCCTCGGCGATCAGCCGAGAGCGGATCTCGTCGAAAGCCGAATGGATGCGGGAGTTCAACATCGTCTGCGGCGCGGCATCCTGCGCGCGGCTGACGATGTCTGCGACAAGCGCATCGCCGGCGTCCCCCTTGGGTACGAATGCGACGCCGGGCTTGGTGCAGAGCTGACCGGCGGAGCTGGTGACCGACCCGAACAGCCCCTCGGCGATCTGCGCGGTCCGCGCCACCGCGGCTTCCGGGGTGACGACGAGCGGGTTCACGCTCGACAGTTCACCATAGAAGGGGATCGGCGTGTCGCGACCGTCGATGATGCGCTGCAGGATCTGACCGGTGTGCAGCGACCCGGTGAAGCCGACGGCGGCGATGCGCGGGTCGGCGACGAGCACCGAGCCCGGCTGCTGACCGTAGACGATGCCGAACGTGCCCGCCGGTGCGCCGTAGTCGGTGGCAGCCTTCACCAGCGACTCGTACGAGCGCTGGGAAGTGAGCAGGTGAGAGCCGTGCGCCTTCACGACGACCGGGTTGCCGGCCGCGAGCGCGGAGGCGGTGTCACCGCCGAGCACCGAGAAGGCGAAGGGGAAGTTGCTCGCGCCGAACACGGCGACCGGGCCGATGGGAACGAGCATGCGGCGCACGTCGGGGCCGGCGCCGAGCGGGGTGTCGCCGGCGTGGTCGATGATGGCCTCGAGAAAGCCGCCGTCCTCGACGGCGTCTGCGAAGAGACGGAACTGGAAGACACTGCGACTGAGCTCTCCGTTCAGACGCGCCTCAGCGAGCCCTGTCTCGGCAACCGCTGCCGCGACGAGTTCGGTGCGGTCGACGTCCAGTCTGTCGGCGATCGCGCGCAGCAGGCCGGCGCGCCAGGCCCGCGGACGGACGCGCAGCTCCGAGAACGCCTGCTGAGCGCGCTCGGTGATCGCAGCGACTTCGGCATCCTCGGTCGCCTGGATCGCAGTGGCACTCTCTGTGCCGGTACGGGGATCAGTGCTGAACAAGGTGGTCATGCGTTACTCCTTCCGAGCAGGCCGCGGTCGGCCAGGTTGCGGATGAGAGCGCCGATGCCGAAGCTCCACGGGGGGAGCTTCTCGCAGTGACGCACTCGGTTGACGAGGGCACCGAGACGAGGAGAGGCGATGCGCACGATGTCATCCTCATGATGGGTGAATCCGCGTCCCTCCTCGCCGCGGTCGTCGGTGGGCGCGAACATCGTGCCGAGGTACAGCACGAATCCGTCCGGATAGGCGTGGTGCGCACCGGACGCCTGCCGCACGAGATCGGCGGGGTCGCGGCTGATCTGCGTCATGTGCGAGCGGCCGGTCATCCGGAAGCCGTCGGTACCGGTCACCTGAAGTTCGACGGTCTCGTCACGCACGTCGTCGAGGCAGTAGCTCTCGTCGAAGAGACGGATGAAAGGGCCGGCGGATGCCGAGGCGTTGTTGTCTTTCGCACGGCCGAGGAGAAGCGCCGAGCGCCCCTCGATGTCGCGCAGGTTGACGTCGTTGCCGAGCGTCGCTCCCACGATCTCACCGGCCGACGACACCACCAAGACGATCTCGGGCTCGGGATTGTTCCACTCCGACTCGGCGAGCACGCCGACGTCGGATCCGGCGCCGACCGACGACAGTACGGCCGCCTTGGTGAAGATCTCGGCGTCCGGCCCGATGCCGACCTCCAGGTACTGGCTCCACAGGCCTTCCTCGATGAGCACGGCCTTGAGCTTCATCGCAGCCGGCGATCCTGGCACGAGATCGCGGATGTCGCCCCCGAGCGCGCCGACGATCGTCTCGCGGATACTGCGGGCCGAGTCCGCGTCGCCGCGGGCTCGTTCCTCGATGACGCGCTCGAGCATCGACACGGGGAAGGTGACGCCCGACGCCTTGACGACCTGTAGGTCGATCGGCGACAGCAGCCACGGCTTCGTCTCGTCTCGAGAATCGGGCAAGGTGTTCGCCCATACGCTCTCCAGCGAGCCGATCGATGCACCATCGGCGATCCGCACGACCTCGGCCGGGACGGGGTGCTCCGTCAGCTCCCGCATGGTCGGGAACGTGCGGCTGAGGTCGATCAGCTCGCCCTCGCGCAGTGCCACGACGGCGGGACCGTTCGCTTCGGGCAGCCACACGCGGCCGACCAACAGCGCGCGGTCGGCATCGTCGGGAAGGATGTCGCGGGCAGCGCCGTACGACTCGGATGTCATCATTTCTCCAACTTCACTGTGCATAGGCGCGGATGCGCTCGTGTGCGTTCTGGACGTGTGTGCGCATCGCCTCGGCTGCGCGGTCGGGGTCGGCGGCCGCGATCGCGTCGATGATGTCGTCGTGCTCCTGGATGGCGTGATAGCCGTCGAGGGGCGCGAAGCGCATGCGCAGCATCCGGGTGTGGACGTGCGCCTGCGCGAGTGCTTTGCTCGCCTGACGGTTGCCCGCGATGTCGAGGACGAGCTCATGGAAGCACTGGTCGTGGTTGCGGAAGGTCGCCATCGAGGTGTAATCATCATCGAGCAGGCGGACCGGCCGGATGCTCGCGAGCTCACGGCGGAGCCGATCGATGTCGTCCGCATTCGCCCTCTCCGCCGCGCGTGAGGCGGCGTACACTTCGAGCAGCAGACGAAACTCCCACAGGTCGTCGAACTCCTCGCCGCTCATGATCGGACTGACGAAATAGCCTCGCATGGGCTCCTTGGTGACCAGCTCCTGAGTCTCCAACCGCGCCAGCGCCTCGCGCACCGGGGTCGTCGACACCCCGAGTTCGACGGCGATCTTGTCGATGTTCAGCCGTGAACCGGGGGCGATGTCGTTCGACATGACCATCCGGAACAGTTTCTGATACACGTGCGCGGAGACGCCGCCTTCCGGCGTCTCGGTGGAGTTCTCGCTCATCCCTCTAGCCTGCCGCCTATCGGGCTGTTCGTGTCGCGGCGCGCAGTCCCCGGCGCTCGAGCTCCTGCCAGCCCGGACCGTCGGGGAAGGTCCACGTGGCGACGGAATCGGGCAGCATCTCCGCACCGTTGCCGGGCTGCTGCGGCGCGCGGTAGCGACCGCCCGTCACCACAACCGGTTCGGCGAAGTGCTCGTGGAGGTGGTCGACGAACTCGATGTAGCGGTCATCCTGCGTGCCGGCCACGGCGGCGTAGTCGAAGAACGAGAAATGCTGTACGAGCTCGCACAGCCCGACGCCACCGGCGTGCGGGCACACCGGCACACCGAACTTCGCCGCGAGCAGGATGTTGCCGAGGTTCTCGTTCACGCCCGCGACGCGCACCGAGTCGATCTGCATGACGTCGATGGCCTGAGCCTGCAGCAGCTGCTTGAAGATGATGCGACTCTGGACGGCCTCACCGGTCGCGACGCGCATCGGCGCGATGGCCTTGCGGATCGTGGCGTGGCCGAGCACGTCGTCCGTGCTGGTGGCCTCTTCGATCCAGAACGGCTCGAACCGCTTGAGCGGCTCGAGCCACGCGATGGCGTCTTCGACATCCCAGCGCTGGTTCGCGTCGATCGCCACAGGGAAGTCGGGGCCGACCTCCGCGCGCACGAGCTCGAAGCGACGGATGTCGTCCTCAAGGCTGCCCCCGACCTTCAATTTGATGAGCTCGAAGCCGTCGGCGACCGCTTCGCGGGTGAGGCGCAACATCTTCTCGTCGGTGTAGCCGAGCCATCCTGGCGAGGTCGTATACGCGCGGAAGCCGTTCTGCTCCAGCTCGGCGATGCGCTCGGCCTTGCCCTGCTCGCCTCGGCGCAGGATCTCAAGTGCCTCGTCGGGCGTGAGCGCGTCGGAGATGTGCGTGAAGTCGATCGCGGCGACGACCTGCTCGGGCGTCAGGTCCGCGAGGTAGCGCCACAGCGGCTTGCCCTCACGGCGCGCGGCGACGTCCCACAACGCATTGATGATCGCGCCCGCCGCCATGTGCGAGACGCCCTTCTCGGGCCCCAGCCAGCGAAGCTGCGAGTCGTGCACGAGTTGTTTCGCCGCGGCGCCGAGGTCGCCGACGAGGTCATCGAGCTCTTCGCCGACGATCAGCTGACCGTAGGACTCGATCGCCTTGACCACGATCTCGTTGCCGCGCCCGCCGGTGAAGACGAGCGCGTACCCCGCCTCGCCGTCTTCGGCGATGATCCGCACATACGCGGCTGAGTAGTCGGGATCGACGTTGACGGCGTCCGATCCGTCGAGTTCCAGCGACGTCGGGAACCGCACGTCGCTCGTCTCGATCGACATGATTTTCGACATCTGATTGTCCTTTCCAGACGTGTGACGGCGTCAGCCGCCCATTCCGAGCAGCCCGGGCAGCCAGGTTGCGAGGAACGGGAAGTAGGTGATGAGGACGAGTGCGCCCAGTAGCGGTATGAAGAACGGCAGCACACCCTTCGTGACCTGCTGCACCGAGACGCCGGTGACGCTCGAGAGCACGAAGAGCACGAGACCGACAGGTGGTGTCAGAAGGCCGATGAGCAGGTTGAAGATGATCACGATGCCCAGATGGATCGGCGAGAGACCGTAGTCGCCGGCCATCGGCGCGATCAGCGGCACCAGGATCAGGATGGCCGGGGTGACGTCCATGAACGCACCGACGATGAGCAGCAGGATGTTCAGCAGAAGCAGGAACACGACGGGATTGGTCGTGATGCTCAGCATCGCCTCGGCGACCAGTTGCGGCGCACGCTCACGGGTCAGCACCCACCCGAACAGCGCGGATGCCGCGACGATGAGCATCACGACGCCGGATGTCTCAGCCGTCGAGCGCAGCATCGTCTTGATGTTCTTCCAGGTCAGCGCCCGGTAGAACGCTGACAGCACGAGCATGTACGCCACACCGATGCCAGCCGCCTCTGTCGGGGTGAACGCGCCACCGAGGATGCCACCGAGCACGATGACAGCGGCACCCATCGGCGGGAGGGCCTTCAGCACGGGGATCCAGCGCTCCGAGCCGTGCACGGGCTCGAGCCGCAGATCATCGCGCTTGCGCATCATCCACCAGACCGTCACCGTGAGCAGCGTGACCAGCACCAGTGCCGGCACGATACCCGCAACGAAGAGCGCGCCCACCGAAACCCCGCCGACCACGCCGTAGATGATCGCCGGCAGCGAGGGCGGAAGGATCGGAGCGATGAGCGATGCGGACGCCGTGATGCCGGTGGCGAAACTCGAGGAGTACCCGCGCTTGGTCATCGCCGGCACCTGCACACGCCCGAGAGCTGCGGCATCGGAGATCGCAGCTCCGCTCATCCACGAGAAGCCGAAGCTGCTCGCGATCGAGACGTATCCGAGGCTGCCACGCACACGGCCGAAGAGGGCGGTGGCTGCGTCGAAGAGCTTGTCGGACACACCGCTGACGTTCGCGATGTTGCCGAGCAGGATGAACATCGGAACAGCCAGCAGCGGGAAGCTGTCGACGCCCGAGATCGTCTGCTGCGCCGCGACTCCCCACTTCGCGCCGGGGTCGAGGGCGATGTAGAGCAGCGACGGTACGAACAGCGCCACCACCACGGGCACACGGATTGCGAGGAGGATGAGCAGCAGTCCGATCATCCACGTGAGAGTCCACATCAGTCGATTGCCTCCACCTCGACGTGGCGCTCACGGTACTGCGACGGGTACCTGAGAGCGATGACGCCATTGACCACGGAATGAACGGTCAGCAGCGCGAAACCGAGCGCGGCGGACAGATAGAGAAGGGGGTACGGGATACCGGTGGCAGGCATGGCCAACTGTGCCGCCCGCCCGGTCGAGAGTTCGATGGACGCATAGCAGAGCAGGCCGTTGACGACGGCGCCGACGAGCGCGGCGAACCCCTCCATGAGAGAGATGATCCGGCCGGTGCTCCTCGCCTGGACGATCTCCACGACGATTCCCCGTCGTTGCGCGGTGACAAAGGTCGCCCCCACGAACACGAACCAGACGAACACGAAGCGTCCGAGCTCCTCGGTCCAGATCAGCGGCGAGTTCAACACGAAGCGGGTGAACACCTGAAGGATGATCAGGGCGAACAGCGCGACGAGCAGCGCAGCGGCGACGGTGATCTCCGCGCGCACGAGCACACGGTAGAGCTTTGATCTGCGCTCCGGGAACTCGGGGTGCCAGGGGGCGACCTCTGTCATCGGATCAGCCCTCCTGCAGCTGCTTGTAGAAGTCCGCGAACTCCGGGAAGTTCTTCGGCACGATCTCGCTCGCGCGCTCGCGGAAGCTGTCGACGTCGACGTCCTCGTTCACAGTGACCTCGCCATCGGCCGTCCACTCCTCGAGGAAGTCGGCCTCCTGCGTCTCGACGCATTCGCGCACCGCCGCCTGTGCGTCCTTACCCGCCCTGCGCAGAGCCTCCTGCTGCTCTGCCGACAGCGCCTCGATCGACGACGCGTTGCCCAGCAGCATGACGCCCTGGATCATGTGGCCGGTGAGGTTGATGTACGACTGCACCTCATAGAGCTTCTGCGATGCGATGGTCGGGATCGGGTTCTCCTGGGCGTCGATCGTGCCCTGCTGCAACGCGAGGTACACCTCGTCGAGCGCCATCGGCGTCGCAGCGCCTCCCATGATCTCCGCCATGGTCAGGTACATCGGGGCGTTCGCGGCGCGCAGCTTCTGCCCCTTCAGGTCCTCATATGTGTTGACAGGGTTGTTGCTGGTGACCTGGCGAGTGCCGTAGTACCAGGCTCCGAGCACCTCGAGGTCGCCGTTCTCGCGGAGGCTGTCCCAGAGTTCCTGGCCGACCTCGCCGTCGAGCACTCTTTCGAACTGGTCGACGTCCGCGAACGCGTATGGCGCGTCGAGCATCGCGACCTTCGGCTCGTAGAGACCGAGGAACGACGGACCTCCGATGGCGAGATCCAGGCTGCCGTCGGCGACCTGCTGGATGCTCTCCTCCTCGTTGCCGAGCTGGCCGGCGGGGTACCCCTCGACCTGGAGACCGGAGCCGGAGAGCGACTCGTTCAGCGCGGGGATGCCGCACGCACCGACGGGGTGGGTCTCGTCGTACTGGTAGGCGAGGCGGAGCACGGTGGCGTCGCTGTCCGCGCCGCCCGCGGCGTCGCCCTTTGCCGCCGGCGCCTCGGTGCCGACGCAGCCACTCAGTGCGAGCAGGCCGACGGCGGCGGTCGCCACCAGGGGCAGGGTCTTCTTCTTCATCATGATTCTCCTTCGAATGGGTGATGCAGGGTATGCGATTACGGGTCTCGTCACGCGGTCGCGACGCAGAGGTCGTCGAGCCGGTCGTCGTCCCAGTCGATGCCGAGCCCAGGGGTCGTGGGTGCGCGGAGCGTGGCGGCGGTGAGCTCGACCTCGTTCCTGGTGACGGCGCGCAGTTGCGGGATGTACTCCGCGTAGCGGCCGTTGCGCACGCCGGCTGTGAGGCTCACGTGCAGTTCCATGAGGAAGTGCGGGCAGACGGGCAGGTTGGCGGCCTCGGCGAGGTGCGCGACTTTCAACCAAGGCGTGATGCCGCCGATGCGGGCGACGTCGACCTGGATGATGGAAGCCGCTTCGGCGTCGACGTAGGTCTGGAACTGCCCGACCGAGTACAGCGTCTCACCGACGGCGATCGGCACTGCGCTGTGCTGTGCGAGCTGGCGGTGCCCGGCGACGTCATCGGCGGGCAGTGGTTCTTCGAACCAGCCGATGCCGAGATCGGCATAGGCGCGCGACCGGCGGATGGCCTCGGGGACGGTGAAGGACTGGTTGGCGTCGACGAAGATCTCGAAGTCGTCACCGACGGCGTCGCGAACGGCGCTCAGCCGGCGCACGTCCTCAGCGAGCGTGGGCGCACCGACTTTGACCTTGGCTGCACGCATACCGCCGTCGCGCACCGCGGTGATGCCGTCGACGAGCTCCTGCTCCGACAGGTGCAGCCACCCGTGCTCGGTGTCGTACACGGGGACCTCGTCGCGCGCACCGCCGACCGCGATGGAGAGCGGGTCGCCGAGGCGCTTGGCGTTCGCATCCCATACGGCCGTGTCGACCGCGGCCAGCGCGAGAGCGGTGATGGCGCCAGGAGCGGTCGAGCGGGTCGAGGCGAACAGATCGAACCAGATGCGCTCGTAGCGGCGGATGTCATGCCCGATCAGGCGCGGGAGGAAGACATCGCGCAGCAGCGCGAGCACGGCGGTGCCGCCGGTTCCGATCGTGTAGCTGTAGCCGCGGCCCGAGATACCGGCATCCGTTGTGAGGTCCACGATCAGGGTCTCCTGCGACTGGAAACTCTGTACGGCGTCCGATCGGGCGGCTTCGACTGGGATGTCGACGAGGCGCGCGGTGGCGTTGGTGATGATGCTCATGATCTCCGTTGATCTCGGGTTGTGAGACGCCCTGTCGTGACAGGTATCGACGTCTGTGGCGAGACTAGGGAGATCGTGCACGATTTGTCAACCCAAACGCCGTGCAACCCTGGAACGACCGAATAAATCATGTAGGATCCTTCGCATCCCCGCTTCGACTCCAGAGACGCATGTCGCAAGGAAGGCAACGATGCCCGAAATATCTCTTGCTCCGAAAGATCTGCAGCGCGCATCGGCAGCGGCGCTCGTCGCCGTCAACGTGCCGGAAGGCGACGCCGAGCTCGTCGCTCGCACGCTCATCGCCGCCGATCAGCGCGGTATCTACTCGCACGGGCTGCTGCGCCTGCCGCTGTACGTCGCCGCGGTCGAAGCCGGCGGCATCAATCCCCGCCCCGACCTCCGCTGGCGCTCGGGTGCCGACGCCGTCGCGATCCTCGACGCCGACAGCGCGTTCGGTCAGGTCGCCGCACATGCTGCAGCGGAGAAATCGATCGATCTCGCCCGCGCACACGGCGTCAGCACCGTGGCCGTCGAAGGGAGCACGCACTTCGGCGCGGGCGGCTGGTGGTCTCAGATGCTCGCCGACGCCGGAATGATCGGCATCGTCACCTCGACCACCGGTCCGACTGTTGCGCCCTACGGCGGCGCGGAGGCCGTCCTCGGCACGAACCCGCTCTCGATCAGCATCCCGAGCAGCGAGGACCACGCGTTGACCGCCGACATGGCCACCAGCGCCGGCGCATACGGAAAGGTGCTTGCCGCGAACCGTGCCGGATCCGAGATCCCCGAGGGGTGGGCGATCGACCCGTCAGGCGCTCCGACCACGGATCCCGCCCAGGCGATGGCGGGCGCCCTGCTGCCGTTCGGCGGTCATAAGGGCTCCGCCGTCTCCGTACTGCTCGAAGGTCTGGCGGCATCGCTGACGAACGCCCACTACGCGTTCCAGACCACCGACATCTGGTCTACTCCGTCCCACCGGATGAACACCGGCCACCTGCTCATCGCGATCGACACCGCGGCCTTCAGTGGCGCGCAGCACACCGCCGATCGTGCCGCCGATCTGCAGGCGCGCGTGCGCTCGACCGGAGAGAGCGTGCTCGCCCCCGGAGACCCTGAGCACCACAGGTGCCGCGCCGCAGCATCCGCCGTCGCGCTTGCACCGACGACCGTCGACGCGCTGCAGCAGCTGTTCGCACGCCTCGGGGTCGCGCCCGTCAGCCCACTCTGATCCCCACGCCCCACAGGAGCCGCCTCCATGCTCACCGCCGCCTACACCGGAAACAAGACCATCGAACTGCAGCGCCGCGACGCGCAGCCGTCGCCCGGCCAGGACGAAGTGCAGATCTCCGTCGCATACACAGGGCTGTGCGGCACCGACCTGCACATCTTCCACGGCGACATGGACGCCCGTGTCGCCACCCCGCTCGCCTTCGGCCATGAGATGAGCGGCGAGATCACGGCCGTCGGCTCCTCCGTAGAAGACTGGGCCGTTGGCGACCGCGTCACCGTCATGCCGCTCGACTGGGACGGCACCTGTCCTGCCTGCCGGGCCGGCAACCAGCACATCTGTCACAATCTGAACTTCGTCGGCATCGACTCCCCCGGCGCCCTGCAGCAGCGTTGGAACGTGCGAACCGACCTGCTCGTCCGCCTCCCCGAGGGACTCGACCTGCGCACCGCCGCGCTCGTCGAACCCACCGCCGTCGCCGTGCACGACGTGCGGCGCTCGCGGTTGACCGAAGGGTCCAAGGCCGCAGTCATCGGCGGTGGCCCCATCGGAGTGCTCATCGCCACAGTGGCCCGCGCCTTCGGCGCCGACGTCGCCGTGCTCGAAGTCGACCCGACTCGTCGCGGGCAGGTCGAGGAACTCGGCTTCATCACCGTCGACCCCACCGCGGTCGATCAGAAGGCCTGGATCGAGGAGTGGACCGGCGGCGTCGGCGCCGATGTCGTCTTCGAGGTGTCCGGTGCGGCCGCCGCCGTGCTGGGCGCCACGGACCTCGCCAGGGTGCGCGGCACGATCGTCGTCGTCGCGATTCACCCGACCCCGCGCCCCATCGATCTACAGCGCGTCTTCTGGCGAGAGCTGGAGATCCTCGGCGCCCGCGTCTACGAGCGCACCGACTTCGAGAAGGCCGTCGAGCTACTCGCCGAGGGCACGATCCCGAGCGAGGCACTGATCACCAAGGTCGTCGCTCTCGACGCCGTCGAAGAGGCTTTCCACGACCTCGAGGCCGGCCGCGCGATGAAGATCCTCGTCGACGTGCAGGGCGACGAGGCACCCGTCACCACAGGAGCAACACGATGACCTTCGACCCGGCCACCGCCTTCGACCTCTCCGGAAAGCTCGCCGTCGTCACCGGCGCGAAGCGCGGAATCGGCTTCGCGATGGCGGAAGCCCTCGCGGCCGCCGGCGCCGACATCATCGGCGTGAGCGCGACGCTGGAGGCATCCGGCAGCGACATCGAGGCGGCCGTCTCCGCCCTCGGCCGCTCATTCGAGGCGCACACCGTCGACTTCTCCGACCGTGCCGCCGTCACGGCGTTCGCCGGGGAGCTCACCGGACGACGGGTCGACATCCTCGTCAACAACGCCGGCACCATCAAGCGCGCCCCCGCCGCCGAGCACCCGCTCGAGTGGTGGGATGAGGTACTCGAGGTCGATCTTTCCGCGCCGTATGTGCTCTCCCGTGCTGTCGGGCAGGGCATGCTCGGACGCGGCGCCGGCAAGATCATCTTCACGGCGAGCCTGTTGAGCTTTCAGGGCGGCATCAACGTCCCCGGCTACGCCGCAGCGAAGTCGGGCGTCGCCGGTCTCGTGAAGGCCCTGTCGAACGAGTGGGCAGGTCGCGGTGTGCAGGTCAACGGCATCGCCCCCGGCTACATCGCCACCGACAACACACAGGCTCTGCAGGACGATCCGGAGCGCTCGCAGGCGATCCTCGACCGCATACCGGCGGGACGCTGGGGACGATCCGACGATCTCGCGGGCGCGACGGTCTTCCTCGCCTCTGCAGCATCCGACTACGTCTCCGGGGCCGTCCTCCCCGTCGACGGAGGGTGGTTGGGACGATGACTGATCTCGCCTCTCTCTCACTGTCGCTGCGCGACGGCGACGACGTGCGCATCGTCCGCGACAGCCTGGCCGCAGGCGCGTACACCCTCGACGGCGCGACGCTCACGGTACCCGCCGACATCCCGCGCGGTCACAAGGTGGCTGTGCGCCGCATCGAGCAGGATGCTCCGATCCACAAGTACGGGCAGGTGATCGGCTTCGCCACTCGCGTGATCGAGCCCGGTGAGCACGCGCACGTGCACAATGTCGAGTTCCGCGAGTTCGACCGCGTGGGCGTGGCCGGTACTGCGCTGCGCGAGACCGTCATGGTGCCCGAGGCCGAACGCCGCACGTTCTCGGGCTACCGCCGCGCCGATGGCAAGGTGGGCACCCGTAACTACATCGGGATCATCACCTCTGTGAACTGCTCGGCCACCGCCGCACAGCAGATCGCGATGCGGGTGGAGATGAGCGGGATCCTCGACGACTATCCGAACGTCGACGGCGTCATGGCACTCACGCACGACACCGGATGCGGCACCGGCGGTGCCGGCAATTACGGCTTCGGCGTCCTGCGCCGCACCCTGCACGGATACGCCAGCCACCCGAACTTCGGCGCAGTCATCGCCGTCGGCCTCGGCTGTGAGGTGAATCAGATCCGCGACATGACGCAGAGCTGGAAGAACGTCCCCACAGACCGCAAGGTGTCGTCGATGACGATCCAAGCGCTCGGCGGTACGCGCGCCACGGTCGAGAAGGGCATCCGCCGCGTCACAGCGCTGCTCCCCGAGGTGAACAAGGCAGAGCGCGAGCCCGTCCCGGTCTCGGAGCTCGTGCTGGCGATGGAGTGCGGCGGATCGGACGCGTTCTCGGGCATCACCGCAAACCCTGCACTCGGAGCCGCGGCCGACATCCTCATCCGACACGGCGGCACAGCGGTGTTCGGCGAGACGACGGAGATCTACGGCGCGGAGCACCTGCTCACCAGCCGAGCGGTCAGCGACGAAGTCGCCGACAAGCTCAACGAGCGCATCCGCTGGTGGGAGGACCACGTCACCGCCGACGGCACCTCGATCAACAACAACCCCTCCCCCGGCAACAAGGCGGGCGGGCTCACCACCATCCTCGAGAAGTCACTCGGCGCCGCCGCCAAGGGCGGCTCGACGAACCTCGTCGACGTGGTCGAGTACGCCGAGCCGGTCACAGCCAAGGGACTCGTGTTCATGGACACCCCCGGCTACGACCCGGTGAACGCGACCGGTCTCGTCGCCGGTGGCGCACAGGTACTCGCGTTCACGACGGGTCGCGGCTCGGCGTTCGGGTGCAAGCCGGCTCCGAGCTTCAAGCTCGCCACGAACACGCCGCTGTACGAGCGGATGACCGAGGACATGGACATCAACTGCGGGTCGGTCGTCGACGGCGAGAAGACGATCGAGCAGATGGGCGAGGAGATATTCGAGTTCATCATCCGGATCGCCTCGGGCGAGAAGACCAAGAGCGAGGAGCTCGGCTACGGCGACAACGAATTCGTCCCCTGGCAGCTCTCTACCGTGGTCTGACCCTCGGGCCCCGGATATGAGGGGGCAGAAAATGAGAAGGGCACCGGCTCGAAGCCAGTGCCCTTCCCGTTTCTCGACCGCTCTGCAATCAGTATTGCCAACAACCCATCGGTCGGGCTGACAGGATTTGAACCTGCGACCCCTTGACCCCCAGGCGTCCAAACGGCCCAAATCGGGCCAAGAACCGCGTAGTTCCGCGGATCAGATCATGCAGGACACGTCATGCAATGCATGGTTTGCATGATTCTGGTCCCCTTTTGGTCCCCGCTTTCGACCGCCGAGCTCTCAGGGCTCAGGGCTCAGGGCTCAGGGCTCAGCCCGAGGGTTGCTTAACGGCTAAGCAACCAGCAGCGGGAGCTGGCTCTCCACGCCTCCAGTCAGAAAGATGATCCGGTTTTGTCCGAAGGTGGAAGCCACTGATGGAGCATGAGCGTCCGGCGTCCGGTACTCCGCATCCATCGCCCAAAGCAATCCGCCAAGTGTGTCCTCGTCTTGGCCGATGTGGCGACGCGGGTAAGGGTCGATCACGACGATGCGACGGGACGGTGACAACGAAGCCCAGCGGCGGATCGCCGCATCCACATGTTGATCGCGGAAGGAGTAGCCGACGACGGCCAGCAGCTCTGATTCCTCAAGCCAGTCGTGGAACTGACGAGTCAACGCTGGGAAGGCCGAGAAGGGAGTGGTTTTCGAACCCGACCCGAAGATCACGGTCGGGGTCAGGAGTCGATTCGGCGCCGCCTCGTTGAGACCATTCGTTTCATAGAAGCCCACAGCCGGGACGAGGTTCCCGCTTTCGTGGTTGGTGGATCGAGAGCCGCGCCAGGTCATGGAGCCATGCAGCTTCAGGAGAGGCACGGCTGCTGTCTCGAATTGCCACTGGAAGCCTCCAGCCCACAGCTCGGCCCCTGTGGAGACTTCGACACCGAACCTCTCACCAGCCCGCTCAATGAGCTGGTCGTAGTTGAGCGTGACGATGCCAGTCTTGTCGGCACGAAGCAGCGGCTCGAAGTGGTCGAGAGGAGCGTTCGCCTGAGCAGCATCAAGCGCACCAAGCGCATGCCCCTGGATCATGTCGAGAATCCACTGCGCGTCTCGAGCCAGCGCTGCGGTGTCACCGCCATAGGTAGGGAACTCCATGAAACCGTTCACCCAGAACCGCGTTGGGTCGGAGTCCTGATAGGTCAACGTCTCGACGGCTTGATAGAGATCCTCGATGTTTGAGCCCATCGATAAGACCACCGGACGAATATCCCGCCAGAGCTCCGGGACTCGCGATTCAGCGGCGAAGTTGGTTGTCGCCTCATCGATGCTCGTGAGCACGATGTCAGTGAGCTCAGCGGAGACCGGAAGCGCAGGTTTAGAAGCACCCGCGCCCAAGAGAAAGAGGACTCGGCCGCCCGCCTGCGCCACCCACTCACGGGCCGTATTGAGATTCGTCTGCACGATATCAGCATGGCAGCGGCGACCCGTCCCTCACCAGCGACGCGGGGCAGGCACGAAAAGTGCCCACGCCTCCGGGCGGATGGCATCGGCCCTGGAGGCCGGCTCTTTCGCCGCATGAGATGCGGGCCAGTGACGGGGTGTCCCCCACGTTTGGCGTCGGGACTTGGTTCAGGAGTGCGCTCTAGCGCCCCTCGTAGGATGGAGTCGACGGGTTCGTCCCCTAGTTCAGGGCGCGATCGGGGCTGGGCGAGGCGGGAGTTTTTTTGTGGCTGACTGGAAACCTCTGTCGCTGGCTTCATCGCTTTACGCGCCGGCGTCGGTCACCACCCCGGCTCCGGTGATCGGCAAGCTCGAGGAGCTTCCATTCACCTCCCTTTCTTGGGAGAACTTCGAGCGCCTTCAACTACGGATGATGCGAGACGTCGAAGGACTTCGCGAAGCACAGCTCTACGGAGACCGCGGGCAGGCCCAACTCGGACTCGACATCGTTGCACTGGCGCCGGATGGTGCGGGCGTCGCTCTCCAGAGCAAGAACTACAAGCAGTTCGGAAAATCTCAACTCACCGCCGCGATCAAGAAGTTCCGCAATGTGGAGCAGCCGTTCACGGTTCAGCGCCTGATCCTAGGCGTGGCATGCGCCGTCAAGAGCACCGGCGCAGTCGAGGAACTCGCTGTTCAGCGCAAGGAGCTTCACCCAATCGTTCTCGACCTTTGGGATGCGCAGGAACTCTCGGCGCTCCTGCGTAAGCGGCCAGAGATCGTGATCGAGTACTTCGGTATGCCCACCGCCGAGGCCTTCTGTCACGAGTTCAAGATCGACGTCACCCAAGTCCCCACCGCCGATGCTGCCGGGGTGCGCGAGGCAATCGCACGCACCCCAGAGGTCTCCACGGGCGCCCAGGAGCTCTTCGACAAGGCGGCTGAAACGACCGATCCCGAACAGGCGCTTGCGCTCATCGAGAAGGGGCAGGCTGCCCTGCAAAATGCAGGGTTCAAGCCTCATGCGGCGTCTCACGACAAGGAGCGCGTGCGCCTCTTGGCTCTCAACGGACGAGCCGAGGAGGCGGCACGCCACACTCTCGATGAGTTCTGGTCGGCACTCGAGCAAGGCCTCGCGGCAACCGCCCAGATAACGCAGTCACGTCTCGCGGAGCTAACAACTCAGGCCGACATTGCCCCAACAGTAGATGCCTGCCGCAAGGTCACCGAAAGCGCGATCAACCTCTATATGAATCCGCTCGGCTACCTTCCGGACATCAAGGAGCTGCGGCTTGGGGAGCCCGAGGACCAGGTGCGCCTCGCGCTCCTTGCGGGCGAAACAGCTATTGCTAACGACCGCTCCGACTGGCTGAGCAGCGCCGTCCCCACCCTGGCCGAGCTGTCCCGTCTTCCTGGTCTCGATCAAATACGACGCACTCGCCTTCGCCTGATCATCGCCGAGTCGACGCAGGACTGGGCAGAGCTTCTTGCCGATGCTCGAAAGATCACCCACGGATATAGCGTCTCCGGGCTCATCGCCGCTCGCCACGCACGCAGCCTCGCTCGATACGAGAAGTTCAAGGAAGCCGACCTGGCCTGGGATGAGGCCTCCGGCTTTGCGTCGCTTGCCTCGCAGTGGGGCGAAGCATCGACGTGGATCTTCAGCAGGCGTTCCTTCCGCTCACGCTGGAACCCGTTCACAAGCAACGAGCTACTCCCTCTGCAAACCGCTGTCCGGGAAATGGGCACCTCAAGGCCAATCGTGCCGACGGCCCATGACGCCTACGTCGACGCGCTATCAGGACTGAACGAGGGCACCCTGCGATCTGCGGCGATCTCCGCGCAGCGCGCGCTGCGCGATGCGGTCGCGACTAGCGACTTGGTAGAAGAAGAACGCGCGCGGCGCGTGCTTGCCTCGATCCTGATCGATTCTGACGAACCTACCCTCGCCGCTCATCACCTCGCGCAGGTCGGTGCGACAAAACAGATCGACTCACTGGGCAAGTCACTGCCGCTTCAATTCCTTGACATCACGGAAAATCTGGACGCGCCGAACTACTGGACGGTCGGCGCCACCTACCGCCTCATCGCTTCCCAGGCGGATCTCGTGCCGGACACCCTCGTGGACTTCATCGCGGAGCATATCGTTGCGGAGCTCGCAGCAGCCGAGGAAGGTACCCGACCCGATCTGCGCTCCTTTGCCACCTCGCGCTATAACAACGCGATCAAAGCATTGGCGGGTATTGCCGGCCGCATCGCTCTCGAACCGGCGACCGCCGCGTTGGAGCACTTTGAGCGGCAACCGGAGGTGCAGGAAAACCACTACCGGTTCCACGATGACGATGAAGCGCTTGCTGTGGCGAGAATCGCGCTCAGCCATCCGAACCTCGCTCCACGGGCCATCGCCCATCTTGTGCCGCTTCTGGGCAGAGCGCAGGGCGCGCGAAGTGAGACTGCCCACGATGCGATCAGCAAGTACGAGACGCTCGCACGCGACGGACTCACCGTACTCGCCGCAGCACGCAACCACTGGGCACAGGAAACGCTGGCACTCGCCAACCCGACCGACATCGATCCGGCCGTCGCGACCGATGCTTTGGCGCGGCTCACCACACCGCTTGCCCACGTCGCCGGCGTCTACAGCGTCGGCACGAATGCGATCGGCGACTCACTTCTCATCCGTCATCTGCCCTCAGACTCAATCAACACCGCGGTTACCGAACTACTGATTCGCGCAGATGATCCGCACCTTGGCTCGAGCGATCGCGCGGACTATCTAAACGCGGCAGGCAATCTCACACGTCATCTCAATAAAGCCCACCGTTCAAGTCATTTTGAGACTGCCATGCGACTCGCAACCTCGCCCACTCCGTCGAAGTACGACGAACTCAACGGCCAGTACACCCACAAGCTCGGCGGCTTCCGCATGAACGGGATGCCCCAGGGAAGTAGCGGGCAGGCGCTAGCGCTTGCCGCCAGCCTCGCAGGCAACGATAACCAGCGAAGAGAAGTCCGACGCGTGGTCTACGCGCTACTCGGCGAAAAGGCCGATTACTGGCCGACCATCGCGCTGCAACGTCTCGGTGACACGGTGAAAGACGACCTTGCGTTTCTCTCGATGCAAGGATGGGCTATCCGAAGTCTGGTGGCGCTGAAGTGGGTTGAGCACGGCGAACCTGAACACCTCGGCATCCGCTTGGCGCGGGACCCCGACGCGCGCGTCCGTCGAGCACTCGCACGCGCACTCGCGGACCAAGCCAATGGGAATCATGCAGATGTGCGCGCTGTCTTGGCCGACGACCCCGCGTACAGCGTCCGCACGGCCCTCAGCGGCGCAGAGGCCCCCTAGATCCGACACACCGACGCAACCGAGGACCGCCTCGCCCTCATGTCGGCGCCCCCTGCCACTATGGGCAGATGAGCGACGAGCCGACTGACTGGACCGAAGAAGACGACGCGATGGTGACCTACGAGTCGCGCCCCGATTGGCATCCATCACTCTTCGTCGATGTATTTCGTACCGGCCTCGAGATGGAACAAGCGAACGCTGGAGAACTGTTAGGCGGCGCATTCGTCACTCCCGAATCGCTTGGCACCTGGGAAGACTTCTCCCGAGCTCGATCCGTCTTCTCATCAGGTCTCAAGATCAGCACCACAGCGTTATTCGGTATCGGGGCACCGGACGTCGCCTACGTGCGCCTCGTCGAAACCGATGCGCATCTCAACGATGACATCGCCGCCGTCCCCGCAACAATGCACGTGACACTCGTGTGGCGCCCAGAGATCGCGGTCGTGCCAATCAGCAGCTGGCGCATCCACCACCTCGGTGAGGCGATCGAGCCCACTCTCGTGCCGCGCACTGCGGCTGGCTTCGATCCGCGAACGCAGGCCTAGCCTGCAGCACGCTGCGAGCTTGGCGAACTGATTTTGGAACCTGTAGCGGGAGGCTGGGCTACCCGCGACCGCCGCCCATGCTTGCTCCACGTCGGCCCAGTCGTCACCCACAAGCGACTTTGCGTCAGCATCGTTACGCCCGAGTGCGCTGGCCAACTTTGATCGCGTGGCGACGTCGGTGTCCAGAGCATCCCACAGGAGGGTGGTCAGGCCTCGGGTGGCGGGGAATCGACTACTGATCGATAGCCCAGCAACAACAACCCCACCTACAGCTAGCGACGCATCCGCGCTCGCGATCCGCGCTGTTAGGTCGACTGAAATAGCTCCAGCAATGCTTAGGTTCCCTCACCGTTCCGTGAGGTCGCTGTGTCCAGCCGACGATGGATCATGGACAGCGTTCCCAGAACGTCAAGTGCGTCCAGCTCGCTCATCGTCCAGTACAGCTTGGGCTCGTGAGCCACGGGGTTCCGGAAGGCGCTGAACAGACCTTTCGCGAGGTTGGCTATGCCGAGTTGCTCGTCCCGTTCGGTTCGGGTTAGCCCTTCGTTGATCCGGAGTAATGGGCTTGAGCCGGCCATCGACTTCTCGATGAGGCCGTATCCATCGGCATCAACACCGGTCTGAGAACGAATTCGTGCCCCCAGACCCTTGATGGCCTCAAAGACCACTTCGTAGTAATCCTTGCGGAGGAGATCTTCGCGGCAGTACGCAAGCACTTCAGCATGTGCTCCGCGTTGTTCGAGAATCTTGTAGAGCCGCTCAGAGCGAGCCAGCGCCTCAGTGTCAGTAGACGCCCTCTTTGCCGTCGCTACTCGTCCGTCAGCGAGCACTTTGAGGCTCACCAGCGATAGCACCTGATTGAGTTCATCGCGTGCGATGTCTGCGCGGGACTTGCGATCGAGTGTGCGTTCCGGCCGCATTGCCGCCCGCACGAGAGCTACCAGCGCATTCCCATTACCGATCTTTGCTTGATTGCTGGAGACAGCGTGGGCGAGTCGACGCCATTTGGTGTGTCCTTCGCCCGGGTCAGAGCGAAGCGGCACCTCGGCGATGATGCGTGTGAGTTCGGTGCCACTGTAAAGGTCACCGACGATCTTGGCGACACCCTCAATAGTCCCGAGGGGAAAGGCGCTGATCGAGTTGGTCATGTGTGGTTCACGCCCATTTGGCACGAGCCCTTTGCATGACTTTGCGCGCTCCGCTGTGGTTCATTCGCCAGCGGGCAACCGCAAGACTCACGTCGAACACCTGAGCTGCACGCTCATCTGTGGCGTTGGCTCGGGCCAGCCGGAAGGCGCCGTCGTGGGGAATGAGCATCTCGCCAGAGAGCCAGTTGGCTTCCTCCTCCTGCTGGCCGCCGAGCCCGCACTTCCGTTCGTCGGACAGCGAGACACCAAATGAGTGCTCAAGAACAACGTGTGCAAGTTCGTGACACATTGTGGTCCGCCTCCGTGTGAGCGGTTGCGCATCGTTCTCCAGAATCACAGCTCCTGTGCCGTCTGGGATCAACGCGCCTGACAGCGCGCTCCCCTGTTCTTTCAGGAAATGCTCGCGGGCTGCTCCGTCGAGTTCGCTGAGTCGAACGACAGCGATTCCGTACTCCAACGCGAAGGCATACGGGTCGAAGGGCGCGTGCGCGCCGAGGCCTATTTCAGTCCGAAGCTCCAGTGCAAGGCGCTTCGCCTCGGTCTTGAATCCGCGACGCACAGATCATCCCTTCGCCCGAGCGCGTTCAACGGTGAGGCCGATTACTTGCTGTAGGTAGTTGATATCCGTCTCGCTTAGATCCTTGCGGGCCCGGAGAAGGGGCGCGAGCTGCGCCATGAGATCTGGTTCACGCGCGTCGTCGGCATTGCTCTCGCCATCGCGCTCAAAGAAGCCCTCGGCAGGGAGCCTGAGCCATGCAATGATCGTTGCGAATCCGTCGGTGTCAGGTTTCAGTCCGTTGCCGAGCCTTGAGAGCAGCGACGGGCTCACACCGATCTCACCTGCCAGCGTTCGCCACGAGAGCTGGCGTTCTTGGCGGGCAGCGTCGAGCGCCGAGTAGAGCGCGGCCGTGTTGATCGTTGTTTTGGCCATACTCGAGTGTCTCACATGTGCAACACCAAGTCACTCTCGACACGGCTGTGTTAGAATTGAAACACAACATCGAATTTGGAACACGAGGGGGTGAGAGCAATGGCAGGTAAGCGAGGGCGTAGCGCCATCACCGGGCGCTTTGTGAAGCAGTCAACCGTGAAGAGTCACCCCAAGACGACGACCAACGAGAGCACTGGCAAGAGCGGCAAGAAGAAGTAGCCCCCATTCCGAGTCTTCCTCGCACTGTCGGGTGGTGTGAGGAAGACTCGGAACACCGACCCCCTACAATCCGAATCGGAGGAGCCGATGGCTCACCTCAAACAGCAGTTCAAGGATGCGCTGAGTTCCATCGAGCCCAGCGATGACAAGACCAACGCGCCAGAAGCGCATCGGCTGGTCCGCGATGCCCTCGAGGCGGACGCCAAGCTCACCGAGTACGGCGTCTCCCCCGTGTTGATCGGTTCATACAAGCGCAACGTGTCGATCAAACGCATCAAAGATGTCGACGTATTCGTGCGCCTCCCTGACATGCCGAGCGACGTCACATCGAAGGACATCCTCGATAGGTTCTTTGCCGTGTTGCACGCGGAATTCGGCACTGACTCCGACGGGCACCGACGTACCAAGCGTCAAGACCGCAGCCTCCAGGTCTCTTTCCCCGAGTACGACCTCTACGTCGATGCCGTCCCAGCTCGTCCCCATTGGGACGGAGAGACATGGGAGATCCCGCAGAAGGGTGACGAGAACGAGTGGGTACGCACTAACCCTGAGGGACTAACCTCACTGTCCAGCGAGATGAACGCAGCTCACGATGGCTACTACGTACCGACGGTCAAGTTGCTCCGCCAGACCCGGCGCGCCCAACTCGGCAAAAAGAAGCCTGGGGGCTTCTTTTTCGAACTGGCGACCTACCAGGCCTTCGCGTCGGGCGCCGTGTCTGGGAGCGACCAAGCGGAGTATTACGTGTCCGCACTGACCAAGGTAAGCAAGATCATCGAGAATTTCGTGACGTACGGGATCGGTGTGAACGACCCCACCCTGGCTGGTGCGACGATTCACATACGTGCCTCGGACGAGGAACTTGAGGCGGCGCGAACTCGGTTCGCGGATGCAGCCATCTCAGCGGATGATGCCCTGGCAGAGGAGGATGAGGGCAAGGCGGCGCTTGCCTTCCAGAAACTCCTTGGCAAGAACGGCGACGACAAGATGGTGTTCCCGATGCCGCCCGGCTTCAACGAAGACGGCAGCAAGCGCGCGTCCGCAATCCTTGCTGGTGCCCGGGTGGTGCCCGCTGGTACAAGGACTTTCGGGTGAGCCTCACGGTGTACGACGATTACATCGCCTACTCGCGGCAACACTTTGAAGAGGGTCTCATCCGTGGCGGCTTCACCGAAAGCGACGCCGGATGGAGGGGACCCATCTCGCACTCCGGTAGAGCTACGGAGGTGCTCATCACGCTGCGGTCGCGGTTCCCGTTCCAGCCGCCGCGTGTCGTCCCGGTTGAGCTCGATCTTGTGCCCTGGTCCTGGCACCGGGAGCTCAACGGCTCACTGTGCCTGATCGCCGAGGACGATCATGACGGACTGTGGTGGACCGAGGCCAGCGAGTTCGTCGAGCACATCACGGCCTGGTTCGAGCGAGCAGACGCCGGTTGGCCAGACGATCGTCTCGATCTCGACCTCGACCGGTACTTCGACCTGTCCGAGGACGCTCGTGTCTATCTGTACGATGATCTCGAGCAGCACCGAAACGGCTTTGTGCGCTTCCGTCCCGCGAAGAACGACGTCATGCGAATCGGAACAGGCACGCGACCAGCGAAGGTCTCGAAACACAGCAAGGACCGGTTCGGATACGTTGCCGACCTTGGAGAGGTGGTCGCCCCTCCCCGAACGTGGGACGACATTGCGGCGCTGATCGATCCCACAGTAGATCTGGAACGCCGGATTCGCGACCACACAGTTGCCGTTCTCGTTCTTGTTTATCGACGTGGCGCTCACGACGGCGCGATCGCTCTAGACGTCTGGCCGACGACCGCCGGCGGGATCGCCGTCAGACGCCTTCGTTCAGGAGCAGATACCAACGCGGCCAGACAGGCTCGGGCAGGCGTCCTTGCCCTCGCGCTCAGTGATCGCCGTGTCGCTGTCGTTGGTGTCGGCGCACTGGGCTCCTTCGTGGCAGACACGCTCGTGCGATCCGGTGTCCGCCATCTGACTCTTGTTGATGGAGACGTCGTGATGCCGGGCAACCTCGTTCGCCATCTCGTTGGCCCCGAAGCCGTCGGGCTGACGAAGGGCAAAGCTGTAAAGGGTCACCTTGTGGCTCGCGCCGACATCCAGGGTTCCGACATCGAAGTCGTTGATGACAACATCAGTTCCGGCGACGCAGCCGTCGAGCTTCTTCAGAATCACGATCTTGTTGTCAATGCGACTGCTGACTTCGCGACCACGGCACTCCTCCATGTCGCGGCCAAGTCGCTTGGAACACGCGTTCTCTCGGCTGCGCTTCAGAACGATGGTGCCACGTACCGCATCGACGTGTTACCGCCACTCGACGGCGCCACTCCTCACCCGCCCTCGGCGCTCGATGCCGAGCGTTCCACAGCGGATGTGTTCGAAGCCGGATGCGGAAGCCCAATCTCACCAACTCCGCCGTACGCGGTGATTGAAGCGGCTGCAGCAACGGTACGACATGCGCTCGGACTACTGACGAACAGCCCGCTCCATCCGGCGGGAGAGGTGCGAACCATCGCATCAAGCCCACAAGGAGGTGAACTGTGACGCGCTTGCCTGCTCGCATCGAGCTGAGCGGCAATGCTCACGAGACGATCGCCTCCGAGAATGCAAAGCAGCTTCCGCTCGAAACGGGCGGGGTCCTTCTCGGGTACAGGGAGGGACGCAACATCGTTGTTACCCACGCCCTGACTGTCGACGGGCAGGCCGGCACTAATCGCTACGTTCGAGACGACGTCCGGGCGAACGAGCTCCTTGAAGAATTCCTCGCTGGACGAGCAGATGACGATCCGACAGGCTATATCGGCGAATGGCACAGTCATCCCGCCCCCTCGGGGCCGAGTCCGACGGACGTCGCCGCCATGCGTGCAATCGCGAAAAGCAGCGATGGCCCAGTAGCGCTGCTGGTCTATGCGCCTGGCCGAACCGATCCGTTCATCGGACTGGTCGCCCAACGGCACCGCTTGGGTCGCATCACCAGTACCAAAGCGGACGTTTCCTTCCCAGCGTCGAGGTTCGCGCCCTTGGGCCCCTTGCCCGATGGAGCCGTGCGCGGAGACGGTCCGGTCTTCATCTCGTACCGACAGTCAGACGGAACGCCCCATGCCGAATCTCTCGAGGGCCTCCTGAGAGCCGCGGGGCTTGTCGTGTGGAGAGATAACAGCGATCTGCGAGCCGGGACGACTATCGACCGGCTCGAACAGGCGCTCACCAAAGGGCTCTCGGCTGGTGTTCTCGTCGTGACCCCGGAGATCGTCTACAGCGAAATCGTTCGCGAACGCGAGTTGCCTCGCCTACTCGAACTCGACAACGATTCGGCATTCAGCCTGTGTATCGCAAATGCGATTCCCCGGGTTGGGAACGGATCGAAGTGCGACTACGACGGACCCGACCGCCTCCTACGACTCTCACCCGCGCGAACGCTCGCAGACAAGAAGCAAAGCAACATGCTGGCTCCGACCGGTGAAGTAGAAATCGTGCGTGATCTACTCATGCACCGGGTCGAGCAGCGACGACCGAAAATCCGCGAGGAGGGGCGGCCGTTCAGCATCCGTGTCCAGACCCGCCCCACGCCGTTTGCCCTCGAAGCCGACGAAGACGACCTACACATCCGCATCAAGTCATCCGACAACGGACGTTTTCCTTCCCGCGATGGGCTTGAACACCTCAAGACGACTCTCCCGCTCACTGGAGACGCCGTGTACGCCTCCGGCGCGAAAACTGCACGGATCTCCGGCGGGGCACACCTCTCGGTTGCCCTTGCTATCGGAGCAGCCCTTCCTGAAACCAAGATCGGCAACGTCGAGGTGCTCGATGCTCGCGATCAGATCTGGACATCTGTCACCCCCGAAGACGATCCGATGATCACCCAAGTCCACAGCACGCGTCTCACTCTTCCGGGACCCCGTCAACCTGAGGTCCCAGATCGTGCCGCGATCTTCATCAGTCTGACGCCCGCTCCCGACGAGACAGCCTTTGAACGTCTCTTGCATGATTCAACCGAACCGTTCACGACAGCAGCCGTGATCTCAGTTACCGGTTCAGATCGGATCGATTCTAGAGAGGCAGGACGGCTCAGCGCTGCCATCGCGCGGCAGATCAAACAACTAGCCGCCGCCAACGGTCGTGCAGAGGTGCATCTTGCGTTCCACGGTCCTTATCCGATGGCCATCCTCATCGGGCGTTATCTCAACACCCTCCGCACGGTGGTCTATGAGTGGGAGAACAGCGATACGAGTGATTCACGCTATTCGCCAGCCCTGATCCTCGAACCTGGCATCGCCGGAGGGCCAATCACAGACGTAGTCGTCTTAGAAGAACAAAGCGAGTGCTGAGTCAAGAGCATCCCAACTTTCCCAGTCTCGTCTCGGGCTCCTGACACACCCGTCACAAAATCATGGTGCAGATCGCGGCGCTAGAGCTTGTATATGGGGATGAAGGCCGCGAGCGGCTTGGGGTCACGATTGACGTCGTACGCACGGAGAAGTTCAATGTACGGCTTCTTGTCGATCGACCAGTTGTACATCTCGACGTCCTCTGACTCCTGAGCAGCGAGGAACGTCAGATCTGCATACAGGCGGGTGCTCCGGCCGTTCCCATCAGTGAATGGGTGGATCCGCACGCACTCAGCATGCACAGCGACACCGAGTTCGCGCGGTGTCCAGTCCTCGGTGTGATCCCATCGATACCGGATGGTTTCGATAGAGGTCCGTAACTCGAGCGCGATGTAGGCAGGGTCGACTCCGAGATTGAAGAGATGACGCCGGTGCGTCCCTGCCCAGATCCAGATATCCCCGTACAGTCTCTGGTGCAGTTCTC
This sequence comes from Microbacterium profundi, assembly GCF_000763375.1. Classification (NCBI taxonomy): domain Bacteria; kingdom Bacillati; phylum Actinomycetota; class Actinomycetes; order Micrococcales; family Microbacteriaceae; genus Microbacterium; species Microbacterium profundi. The sequence goes on along the minus strand of NZ_JPSY01000004.1, from coordinate 71,997 downwards.
GCAGGAAGCGATCTGAGAGCAGTTCGTCAAGCCCGAGTCGGTCTTCGAGGACGTCGGTGATGAGCTGCTCCGTCACCTCGGCTTCAACGGCCTGTTCGAGGTCGTAGACGGCCGCTTTCGTGATCGGTTCTTCAAGGGCTTCGCGAGCCGCCGGAGTCAGGGCATCCAGCTCATCGAACGGGAGCGGAGTCTCGCCGTAACCCGGATCGAGCGTCACTTCTGCGTGCTACGGGCCACGACAAAGCGTCCGATCTTTGCCGACCGAACATAGTTTGCCGGCACGGTTCGTCGTTCCAGCGACGCTGACTCACGTGTGGAGCGTACGGCGGCACGCTTAACAGCGGCCTGGTCGATCGCCTTGCGCTTCATCGCCGTCCTCCTTCATGCATTTCGTATGCCAGCACTCAACTTTACCGCACCATTCTGGGGCCTTCTAGGCAAACCGACAGGCGGGAATCGGTCAGGAATCCACCGATGGCAGTGCGCCTCCCAACTCATTACATGTGGCAGGTATCTGTCACAAGCTGGGAGGCTGAGGTTGCACGGCCGATCAAACAATCGATCACGCCCGCACGATCAGCTCGCCTCGCTGAGCCCCTGCTCCGCCGCGAGGGGGTTCACCGTCTCGTTGCGGCAGATGTGGTGCTCGCGGATGACGACTGGGTCAGCGTGTTCGAGGAGTTCCGAGGCAAGTTGGAGTCCGCCGACCTCGTTGATCGCTGTGGCGGCTGCATGACAGTGTCTCGTACAGAAGGACGGGGAATACTTACATTGATGAGGCGAGATCCTTGATCGGATGATCACTCGCCCACCCGCTCTCCCGCCGCCCGGAACTCGCCTCCACCTCGACACGCTGAAACGCGGATCTCGATTTCGTGCCAGAGTCCGCTGGACTGCCCCGTCATCGCGCGAGCGCCGGAGTCGCTCGGTCACGGTTGACGATGAGGTCGGCGCCCGGGAGTTCTTCGAACTCATGCGAGCGAGTTCGATTCATAAGATCGATCCGTTCATCAGTTTGAGCGACTACGCACTCTCGATCGGAGGCCGGTTCCTCCGCGGCGTCGACCCGACCTCGACCGCTGCCGGATATCGTGCCGGGCTCCATCTCCGGGTCCTGCCTGCCCTCGGGCATCTGCGCATTCACGACATCACGACCGGGCTCGTAGATCGAACCATCGACCTTTGGGAGAGCGAGCACTCTCGCTCCACGCTCAAGGGCACGATCGCCGCGCTGACACGAATGCTCGATGAAGCGGTGCGCGATAATCTCATCGCTCGCAATCCCATGCGCGACCGCGCCGACAGACGCTACCACCAGAACACGGAGCTTCAGCGTGCAAGTCCCGTTCCCTCGCCCGATGAGGTTGCATGGATCGCTGAGGCCTGCGCTGCGATCCACCAGAGCTACGGCGACCACGTCATGCTCAGTGCATTCCTTGCCGCACGCACGTCAGAAGTCGCCGGGCTCGTTGTTGGCGACGTCGATTGGACGAGCAAGCTAGTCACAATCGAGCGCCAGTGCTTTCCCGGCGCCGGCGGCCTCAGCATCAAGCCGCCAAAGGGGCGTCGAGTTCGCCGCGTTCCGATCATCGAGCCACTCGAGCCAGTGCTGCGCAGGCTCACGGCGCAACGGGCGCGCAACCTGCCGCTGTTGCGTGGACCGCGCGGCGGCGTCATCACCACCGCAGCGTTGCGTGATGCAACCGGCTGGGATCAGATGATTGCATCACTCGGGTTTCCGGGATTGCGCCGTCACGACCTTCGGCACGCGGGTGCAACCTGGTTCGCAAACGCGGGGATCCCGATCCACGTCGTGAGCGACATCCTCGGGCATGCATCGGTCGAGACGACTCGTGCGTACCTGCACACTGACAACACAGCGTTGCAGAACGCTGCGGCACGGATGAATGAGCGCCTTCGGGAGGCGGGATGAGCAGCTAGGTGCGCGGGTCAGAATCGGGTGGCGTGGCGCGCGGCGTTGACTCTGGCATCGCGCGCTGACGGTCGCGAACGGGAACGGGCGGGCCGTTGCGGTGTGAGAGCGTGCGGGATCGCACGGCGAGGGGCTCGTGGCGACTGTCGGTGCGTGCTGTGACGCCCAGGGACCCCTGGGGAGGCCTATGCGGGCGCCAGCCCGGCGGCTGTAGCGACGCGGAGCTTGCGGAGGTTGTGGCAGATCGTGTGGAGTAGCCATTCGCCTTGGGCGCCGGCGAGTCCGCGTAGCCGGAGCTGTCCGGCGTTTTGCCGGGTCTTCATCTGCCCGAACGCGGGTTCAACGATGGCTTTGCGGCGCGCGTAGTCGGTGCGGCCCTGCTCGGTGCGCAGCGCGTGCGCCATCCGCTCCCGCCGGCTCGCGTCCTCTGGGGCCGGGTCCGGGGCGCCGGCGGTAGGGAAGCTCTCGCCGTGACGTTGCCGTCCCGTCGCGATCAACACCTGTGCGTCCAGATCGTCGGCGGCTTCGAGGTTAGCTTCCGAGCAGTAGCCCGCGTCAGCGAGGACGACCTCTGGGGAACGCTCGATTCCTGCCGCATCGAGGTTCCGTAGGGTCTGCTCGGCCATCGGGACGAACTGCTGGATATCGGTGGCCTGCTGGGTGACCTCGGCGCTCAGCACGATCTGGTGGCCCTCATCGACCACGGCCTGCGCGTTGAACGCGTAATCGAAGCCGCGGACCGTCTTCATCATCCGCGCCTCAGGATCGGTGAAATTGCGTTGCGCTTTCGGCTTCGGCGCCGCCGTGTCCACTGCAGTCGCGACGGCCGCGTCGGCCTGCTCAGGGGGCTGACCGGCGGCGTCGGCCTTCTTCCGCGCTACGGCTGCCGCCTTCTCGGCGGCGTCGGCCTCGATCGCGTCCTTCGCGGCACGTAGTTTTACCAGGCGCCCCTCACGGCGGGCCAGCTCCGGGGCGACCTCGTCCCCGCGCCGGTCCTGGCCGAACTGCTGATCCTCGGCCTCATCGACCGCCTCCGCCTCGGCGAGCAGCGCAGCGACCTCGGCTTGGAGCTGATCGATCTTCGGCACGATCCGGTCATAGCTCATCGCCTTATGCCGCGACGCGTTCGCAGCCAGCTTCGTGCCATCCAGCGCGACCCGCCCCAACCGCACCAGCCCCGCCTCCGCGCAGACCCGCAGCACCTGCAGGAACAACCCCGGCAGGGCATCCAGGTGACGCCGACGAAACCGGGCCAGCGACCGGTAGTCGGGCGCCTGGTTGCCCGACAGCCACCGGAAGGCGATATCGCGCTTGCAGCGCCGCTCCAACTCACGAGACGAGGTCACGCCCGTCGCGTACGCGAACAGCAGCAGCTTCAACATCATCCGCGGGTCATACGGAGGCGCACCCGAGGCGGACGCGTACGACGCGTAGACCGGCGTCAGATCCAAGAGCTCTTCGACGACCTCGGAGATGAACCGGGCCTCATCATCCTCGTCCAGCCAGTCATCCAGACTCGGCGGGAGCAGGAAACACTGCCCCTGGTCATACCCACGGAACTTCTTGCCCCCCCCCGCCGGTGCAGCCGATCCCGGCGCCCGCGCCTCACCCGGCTCGACCTCGAACAGACCCTCCAGGCTGGCAGTCACCGTCATGAATCGATTCTCCCAGCACCCCGCGCTATCCACCGGATTCACCCCGGCGCGTTAACGGAAGGATCTGACCCACGCACCTAGAAACGCCTGAACCCCTTGACTATGTCGAGTCAAGGGGTTCAGTGGGTACGATCTTGGGTACAAGACCGGCGCGAACGCCGATCTTACGACCTCTTGAAAATACCTTCTGATCGGGCATTTCTCTCTGGTCGGGCTGACAGGATTTGAACCTGCGACCCCTTGACCCCCAGGCGTCCAAACTAATCGGTCCGGACCGCTTTCCGCATGACTCCGGTTGCTAGATCATGCGGAGCACATCACGAGATGCATGATTTGCATGATTCTGGTCCCCTTTTGGTCCCCGAAACCTCCTCAGGCTCTCGTTCGTGCCTTCGCACGAGCAAGTACCCGCAGCTGGGCCGCGATCTCGTCGTACAGCGTGTTGTGAGTCTCGACCTTGGTCTCCATGGGCACAACTAGATGTACGGGTCTGCTGTCGGGCGCCACCGGGACACCCTGGGCGAGTTATATCTTGCTTGCTGGCTGGCGCGACTGGGTCAAGCACGCCGGCGAATCCTGTCACGCCAATGGGTGCCGATCACCGTTCAGCCGACCAGTAGCCGATTGCGGCTTTACGGTCGGGTTTTGATCTGCGAGTGTTGGGATGGGTCTTGCTCTCGTTCGCGCCGCTGGCGCCGAGGAAGTGCGCCACTCCTCGGAAGGCAGCAGCAATGAATCAGAGCACGAGACTGCGGGGCCATGGGTCGGGCTGGGTGAGTTGCGCTGACCAATCAGTGCTCGCTCGAGGATCAGCATGATGCTGCTCGCACGACGCCAAGGCCTCGGGCACGGGCGGACTTCGAGTGGTCGATGGCAATGACAGCTGGTGCGGGCGATGCCCGAGGGCTGAACCGGCGACCGTCGCCGCTGCGAATGTTGTGGATCACCGCGGCACTGAGCGTCTGCTTCCTCGGTATCCAGTGGGGGTTGCGGGACGCGCCGCTGTTGTGGTTTGCCGCGCTGCGGGCGCTTCTCGGCGGCGGTGCGCTAGCGGTCGTCGCCGTCTTTCAGCGGCGACCCTGGCCTACTTCAGTCGGAGCTTGGGGAAAGATCACTCTACTCGGGGTGGTCAACGTGAGCCTGGCCTTCGCCGCAATGTTTGCCGGAGTTGCCGGGTTGGCCACCGGGATCGCAGCGGTGCTATCTAATGCCCAGCCGTTGCTGATCCTGTTGCCCGCGTGGTTACTGTTCGGAGAACGAATTACTGCACGAACCGGTGTGGCACTGGGGGTCGGTTTTATCGGGCTGCTGGTTGTGTCGGTACCCGGCGGCGGCGGCTCAGGGGCCCTACTTTCGCTACTCGCCGCCGCCGCGGTCACGGCGGGCACACTCATGGTGCGGAGCATGACTGGATTCGATGTCGTCGTGCTCAGTGCCGCCCACTTCCTGATCGGCGGTCTCCTGCTGGCCGGTGCAGCCCTGATACTCGAAGGACCGCCGACGATCGACTGGACACCCCGATTCGTGATCGTGCTCGGGTTTCTGGGTCTGGTGGCAACCGCGGCGACCACGCTGGCCTGGTTCGTGGAGGCGCAACGGACACCGCTGGCCTCCCTGACCGTGTGGATGTTCCTGATCCCCATCTTCGGGCTGCTGATCGGCGTGATCCTGCTCGGCGAGCGACCTGCCGGTTGGACCTGGCTAGGTGTCTCATTGGTGCTGGTAAGCACGTGGGTCGCCGTGACCAAGCAGCGAATACCCGGCGCTGGCCCGCCTGGACACCTCTCAGCAGGACCCCCACCAGACATACCTTCCGACGGCAGCACATAGTCCAGAACACCGCATTGAAGTGCACACAACTTGGGCGGAGCATTCACCATGAACCCGCTACGTCGGAGACGAAGGGGCGCACTCGCACGGCGGCGCCGGGTGAAGGTCGGGTGCGTGGTGTGGCTGGGATGGACGAGGAGCATATGCACGGCATCGGCATTCTGGCTCAGGTCTCACCGGTGCACCGCGTCGCACCACAGCCGCCTCATGCACTTCGTGCCCGAAGCGGCTGAATAGCATGGCCGGGTTGCGGAGTACGAGCCGCGTGAGGCAAGCACGGCGAAATCAGGATTGGTTCGGGCCTATGGTGAAGTCCTCCCCGCGCCGTCGATCGCTGCGCCCGGTCTTGCAGATCAACCCGACGCTTCGCCGGAGATTTATGTTCACCCCGCCTCACCCCCTGGTCGAGTTCGGACACGAATCGTTGTGTGCCCTTTTTGTGACCGAACTAGAAATTACCGGTGCATCGATTTCGGTGTCGGGTCGGCATGGTCGTCAATCTACGGTCTGCGCAAGCGGGCCACTGGCCGCGCGATTAGATGCCCTTCACTTCGAGTTGGGGGAAGGCCCTCGGTGGGAGGTGCTCGCTTCGCGGACAGCTGTCCTCTATCCCGATTTAGCCTGCGTGACTGACTGCCGCTGTCCGATCTTCCTGGGGGCAGCTCGCGGACTTGGCGTCGAATCTATGTTCTCCCTCCCCATGCTGATGGGTGCAGCTTTGGTGGGTGTTGTCGACCTCTATAGCACCTCACCTCGCACGGCCGATCGAGAATTCATCTCCCACGGGACACGGCTGACAGCGTTCGTGGCCGGGTCGGCGGTGCAGAATGCCCTCCATTCCGCTGAGAACCACAGCTCCCTCGAATCCATCCTGTCTCCCGCCCTTCGCCGTGAGGTCCATCAAGCGACTGGGATGATTATTTCTCAACTAGGTGTCACTGCTACGGAGGCCTTCGCCCGGCTCCAGGCACACGCGTTTAGCAGTGGGAAGACGATCCAAGAAGTCGCGCACTACGTCGTCGCTCGGGCGCTCGTGCTCCCTGACGACTCAGAGTAGCGTTCAACTAACAGAAGGCAGGACCAGATGGACGGTACCTCTCGAGAAACACAGATCAACAACGCTTTCGTGACTGTCGCGGACACTCTCACGTCCGACTATGACATGGTCGATCTGCTTCACACCCTTGTCCAACAGTGCACTGAGATCCTGCAGATGGAGGCTGGCGGGCTCATGCTCGTTGACGGAGCGGACGAACTGCAATTGATGACCTCAACCAGCGAAGCAGCAGAACTCGTCGAAGTCATGCAACTCGCCGCGGCTGCTGGCCCATGCATCGACTGTTTCCGAACCGGCGCCTCCGTCTCTGTCAAGAACATCTCCGAATCCAAACCCTGGCCAGCGTTTCGAAAGGCAGCCCTCGAACAGGGTTTCCGCTCCGCTCTTGCAACACCAATGAAACTGCGCGGCAAGGTTATCGGGACGATGAATCTCTTCGGTGCAAGATCCGAAGAAGTCAGCGCTCGCGACGCTGCAGTGGCTCAAGCGCTCGCCGATGTGGCAACGATCGGCATCCTTCAAGAGCGCGTGATTCAGACGGGCCACCTGATGGAGGAGCAGCTACACCGCGCCCTCGACAGTCGGATACTCATCGAGCAGGCAAAGGGTGTGATCGCCAACGAGTTGTCGCTCAGCATGAATGAAGCCTTCGCGCTGCTCAGAAAATACGCTCGAGACCGCAATCTGACGATCAGGGCCGTTTCCGGGCGGGTCAGCAATCGCGAAGTGACGGTCCATCAGATCGCCGCCAGCGCAGGAAGATGATATGTCGCAGCACTCCTTTTCGGTTCCGCTAGGAGAACCACCCCAACAGGGTTACAGTTTCAGATAGTTGCTCTAATCCTTGGCAGCGGATATCTTTCCGCTTTCGACTAAGGATCGCGATGAACTTCATCGGAAGTACACCCGTAGGTTGTGGTGTTGAAAGCTACGGCCTCATCAACGTCTTTGACTTCGAGCCGGTACCGCACGCCGGTCGGACTCAAGCCCGGACTCGCATCCGACGGCGTCCCATGAACGACCTGCCTGACGGGCTTGACCTCTCCGACACCAGCTCAGGCGGCATCGCTTCGTCGTTGACCTCCACAGGGTTCCTGTCATTCCATCAACAGCCGAGCACCACCAGAAACGAGACACCGCCCATGACGACAGCGACCAATCCGCGCACCTTCATCGGAGTCACTTCGCGCTTGGCTGTTCCCAAACAGAATTCGCTATCTCCCAAGATTGGGCCGGCCAACTGATGAGTTTCCTCAACGACCTCTTCACAGCCCAGCCACTGCTGGCTCTCTTCATCACGATCGCTCTGGGCTACCTGATAGGCAAAATCAGGATCGGCAGCTTCGTTCTCGGTGGGATTGCTGGGACGCTGCTGATAGGTGTTGTGATCGGCCAGATCGGAGTGACGATCGATCCCGGCATCAAGACGATATTTTTCGCCCTGTTTATCTATGCTGTCGGTTTTCAGGGAGGACCTCAGTTCTTCCACGCTCTGAATCGTCGCTCCCTCAACCAACTGGTATCGGCGTTCGTGATGACCTTTGTCGGGCTCATCACCGTGCTGCTGGGGGCGTGGGCGTTCGGACTTGACCGAGGGATGGCGGCGGGGCTCGCCAGCGGCGGGCTGACGCAGTCAGCTATCCTCGGCACCGCTGGCGACGCGATAGCGAACCTCGGGTTGTCTGACGCAGTGACCAAAACGATGCAGACAAACGTTGCCGTCGGATACGCCGTCACCTACATCTTCGGGTCGCTCGGCCCCATCATTCTCGTGACCTGGTTTCTTCCGGCGATCAAGCGGTGGGATGTCCGCGCTGAAGCCGTCAAGCTGGCCGCAACAATGTCCGGCGGCAACGCCGAACTAGACCCGGGACAGTTCAATGCCGTACGGCCCGTGGTGACGCGATTCTTCGTCATGGATACAGCACGAGGATCGAACGGTATGAGTGTGCTGAAACTGGATGGCGCACTATCGGATGCCGCTGTTGAAGCCGTCGTCCGCGCAGGCAAATCTCTGTCTTTCAGCGGTGACACTACGCTGCGGAGCGAGGACGTAATTGCCGTCTCCGGAACACCAGAAGCGATAGTTGCGGGCGCGACCCTACTCGGAACCGAAGTGCCAGCGCCTGCCGGATTCCGGTTAGTCGAGGAGTCCCGAGAGATCATCCTGACAAATAAGGCGCTGACGTCCCGACCTCTTAGCGAAATACATGAGCACGTCAGTGTGGATACTCGTCATGGGGTCTACCTGACCAACGCGAAGCGCATGGGCATCGACCTACCGCTACTCGGCGATCTCACCTTCAATCGAGGCGACGAGCTTCACTTCGTCGGCCGCCCTACCGATCTTGATCGGGTGCAGTCGAAGATTGGTTACAAGATCGGGGCTGCCGCAGTCGCCGACTTCGTTTTCTTCGGTATCGGCTTGACGATTGGTCTGCTGATTGGCCTGATCTCCTTCAGGCTGTGGGGCGTGCCCATCTCGCTGGGAAGTGGCGTCGGAGCGCTCATTTCTGGCCTCCTGTTCGGATGGTTGCGCAGCGTACACCCGCGCTACGCCGCCCTCCCCCTCGGAGCATCCAACTTCCTGCGAGACTTCGGTCTCGCCGTGTTCGTGGGAGTTGTGGGACTCACCGCTGGGCCACAGGCTCTCGTGGCAATCCAGCAAAACGGGATTACGTTATTCCTGCTCGGGGTTGGAGTCACCCTCATTCCGCCGATCCTGACCTTCTTCTTCTCCTATTACGTGCTTCGAATCCGCAATCCAATCGAAGCTTTGGCAACTGTCGCCGGAGGTCGCAGCTCGAACCCAGCCTTTGCCGCTCTCCTGGAGAAGGCCGGAAACTCCACCCCGGTGGTCTCCTTCACGATCACATACGCCGTTGCCAACGTGTTCCTCACTCTCTGGGGCCCCGTAATCGTTGGCCTCGTCACCACAAATGCCACCGCATAATCAGTCATAGAAGAGGATCACGATGTCCACGCAGGACTATTCCAGCTTCACCAATCTCAGCCCGTTCGAATTGAAAGACAAACTCATCGCGGTCGCCTCCTCTGATCCCCAACGACTAATGCTCAACGCGGGCCGAGGCAATCCCAACTTCCTGGCCACCCTTCCTCGATGGGCATTCCTCACGCTGGGCGAGTTCGCCATGCGCGAATCTGAAAGGTCGTACTCCTACCTCGACAGCGGCTTCGGCGGGCTGCCCGAAGTGGAAGGCATCGTGCAACGCTTCGAGGCATTCGCAGCCCACCAAGATCACAGCCAGGGGATCACGTTCTTACGATCCGCACTCTCATATGTAAAGGACCAGCTCGGACTCGACCGCGACGAATTTCTGTTCGAGATGGTTGGAGCCTTTCTGGGCTGCACCTACCCAACTCCACCGCGGATGCTACGCCACGTTGAGCACATCGTCGGGGCATATCTGGCTCAGGAGATGTTCGGACCGATCACGTCAGCTGGAGAATTCTCCGTCTTCGCCACCGAGGGCGGAACAGCAGCGATGGCCTACATCTTCCACAGCCTCTCGGTCAATCGGCTCATCCATCCTGGGGAAAAAATCGCCATCGCCACGCCGATCTTCTCCCCATACCTGGAGATTCCGGTTCTGGCGGAATATGGCCTCGATATTGTCGACATCCGAATGGATCGAACCGACGACTGGCAACTTCCACAAAGCGAGATCGACAAGCTCCTCGACCCCGCGGTCACGGTGTTCTGTATCGTGAACCCGAGCAACCCACCGTCGGCAAAGCTCTCCACGGCCGTGCTCGATCAACTCACAGAGCTCGTGACGAACCAGCGGCCTGATCTCATCATCGTCACAGACGACGTGTACGGCACCTTTGCCGATGACTTTGTCTCGCTGTTTGCCGTCTTGCCTCGCAATACCCTCCTCGTATATTCGTTCTCTAAGTTCTTTGGTGCCACCGGTTGGCGGCTGGGTGTCATCGCTTTGCACAACGAGAACGTCATCGACGAACGACTGGCGGCCTACGAAGAAAGCGAGAAGGCTGCTCTGGATGCTCGGTATTCGTCGTTGACGGAAGAGCCCCGAGCACTAGCGTTCGTCGATCGCCTCGTCGCAGACAGTCGGGCTGTCGCCCTCAACCACACCGCAGGACTGTCCACGCCACAGCAATCCCAGATGGCCCTTTTAGCCCTGAACGGCCTGATGGACAGGCTCGGCCACTACAAAACTGCGGCCAAGCAGCTCATTCGTCAGCGGTTCCAGACGCTCTACCGCAGCATGGGTGTAACCGCAGAGTTCGAGCCTAACGATGTGAACTACTACAGTCTGATCGATCTGCAGGAGCTCGGAGGAAAACTCTACGGCGCCGACTTCGAGGCCTGGTTTATCAGCCAGGATCTGGGAACCGAGTTTCTCTTCCGCCTTGCCGACGAGACCGGAGTCGTGCTGCTTCCCGGGAAAGGATTCGAAGTAGTGGATACCTCCGCTCGAGTCTCACTTGCCAACCTCACCGAGTTCGAATATCGCGCAATCGGCGCAGCTACGCGACGTATCGTGGACGAGTATCACGATGCTTTTATTGGCGGGACCACTGCACGGCTGTAACCACACTGTCCGCCCTCCCCTCTCCGTCCCGGAAGGGAAAAATGCCGACGATCGGCTCGGTACCGATCGGTTCGAGGACGCCAAAATAGGTACCTTTGACGACGCGTCCGACGCCAAAATTGCCCCGACGCGGGGCCCCAGGGCCCAGTCACCCGGTGTGCGTGGCTATTCGTTGGCCTGTCCGCTCACAGGATCGTGCCCATGATCGGCTGCGTATGCCGCCAGTAAATCGGACATGATGGGAGCCGTATGCGGGAAGCGGTCCTTTAGCACCTCGGTGAAGCCCTCCAATGCGAACATCAGCAGTTTTGCAGCGAAACGCGTATCGGAGCGCGGTGCGGCAGCTCCGATGCTGGCCAGTTCTGCCGCGTAGGGCAGCATTGCTGCGAGCGAGCAGTTCGGGTCCTCGTCTCTGAAATAGTACGTTTCCGAGTATTCGCTGAGATCGATCCGAGCCTGGATGATATCGGTCGACAAACGCTCCAGAACCGCGGCGATGAGGGTCGCTTCGGCGTCTCGTAGCGCGGTTGTGCTCATGGTGCGCCGCAACGACGAAAGGCGGATCGCCAGCACCCGGCGTCTAGCCAAGGCCGGGTAGACCTGCAGCACCCAAGAAACCGCGACAGTGAGCAACGCAAACCCGAATAGTGCCTCAAGCGGGGTGACGACGCGCAGCCAACCAGGAGCTGGCACCACGTCGCCGAACCCCAGGGTCGATATCGTGGACATCGAGATGTACAGGGCGTCCAATACAACGTTCGTCACGTCCGTTTCGGACCCGGAGGCATATACGAAACCGGTGGGAACGGAGGGCAAGTACACGAGCGCCCACCCCAGTATCGCCAGTGTGCCCCACACCATGATTACGGTTATCAATGCGACCGGGCCAGCGAGGCGAGCAAGCCTTCCTCGCTTGCCGCGAAACGTCGAGAGCCGCCATATCGTGCTCAGCACGAAACGACTCAGAGTGCCGTGTCCTTCGGGATGACCCAACGTGTGGAAGATGTCGCGGAGCACATACAGGATGGTGACGGCTCCCACCGCGCGCGCCAACCAATCCATCCGTCCTCCGATCAGACCGCAATATGGTGCCTGCACACCCGAGTCTACGGGCCGCCTCCCAAGGCCGAGGATGGATTCCGATAACCAACCCAGACTTCAATTATTGCGTCAATGAACATCCCATTTGCCGCGATCGCTGCAGCCTCAGGGAGACCCCGCGCGGATAGTGGTTGACGAGGGTTGTGTCCCCTCAAGTGTGCACTCCGACGCTCAGCGGATCGCAAGCTGGGTGATGACGAGGAGTGTGCCACCCAGGATCGCAAACGTGAGGACAGTCATCGCGGCCTTGACGCGGATACCGGGCTGGACGGGTGGTGGCCCAGCGGGCATTGGTGTGACCGGTTCGCGTCCGTTCAGTGCTGACACGGCTTCCTTGCGAACGGTGAACATCCCGTGCTTCATGTGGTTGGCAACCAGCCACCAATTGATCGGGTACGCGAACGCGAAGCCCACGATTAGTGCCATCGACATGATAAACCAGAACTCGGGACGAGTAGGGTCATCCCCTCCCTCGACTGCCCGCATCGAAAATCGAGTTGTGAGCAGCATCCCACTCATCAGCAGATTCATCGACAACAACTCGGGCAGGAACGTCATCCGCAGCGACTTCCGGTACGATCCGCCCGCCATGAACCGCATAGCGAACGCTTGGAAATAGGTCCACCCAAATCCGAACCCCAAGGTGTACTCAAGGAGAAAATCGGGCCAAAAGTTTAGGGCCAGTCCCGCACCGACGGCCGCACCGACGATGATCCCGATGCCGTCGCCCGCGGCGCAGTGCATCGTGGATCCCATCACCTGGCGCCACCGGACCGAGACATACTCTTCGTGGACTCCGTAGAGCGGTTCTCGGCAACCGAGCACATAGAAAAACGCACCGATCGGGCCGGTGAAGGCGACGAGGATGATGAAAGCCCACTTGATCACTGTTGCTGCTGGCGTGCGCTGGACGTCTATGGCGACGAAAAGAAAAGATGGCACGGTGAGAATCCACCATAAGAGCATCACGCCGTCGATTAGCCTCACAGTGTGACTGCCTTCGCGGATGCTGAGATTGTCAAGACTTGTCCCCGTTTCGTGAAAGCAACGTCGCGATAGCCACCGATACGCGCCACAACCCGCACGACGCACCGGGTTCGCGTTCCAGGCCAACTCGTCGAGCAAACGGCAATCGTTCGTGCCGCTCGACCGGCATTACCTACACTGCCCAAAACAGGGTTTCCTTGGTGGCGACACCTTCCGTGATGTCCAAAAAACGGCTGAGGGGGAAGATCGCCACTGAAGGACAAACAACGCTCGTCTGGTCGAAAGAAATTCGGACTAAAGAAGCTCCTTAACGCGGACAAGCTCGCACCGGCGGAGGGGGTCAGACGACCCAAATCCACTATCGACATGCACGCTCCAAAGATCACTAGTGACTAAGCGACCGAGGTTTGGAGTTGCCTTCCGAAAGGCTACGCGCCGAAGTGCGCTAATTCAACAGGTCGACACCCTCTCGTGCTGAAATTGGATCTGCCGCGCGCGGTAGTGACATCTGAGCTGGCTTGCCCCGGTGGGCAGCTGGCCCAACAAAGGCAAGAACAACGGCGAGCCACAGGCCCGCCCGGACGTGAGGCGCATCGGCAGTTCCCACCGCCGTAGATCTCTCAGATTGAAGCGCCCCGGCTATCCATCTGGGGACAGTGTGAATGACGCGAACGCTCGCATGAAGCGCGCAACGGTCGGCAACCCACGCTGCAGTGCCACCGAGGTGGGCCTGGAAGATGGTCAGCACCGATCGCGCCAGCCGACCTCGAATCCAACATCCTTCTGCGGACACACTCCCGTTATGCAGCCGACGCTGCTGCCCGATCCGGGTGCACGCCCCGCGGCGGCCACCATCGGCGTCACGCGACTCGATCACGAGCCGGACAGCTCGCTCCTTCAACTCCGTCGGATACTTCTTCAGTGCTGGCATTGCTCCTCATCCTTTCGGGACGATCGGAGTCTCCATCAAACCAGGGGCGGAACAACCTATCGTCCCTATCCGAGTGGATTGAATACCGCGGGCGGGTAGACCCGGATCTTATGGCGAGCTGTTGTCTTTGACGGGTCATACCCATGGTCGATCGCATATGCCGCAAGCAAGTCGGACATCGTAGGAGTGGTGCGTGGGAACCAACCCTTGAGGACCCCGGCGAACTCCTCCAGCGCACCGGTCAGTAGGTGTGCAGCGATGCGCATGTCAGACTGACGTGACTCATTCCCCAATTTCGGCGAGGGCTACGGCATAGGGCAGCGTTGCCGCCAGCGACGAGTTGGGGTCGGTGTCTCGAAAATAGTAGGTTTCGGAGTATTCACTGAGGTCGATCCTGGCCTGGATGATGGCGGTCGCAACCATCCCGGGGCCGGGACGACGTCCCCGAAACCGAGTGTCGAAATCGTGACCATCGAGATGTACAGTGCGTCAAGGGGAGCGTTCGCGCTGTCCGTGGCCGCACCGGGACTATAGATGAATCCTTCGGGCACCGAGGGTAGGTAGAGCAGCGCCCAACCGACGACCGCGAGCGTGCCCCCTGCGACAATGACGGTCAACATCCCCAAGGGTCCGCTGAGCTGTCCCAGCCGTCCGCGCCCCCGGCGGTACTGTGACATCCGCCAGATTGCCCCTAGCACAAGTCGACTGAGGCGGCCCTGCCCCTCCGGGTGGCCCAAAGTGTGAAACATGTCGCGGAGTACTAGGAAAACGACCACTGCTCCCGCCGTGCGCACCAACCATTCCATTCGTCCTCCGATAATGCAGCTCTCACCGGTCTGCGCTTCGCTACGGCATGAACCGCCGGAACCCCGGCGATTCCTTTGACTACAGCCTAGGCTCGGGTATAGCCGAACTATCGTCGCCGATCTGGAAGTGAGATGCGTAGCATGTCCCCCTACATCAGCGTTTTCATTGTGATCGGCCTCGGTCTGGCCGCGGTGGGATTGCTGTACGTGGTGGGTCGGTTCGTGGCGGTTTCCCGGGATGTAGTGGAGGTCCTCCCGTTCCAGTCCGGCTGGGAACCACGCGAACATGCGCTGTCCCGGTATCACGCACGCTGGTACCCGATTGCGCTGGTGTTCCTCGCCTTTGATGTCGAGATGCTGTTCATGTATCCGTGGGCGGTCATCGTGGCCGAACGCGGTGCCGAAGCCATCATCGAGATGTTCGTGTTTCTCGCGCTATTGGTCGCGGGCGTTGTCTGGGCGTGGCGTGAAGGGGCCTTCCGATGGGTCTGACCGGGTGGGTGGCCAATGCCGCGGTGAAGCGCGTTCACGTCATGATCGTCGAGGCCCCCGGCTCGGGTCTTTTGCGGATGAGGGTTGAGGCTGCGGTCACGGCTCGCGGCTGGGCACTGGCGTGTGCGCCCGCAGACAGTGACGCGCTGCTGGTCTGCGGACGACCGGAGGCGGCGCTGAGCGGCCTGATTGATTCGGTGTGGCAGCAGGTTCCCGCCCCTCGTGCGCGCGCCATTGTGACCAATGTTGCAGACCTGTCGTCGACGTTGGATGCCGTTGTTGAGGACCTCCGCGACACCACAACCCAGCGCATGCGGTCTCGAAGTGAGCAGGCGAGCAAGCCGCCCGTCGTCGCCGAGATGTCAATGGACCACTCCGGACACGACATGGACATGCCCCACGACACGGGCCACTCCGGACACGAAATGGGCCAGTCCGGACACGACATGGACCACTCGGGTCACGGAATGGATATGTCTGGCCCCGGCGGTATCCCGCTTGCCGAAGGATCGGAGGACCGTGATGGCTTGGAGATGGATGCCACCCACCTCACCCTGGGTCCGATTCTGTCGGATTGGCCCGCGGCGCTCGTTGTGCACTGCACGTTGCATGGTGATCTGGTCACCGATGTGGAGATCGAGTGGGGTGAGGCCGACGAATTGCCTGCGGGATCTGTTCGGGAAGATGCCGCCCGCCTGTGCGATGCAGCATCGCGAGTTCTCGCCGTCGTCGGCTGGGATCCGATGGCCGCACGGGCACGGCGCGTCCGCAACGACCTCCTCGACGATGCACCGCTCGAGAAGATTCGCTCCGGATTGACCCGTCTTACCCGCCGCGCAGAGCGGTCACGGACGCTGGCGTGGAGTGCGAAGGGTATCGCGGCGGACGAATCCATCGATCCGCGTGGCACACTCGTTGGTTGGCTGCGCACCTGCTCCGCGTTGCTTGACCCTGAAGCGGCTCCCCCAAGCCGTCCGGTGCTCGGGTCCGCCGCGGACAGTGCGACCAGCGAGGTGATCCGTAGCGCAGTCGTGGGTCAAGAACTCTCGACCGTTCGCCTGATCGTGGCATCCCTCGGGCTGGAACATGCGATCTCACGGGAGCGGGTGCCGCGTGGGTGAGGTGGCCACGGTCTTTGTCGCCGTGTTGCTGGTGGGCGGCGGTCTCGTCGTGGTCGCCTGGGCTGCGGCGGCCGCGAACGCGATGCTTGATGCTCGATCTGGCGGTGCACCGGTCTTAACCGCCGCCGCCGCGCCCCTTCGGGAGGTGAGCCGCCTGCTTCGCCAGCAACGCCGCACTCTTGCGGGGGCAGATTCGTTGCTGTGGCGTATCGCCGGCGCGGGCCTGGTCATCGCGGCCATGCTAAAGATGCTGGTGATCCCTTTCGGATCCTTCGTTCTGGCCGACCTGCCCGTGGGTCTGGTGTGGTTCAATGCGGTCGACGTGTTGTTGTGGGCGCTGTGGTGGTTGCTCGGGTGGGGAGCCAACAGTTCCTGGTCGCTCGTCGGCGGATACCGTTTCCTCGCACTCGCTCTCTCGTACGAGCTTCCGCTGATGTTCGCGCTGACCGCGCCGGCCATCGCGGCTGGGAGCCTTCGCATGCTCGATGTGCAGGACGCGCAGGGCAACCTGTGGTTTGTCGTCTGGATGCCGGTGGCATTCCTGATTTTCGTTGCATCCGTGGTGGCGTTTTCGTCGTGGGGTCCTTTCCATACCGCGATGAGCGGCGATATCGCCTCTGGCGTGCTTGTCGAGCTGAGCGGCGTCGACCGGCTGCTCGTTCTCGTGGGCCGGTACGCCGTCCTCGTCGCCGGTGCCGCGTTCGCGGTGCCGCTGTTCCTCGGTGGCGGAAACGGTCCGTGGCTGCCACCGTCGATGTGGGTGCTCATCAAGACCCTGGTCGTGCTGGCGGGGATGTTGACGGTGCGACGACTCTTCCCGATGATTCGCCCTGACCGTCTCGCGGGGCTCGCGTGGGTCATCGTTTTGCCGTTGACGATCGTTCAGGTCGCCGTCGTCGCCGTGATCGTGGGCGTCAACGGGGGTGCACTGTGATCGCGGCTCTGCTGTTCTGGTTGTTCGCTGTCGTTGCTGTCGCAAGCGGCATCGCCGTCTTCGTAGTCAACTCGATGGCGCGGGCTACCTACGCCCTTGCGATGTCGTTCGTGTGTGTCGGCGCGATCCTCGTTGTCCTGAACTTGGACTACATCGGGGTCATCACCATCCTCATGATGTTGATGGAGATGGCGATCATGGCCGTTTTCATGGTCATGTTCATGGGGATGAACCCGGCGTTGATGCCCATGGATATGACCCACAGCAAACGCCGTTCGATGATCATCGCCGCCACCGTCTTCGTGCTCCTGGCCGTGGCAGCGTTTGTCATCCCCTGGCCCGCACGTGCCGGCGAACCTGCCGCGGACCTCGTCAGGTCTCTGGGCGACGCGATCATGGGCTCGAAAATGCTAGTGATGCTCGTCATCAGCCCCGTTTTGTTCGCGACGATTGTCGCGGCACTGGTGCTGGCCAATCCGCACGGCCGTTCCGACCCACCTGGTGAGGATCGTGACGGCGAAGAAGGCGACGGTACGCCGATGCCGCCTGACTCGTCGATGGCAGGGGAGCACCACCAATGACCCTCTCGCTCGTGCTCGTCGTGGCGGCGGCGCTTTTTGCTGTCGGGCTCTATGGCGCCCTCTCGCAGCAGGTTGTCGTCATGGTGATGATGGGCATCGAACTGATGATCAACGGTGTACTCCTCGCGGCCGGCGCGCTGTGGTGGTTCCTCGCGCCCACGCCCGATGGCCAGACCCTAATGATCGTCATCCTCGCGGCGATGACGGTGGAGATGGCGATGGGATTCGCGGCGGCCACGATCGTGCACCGCTCCCGCGGGTCCGACATGATCGATTCGGCAACGGACCTGAACGGATGAGCCTCCTACTGATCACACTGATCGCGTTACCCGCGGTTGCCGGCACCGCCCTCCTTCTCGGCGGCCGCCGCTTCGACAGAATGGCACCGGTCACATCGATAACGGTCGCCGCTGTGACAATGGCGGCCGCGATCACTGCGGCCATTACCCGGCCGAGGTGGGAGGCGGCCTTTATCGGGCCGAGCGGTGCCACCCTGGTTGTCGATGGGCTTTCCGCCGTCCTGCTGCCGATGATCACCGCCGTCGCGCTCCTCGTCTTGGTCTTCGCTGCTGCTGAGCGGACACAGACCGAGGCCCGCTTCCATGGCCTGATGCTGGTGTTCATCGCTGCCGTGCTCATCACGGTGACCTCGACGTCGCTAGTGTCGTTGCTGGCCGCGTGGGAGATTATGGGCGCCACCTCGTACGCTCTCATCGGCTTCCACTGGCAGAACGCCCGCACCATTCCCGCGGGTTTCGTCGCATTCACCGTGACGCGGACGGCCGACCTCGGACTGTATCTGGCTGCGGGTGTGGCCATCGTCGCGGGCGTGGGCTGGCAACTCGACGATCTGAGTAGCGCCTCGGCGCCCTGGCTGTCGCTCATCGCCGCGGGCGTCCTGATCGCCGGCCTGGGAAAGGCCGCGCAACTCCCCTTCAGCTTCTGGTTGTCCCGCGCCATGGAAGGGCCCAGCCCCGTGAGCGCCTTGCTGCACTCCGCCGCGATGGTCGCCATGGGCGGATATCTGCTCCTTCGCCTGAGTCCACTCTTGCTCGCGTCCGGCTGGGCGGGATGGGCGGCCGCATGGATCGGTGCGGCCACGACCATCGTTTTGGGTGTGATCGCCATCGGCCAGTCCGACCTCAAACAGCTCCTCGCCGCCTCCACCGCCGCGCAACTGGGATTTGTGACTCTCGCCGCCGGCATCGGGGCGACAGCGGGGGGAACTGCGCAGCTGATCGCACACGCGGCCACCAAAGCGCTGCTGTTCCTCATCGCGGGCGCGTGGCTGGCAGCAACGGGCACCAAACAGTTGCACGCGTTGCGTGGCGTCGGCCGGCGGTGGCCTCTCGTCGGAGTGACGTTCATGATCGGAGCACTCTCGCTCGCCGGCATCCCCCCGCTCTCGCTCTGGCTGACCAAAGACTCTGTCCTCGCGGCCGCGCTCGAAGCGAGCCCCGCTCTGTACGCGGCTGGCCTGGTGGGGGCGGTACTGGCGGCGGCGTACTCGGCGAAAATCATCGGAGTGGCGTGGGCGGCTCCTGTTCAGGACGCGGCGCGTGAGGCGGGGTGGGATGCCGAGCAGCCGGGAACGCGGCACATTCCTGCCGGCGCGACCGGCCCGCTCGTTGTCCTGGCAGTCGGGGCGGCTGTTCTGGGAATCCTCGCTGCTCCCGGCGTGGATGCTCCGTTCCGCGAAACCCTCGGCGCAGCAGGGCAGCCTCAGAGCAGCGTCGCTGAGCTGGCGGCATCAGCGCTCCTTGCCCTCATCGTCGTACTTGTCGTGCTGCGGTATCGGCTTCCGCCTGTTCCTGGGGCAGCGACCTGGTTTGGTCTGGAGCGTGCCGCGGTCACCATCGTCGGCCGCCCGCTGGACGCATTCGCTGCGGTTCTGGCTCGTTTCGATGTCCGCCTCGACGCGGCGATCGATGCCGTGCCGCGTGCCCTCGATCGGGCGGGTGCCGCCACGCGGTCTCTCGACGGCGAGGTCGACGGTGCGGTGGGTCGCGTCGTGACGTTCACCCGCGCGGCGGGAAGGCTTGCCCAACGTTCCCAATCTGGTCGTATCGCCGACTACTACGCCGCTGGCGCCGTCATCACCGTCGCCCTCGTCGTGCTCTTGATTGTTGTGAGGTAGCCCCGTGCTCAGCATTGTCATCTTCTTGCCGGTCGCGGCCGGCATCCTTCTCGCGGTGTTCAAAAAGATCACGCCGGCCGCAGCACGCTGGGTGTGGCTGACCACGACCCTCGTCGATCTGGCCCTGATCGCCGGCATCACGGTGGCCGGGCCAACGAGCGGCGATGGCCTCGTCGCGGAGGAGCAGCTGGCATGGATGCCGGGCGTCGGCACGAGCTATCACATCGGCGTCGACGGATTCTCACTCCCGCTGCTCCTGCTGACCGGGGTGATTTTCGTCGCGAGCGCCGTGTGGTCCCTCCGGACTGAGGATCGACCGCGCGCGCAGGCCGCGCTGTTTTTGTTCCTGCAGACCACGTGCCTCGGGCTCTTCGCCGCCCAAGACCTCATCTTGTTCTTCCTCTGGTTCGATCTGTCGATCGTGGGGATGTACTTCGTCATCGCCGGATGGGGTCACGGCAACGCCCGCCGATCCGCACTTAAGTTCTTCCTGTACACGTTCCTGGGATCGCTGGCCCTGCTGCTGGGATTCATCGGGCTCTACCTGAACTCCTCCCCTCACACGTTCGACATGATCGAGCTGTCCCAGGCGGGAGCTTTCACGGGCAACGCGGTGACCGGTGGCCTCATTCTCACCGCGATCGTGGTCGGCTTGGCGATCAAGACCCCGACGTTCCCGTTCCACTCCTGGCTACCCCCTGCCCACACCGATGCCCCGAGCATCGGGTCCGTCGTGCTCGCCGCCGTGATGTTGAAGATGGGCACGTACGGTTTCGTGCGCATCGCGATGCCGATGCTTTCGGATGCCTGGAGGGCCGGCGCGTGGGTGATCGTCGCGGTGGGAATCGTGTCGGTGCTCTACGGCGCGCTCGTCGCACTGGCGCAGACGGACGTGAAACGGATGATCGCGTTCACCTCGATCAACCACATGGGCTACGTGATCCTCGCCGTCGGTGCCGCCGGAATCGTGTCCCAGGACAGCGAACAGGCGCAGCACCTTGCAATCACCGGCGCCGTGATCCAGATGGTGTCGCACGGTCTAATCACCGGCGCACTGTTTCTGCTCGCGGGAGTGTTCTGGGATCGCACCGGCAGCTACGATCTCCGCCGCTACGGAGGACTCGCCTCGCCCGCCCCGCGGTTCGCGGGCTTCTTCGCCATCGCCGCGTTCGCCTCCCTCGGCCTTCCCGGCTTCAGCGGATTCATCGCAGAGTTCCAGATCTTCACGGGCAGCATCGGCACGACGCTGTGGGCAGCACTGGCACTACCGGGCATTCTGATCGTGGCCGTGCTGTTCTTGCGCGCCTTCCAACGAGTCTTCACCGGCCCCACCACCGGCCTATCGCCCGGATTCGATGACCTCCGGCCCCGTGAGATCGTCCCACTCGTTGTGCTTCTGGGGCTGTCCGTGATCATCGGCATCTTCCCCGGCCCACTGATCGAACTCATCGCCCCCGCGGCCGACCAGCTGATAGGCGTGCTCGGCCCGTGACATCGATGTCTATGAACTATTCCGCGCTGATCCCCGAAGCGGTGCTCCTCGCCGCCGCGGTGATCGCTCTGCTCGGCGGCAGCTTCCTGCCACGCCGAGGTCAGGTCATCATCCGTTGGTTCACCCTCGGGGCGCTCGTCGTCAGTGCGGGCATCGCCGCGGGAGCTGCCGGTCAGACGGGGGGTGCGATCTTCGAGGGAACCTACGCCATCGACACCCCGACAACGCTCGTGCGCGTACTCGCTCCCCTGTGCACGGTGGTCGTGGTCCTGATTGGACGGCGCGACTTCCGCGGCTCCCCCAGGGAAAGCGAAACGTACACGCTCCTCCTCCTGGCCACCCTCGGCACCGTCGTGATGGGCGGAGCGACAGACCTGCTCGTCCTCATCGCGGCGTTCCTTCTCACGAGCATCCCGCTGTACGCGCTCATCGGGATCAGACGTACTGCCCACGCCGCCGAAGCGACTCTGAAGACGTATCTGATGGGGGCGCTGTTCGGTGTCCTTCTGCTCGCGGGAGTGGCACTTTTGACCAGCCTCGCAGGCACGAGTAGCTACGCGACCATGAACACCGCCCTCGCGGCAGCCCCGACCGCTGCGGTCGTCTTGGGTGTCGTTGCGACCATCATTGGACTCCTCTTCAAGGCAGGAGGGGTGCCGGGGCATTTCTGGGTGCCCGACGCCACCGAAGCCGCAGGCACGGCTGTCGGCGCGTTCTTAACAACAGTCCCCAAAATCGGCGCCCTCGTTGCCATCGCCCGTGTGGTGACCGTGATGCCGTCGAGCATCGACGTTCCCCTCCTCATCGGAGTGCTCGCGGCACTGAGCATGACCGTGGGAAATCTTGCCGCGCTGGCACAGCGCAACGTGCGCCGCCTGATGGGCTGGTCCACCGTGAGTCAGGTCGGATATCTGCTCATGCCGATCGCGGTCATCGGCGCGGCCCCCACTGCTCCTGCGAGTCTGCTCGCATACTTGGTGCTGTACAGCATCTCGAACCTGACAGTCTTCGCCGCCTTCACTGCGCTTCCCGGACGCGAGCATATCGACGACTTCGCCGGTGCCGCACGCCGGCATCCATGGCTGACCGCAACGCTGGCTATCGGCGCGCTCAGCCTGGTGGGAACCCCGCCCACCGCTGTCTTCTTCGGCAAACTCGCCGTGTTCACGTCGACGTGGGATGGCGGACTCGTCTGGCTCGTCGTCGTCGCAGCGATCAATACGGTGGTCAGTCTCTTCTACTACCTTCGCCTTTTCACCGGCCCCTTCCGCGCCGCGCCAGAGGGCAGGTCAGGACCGGCCTTCCCGGCGGCCCCCACGAGCGTACAGGCGACCGCGCTGGTACTCGCGGCAGCCGTACTCTTGTCAGGTTTCGTCGCCGTGGCGATCGCTCCAAGCCTGATCTGACCATGCGCAGCAAGACGAGAGGGCCTGAACGTGTCGGATCTGGGGTTTACATCCACAACCTGCCGGGGATTGCGAGCATCGGTCGTGCCGTGAGGCCAGCCGCTTCAATGCTGCTAGTCGGAACTGCTAGGACTCGACTGCCGTATCAGGCATCGAGGACCACGCTGGGAGCGGTTCTGGTCCCCTTTTGGCCCCCTTATCCACAGGGAGGGCTTCGCACGGCGTTCCGTTATCCACAGCCTCACTTTGCCGAAAGCACGAGGGGGACCAGGAGGGGACCAAAAAATCCGGCTTCCGGAAACAACAAATTCCTGATAAAAATTCCTTCTAATCAGGGATTTTCTGTGGGGCTGCCAGGATTTGAACCTGCGACCCCTTGACCCCCAGGCGTCCCAACCTCTCGATCTGACGACAGTCCCGCGTAGTTCTGCGGCTCAGGTCATGCAGAGCACGTCACGAGATGCACGGTTTCCATGCGGGTGACGTCCCGCTGCGTGGTGGAGTTTCTCGACACCGTGCGGGCCAGCTGGTTTGATTATGCCGCGTTGAGTTCCGGGGTCGCCACCTCCTCGTCGGTGGTGGTGAGGAGTTTCATGGAGTGCTCGGAGAAGTAGCGGCGGTCGGCGCCGTCCCATTCATCGTGCTGCTCGATCAGGACGTGGCCCGCCAGGCGCAGGAGCGCGGCGGGGTTCGGGAGCGTGCCGACGACGTCGGTGCGGCGTTTGATCTCTTTGTTGACGCGTTCCAAAGGGTTCGTGGACCAGATCTGTCGCCAGTGCTGCTGCGGGAACCCGCAGAACGCGAGGATGTCATTCTTCGCGTCTTCGAGCATGTCCGCGATCTTTGGGTGTGACCGTGTCAGCATGCGCACGACCTCGTGGAACTGCGCGAAGACGTGCTCGGTGTCCGACTGCGCGAAGATCGTGCGGATGATGGACGCGACCATCGGTCCTGATGTTTTCGGAACATTCGAGAGCACGTTGCGCATGAAGTGCACTCGACAACGCTGCCATGCGGAGCCAGCGAAGACGGTCTCGATCGCGGAGATCAGACCAGTGTGAGCGTCGCTGATGACGAGCTTCACCCCGCCGAGACCGCGGGTCTTCAACGAGCGCAGGAAGCTGGTCCAGAACGGCTGCGATTCGGTCTCTCCGACCTCGAAGCCCAGGACCTCGCGCCGCCCGTCCGCGGCGACACCGATCGCGACGACAACGGCCTGGGACTCGACCCGCCGGCCGACGCGGGCTTTGCAGTGAGTCGCGTCGAGGAACACATACGGGTACGCGGTGTCGGCCAGTGGCCGGTCACGGAATGCCGCAACGTCCTCGTCAAGGTTCGCGCAGACTCGTGACATCTCGGACTTCGAGATGCCGGTGTCCGCGCCGAGCGCCTTCACAAGGTCATCGACCTTCCTCGTTGAGACGCCGTGAACATAGGCCTCCATCACGACCGCGAACAGGGCCTGATCGACGCGGCGGCGTCGTTCCAACAACGACGGGAAGAATGCCCCCTGTCGAAGCTTCGGGATCCGCAGATCCAGTTCCCCCGCGGTCGTAGTCAGAGTTCGCGGGCGAGTGCCGTTGCGTTGCGTTGTTCGTTCCGGAGTTCGTTCGAACGGTCCGGCGCCGATGAACGCGGCCGCTTCCGCATCGATCAGCTCCTGATAGAGCGTTTCGGTCGCGACCCGGATCCGGTCGGTGACATCGGTGAGTTTCAGTTCCCCGAGGAGCTCGAGGAGGACAGACTGGTCAAGAGCCATCGTGCTTTGTGTCCTTACGTTGAGATTCCTAGACAGTTCTCACTGACCATCGCACGATGGCTCACCCACGTCTACGACGCAGGCGACCTCATCGGAATCTCCACCACTCCACGGGACGTCACCCTCGTAGAAGCGCCAGCAATACGCTAGGAAGCCCCGAGATCCCCTAACGGCCGCTGTTCTGCGCCATCAGCAACCACCGGATGCATGTGTCGGTGGTTGCCATCCTCTTGGTGCGCCCGTCGCCCTTCACGCCCATTGTGCACTGGTTGTGCGTGGCTGACGTCGCCTGCTCCGGCGCTCCGCATTCCTTGCCCTAAGAAGGATCACGGCTGAGACCGGCCCGATCACGATGAACTTGAGCGCGTTCCAGATGCAGACAAGGGCAACGACGTAGAGCCAGCGGGACGCTCCCCCGTCGATCAGAGCTGTGCAGATGCTCGCGGCGAAGAGATACGGGACGGCGAGAAGCATCGCAGGCACGCCCCACTTGAGCCCGCGGCGGGTGCGAATCACGTCGAGCAGGATGTTCGTGGGCATGTACCTGCGCATGAAGTTGCGGAGGTGGATGCTGATAACCCAGATGATTCGAAGCAAAACAACGGTCCTCTCGTGGCTCGGCAACGTTGAACCTTGGAGGACTGCCCTGGGCCGTCATGCCATCGCGCGGGCGATGGCGAACATTGAGTGTGTCGCCTGTTGCCAAGGGTACGCCGAACCAACGACATAGGAAAGGGCGCGACGAGACTCACTTAAAGTGCCCGCGAAGCGCGAGTCGTGCCTCACGTGAGAATGCCCGCGAAATTCGTGGGGGCGTGATGATGGGGCATGGGATGTGAGTTGAGTGTGGCCACTCGGGTCGAGATCACGCAGAAGTATGCTCGCGCGTATGCGCGGGCGTCGAAGAGGGTTCGCGGTGGGTTGCTTGACGAGGTCGTCGCGGTGACGGGCTGGTCGCGCGATAATGCCAGGCGTCGTCTGTCCGCAGCGGCGAAGCCGGGCCCGCGGTCGGTGAGGAAGTCGCGGGCGCCGAGGCCGCGGAAGTTCTCGTATGACGCGACGAAGACGCTGCAGCGGGTGTGGGCGTTCAGCGGCGGGCAGTGCGGGAAGTATCTCGCGGCCGTGATGGAGATTCTCCTGGCCGCGCTGGAGCGCCATGGCGAGCTCGTATTCGGGAGGAGCCGCTACTCGGCCGAGGTTCGGGAGGAACTGCTGGGAATGTCGGCGGCGACGATCGACCGCTACCTCGCGCCGGCGAAGGCGAAAGACTCGTTGCGGGGCATTTCGACGACGAAACCGTCGCCGCTGCTGCGGAACTCGATCACCGTCCGCAAGGCCGGTGATGAGGTCGAAGATACGCCGGGGTTCTTCGAGGGCGACACGGTCGCGCACTGCGGGCCGACACTGAAAGGCGAGTTCTGCCGGACACTGAACCTGACAGATATGCGCACGGGGCGGACGTTCACGCGCTCGACGCGCAATAACGCCCACGTCCACATCCTCGCCGCGCTCACTCTCGCCGTCGAGACGATCCCGTTCGAGGTCACCGGGCTGGACTTCGACAACGGTGGCGAGTTCATCAACTACGACGTGATCGATTGGGCTGCGAACCGCAAGATCTTCTTCACCCGGTCCAGGCCCTACAAGAAGAATGACCAGGCTACGATCGAGTCCAAGAACAACCACCTCGTCCGCCGCTACGGCTTCTACTGGCGCTACGAGAACGCTGACGCACTCATGGTCTTGAACCGGCTCTGGCCCGTCGTGAACGACCGGTTGAACTACTTCACCCCGACGAAGAAGCCCATCGACTGGAAGACCGACAAGATCGGCCGCCGCTGCCGCATCTATGACAAGCCGAGAACACCGTTCCAGCGGCTCCTCGATGCCGGTGTCCTCTCGCCCGTCCAGGAACGCGAGTTGCTCGAGTATCGCGACAAGCTCAACCCGGCCGAGCTCGCCCGCCGCATCCAGTCCCTTCAGGACCGGCTCGTCGCGATCGCCAAGCGCGCAACCCTGGACCTCGAAGCCACCCTCGCGAAACCACTCCCCGATACCGCACGCGGCGTCACACTCCGCAAAGCGAGCTGAACTGACCCTCGGATTTCGCGGGCATTCTCAACTGAGGCACGGAGAAGATCTCGCGGGCATATTGACATGAGGCACTTCGGGGCGGATCTGTGCACCTTCACGGTGATGACTGCTGTGAAGGAGCCCTACGATGACTTCCCTCTCTTCCCTCGGACACGACGAGCGGAGCGCGCGAACCGTTCTCTCGCTCGTGGCTGCACCGAATGATCCGTCGACCGGTCGTCTCCTTGGCCGAGTCGGTGCCGTAGAACTGCTCCGCCTCGCTGATGCTGACGGCGCGGTGCCCGGCCTCGACCAAATCGCAGCAGCAGTATGGCGCGAACGCTTACACACTGTGAGCAACGCCGATGCCTTGGTCACACAGATGGCGACCTTCGAGCGACAAGGCCTCCGGGTCCTGATTCCGGGTGAGAAGGATTGGCCAGTCGCCCTCAACGATCTCGGAGCACGCACACCATATGCACTTTGGACGCGTGGCGAGACTGCGCTGCTGGCCAAGCCTCTCGCCGACCGCATCACGCTGACCGGTGCGCGCGCCTCCACCGCGTATGGGGACCACATGGCGATTGAACTCGCCAGTGACCTCGCGCTCAGTGGCTGTGTCGTTGTCGCTGGCGGTGCCTACGGTATCGAAGCAGTCGCACACCGGTCGGCATTGGCGACCGGTGGAAGAACGATTGCAGTCCTCGCGGGTGGGGTCGATCGCGCATACCCTGCTGGACACGCGGATCTGTTTGCGCGTATTGAGCAACGAGGTCTCCTCGTTTCTGAGGTTGCACCGGGTGTTGCACCAACGCGGCAGCGCTTTCTCGATCGTGGCCGGATTATGGCCGCGCTCTCCTCGACGACGGTGATCGTTGAGGCGGGGGCGCGGTCAGGATCGCTGCGTGTCGCCGACGAAGCGGTGGAGCTTGGGCGCTCAGTCGGTGCGGTTCCGGGGCCCGTGACGAGTGCCGCCAGCTATGGCTCCAACATCCTTATTCAAGACAGACGCGCCCGTTTGCTCACAGGTTCCGGAGACGTTCTTCGACTCGCTGACGACGACAAGAGCAACGACCGCAACGCGGAGCTATCACGAGCATTTCGCATCGCTGCAGCGTGTGATCGTCGCTCACCCGATTCACGCGGCCTGTAATCGCCCATCTTCCTCAGCGCGGCTTCTTGGCGGTACGAGCGTGTACCGGCGCGACTGGGCAGCGGTCAGAGCACCCGCCCCTCCGAAGTCCGCTCAGACGGCTCACGATGGGACTGCACAACCTTGGCCGCGGCGCTCAAACGGCGGATCTCGGTGAGTGCTGCTTCGGCCCTTGCGTGATCGATTCGCTGCGCCGTGGCTTCGGGTCGGAGCCCAAGCGGGCTCGGCGTCGTGACGGCGTATCGGTCGCGATACGCGGCGATCGTCCGCGCCGCCAACTGCCACCTCTCACGCCCCGATGCAGTAGCGGGAGCTTCACCGAGTGACGCGATCCATCGCGCATCATCTGCGATGGCTTTGCCGAGCACTGCGTCGGCTCGCTGCGTGATGAGGTCACGACGTTCATCGAGCGCCTGACGCATGTCATCAGCGACCGACCCCATCGCTTCGGGCACGAGCCCGGCAATGAGCCTGGCCACTTTCCGTGAACGCCCCGATCCAGCGGGCTGAGCAGTCGCCGCTATCAGTCGGTGACGGATGACCGCAGCGATGTCGTCCGCATCCCCAAAGCCGCGTGCACGGACAAGACGCGGGAGCACGCTGGCCAGGTCATGATGGTTGGCTTCAGCTCGGCGCAGCTCTGCGGTCAAAGGGCCGAACGCATCCGAGCCAATGACCTCATCCATTTCTTCGGTAGTGAGGCCGGATGCCCGAACCAGGGCGGCCCACCGATCGCGTTGCGCTGCCGCAGCGATCGTCTCGTACTCGGCGGCGAGCTGTGCAATCGTTCCCCAGACCTCTTGTTCGACGGCAATCGTTTCATGCGCGGAGAGTTCCGCGCCGACGTGCTGGAGCACGCCGCCGAGAACACTGCGGCCGGTGACTTCATCGTTCTGTCCCGGATGCGGGCCATCGTGGGAAGTGTCGGGCGTATCGACGGCAACGTAAACGATATTGGCGTCACGGCCCCGCGTCATCGCCACGTAGAGAGTCTCCCTGGTCATGGTCGAGTCGACGAGCACGTGGGCAGTATCGGTGGTGAGGCCTTGCGCGCGGAAGGATGTCACGGCGTAGCCGAGTTCTACGTGCTCAGCTACATAGTCGGCTGGCAGAAGAACGCTGGTCCCCCAGGAACTTCCAGCCCGTCGAACAAGCATCGATCCATCGCGTCGAACATCGACGACGTTCCAGCGATCCCCGTTGCGCACCCAGCCTCGACCTGCCAGCAGGCGGCGATCATTGCGGCGCGTGATGACGATGTCACCGCACGCCGCATAGTTTCCATCGTGCAGCTCCGATTCACGGATCCCGTGAACGGTTCCGTCGAGAATGAGATCGGTCCGTGCGCGGTTATTGAGCGTGGTCACGGATTCGTTGGAGTCTGAGACGAGAACCGTTGCGAGCCCCGCGACGAGATCGGTGCGCCATGCGGCGTAGGCAGCATCGATCATGCTTTCGGTGTCCCCGGCAACGCTTCGATCGTGCGCTTCGTAGGTGTCGATAACTTCGGTGTGACCGTGTCGAAGATCGAGAGACGCACGCTTTTCCCAGTCGTGCGTGAAGCGGTGAACGTCGACGAGCTCGGGAACCTCATCGCGGTCGTGGGTGAGCAGTCCGAATGCACCGCCCGCGTCGACCGCCTGGAGCTGTGCGTAGTCGCCGACCAGGAGCATCTTTGCCCCAGCCTGAGCAGCGAGCTGGGCGATCCGGTCCAGCGACAGCGTCCCCGCGAGTGACGCCTCATCAACGATGACGAGCTGACCTGGCTGAATGCCGACGTCTGCCTGGAGATGGCTCTGCCACCATTTTGCCGTGTTCTCGGTTGCGATACCGAGATCCTCGGCGAGCACATGTGCCGCACTCGAAGAGGGGGCCAGCCCGACGACGGATCCTTGACCGTGTTCCTTTTCCCATGCCCGGCGTAGTGCGTTCATGGCGGTCGTTTTCCCGGCGCCAGCCGGACCGACGAGCAGATCAACGACACGACCCGAGACAGCGATCTTCGTCAGCGCAGACGCTTGGTCTTCCCCGAGCACCAACCCCTCACGGTCAGGCTTCCGCGTGATCCGCTCGACAGTCTCCAACGAGACAGTCGGGCCCGTCGTTGTGTGCGCGAGTTGAAGCAGGCGCTCCTCGGCGTCGAGCAGCTCACCAGACGAGAACACCGTGGAGTTCTTCGGCCGAAATACCGACGTCTCGTCGCTCCTGCGAAAGACGGCAGGGCTGGATGCCAGTTCGGGCGGTGTGAGTCGAATCGACACAGCCTCAGCAGCATCCACAACCATGCCGATGATCGCTTCACGATCGCGTGTGCTCGCGAAACGGTACCGCATCGTTTGCCGGGCAGCTTCGGCCGTGAGATTCCACCGGCGCCACGTCGAACGCTTCTCCCCGACTACGGTCACAACGCTCTGTCCCAGCCCACGAACGACGTCAAGCGGCACATCATCAGCGCGTAAGAGCAACGGCGCGTTATTCGCGGTGACCTCACGTGCCCAGACAGTTGCATCGACACCAAGGATCTTGCCCGCCCGCTGCCTCCACTGAGCGGCGAGGTCGGCGAGGGAGTGGATCTCTTTCTCCGGGCGTGTAGCGAGTGTCGCCTGGGCACGCAGCTTGATAATCGTCGTGCTGGAGGGTTGCCTGCCGTGCTTCTCCACGTACGTAGCGATGAGACGATCCTTCTCCTCGTCGATGTGCCGCGACCGCGACGAGAACTCGGACACAAGTTGTTCAGGGACCTTCGCGATCGCCCATGCCGCATTGCGGTCCCGTCCGCGCTCACGCGTTTCCCACTCAACTCCGAAGAGCCGCGTGAGGTGATCGGCGAACACGGCTTCGTGGAACTCGGAGAGCGCCACCGTTGCAGCGTGCAGGGGCCGCCCGTCCAAGCTTCGCCACTTGTTGTCGAGCACGGTCTGCACCTTGTTGCCGATCACGACGTGCGTGTGCAGATGGGGGTCGCCCGAGCGTGAGTCGTAGTGGTCATAGGCTGTTGCGATCAACCCACGCACCTCGACCTGTGCAACGGCACCATCCCCAGGGGTTGCACCGGCGCGAGTGGCTGCAACCTCGCGCTCCATGAACGCAACCACCTCTGCAACCGCCGCATGGTGTGCGTTGACGACGAGAGATTGTGTTCCTGCGTCAGCGACTGCCCATAGCACGGAGGCGGACTTCGGGACAGAGAAGGTGAAGTCGTATCCGGCCACTGCTCGTCGAGTGCCACGCTCGGATTCCTCCTCTTCGATCGCCGCGACTGCTCGGGCCCGAGCGGTCGGTCCCAGCCCCGGATCGAGCGCACTGACTCGCTCACCAACCCACTCAGCCGCCGATTTGTAAGCCGGGTACGCGCGCCCAAGCGGCTCGCCCGTGACAGGATCACGACCCATGCCAATCAACAGCTGGAGCTGGGCCTCGGTGACCTCATCACCTTCGTGGATCTGCCCGCTTCCAAGGGCGGTGAGGCCACTGCCCATCCATCGCCCCGGCGGGGTGCCGTCTGCGTTGTAGTACCTCGTCAACGGGGTCGAAAGGTCCCGATCGCCGTCACCAGCAGCCACCGTTCGCAGCAGATACTTGTAGCCGTCGCCCGCCGACATCACCCGCATCGACACCGTCACCGCAGCCCACCTTCCCTCCATCAAGGAGGAGGTAAACAAGCAGGATCGGCTACTTCAGAGATCACACGCGAGTGGTCGCGACCTCGATCTGCAAGACGCGTGGTCACTTTCGGAGCAGTCAGCAATGAGCCCTACGCTCAAGTGCTGAAGCCCACGGCCAGCGTCGGAGCCACCGATAAACTCTCAAGTAATGGATGAGAGTGGGGATGCCCTTCTGGCTGCGGAGCAGAAGGCGCGGGTAGTCATTGACCGCCAGCTCAGCGCTGCCGGGTGGGCTGTACAGGACCGCAAACATCTAAATCTCTTCGCTCCGCAACGAGGCATCGCTGTCCGCGAAGTCATCATGAATCCCGGGCACGGGCGCGTCGATTACCTCCTTTACGTGGACAAAGAAGTCGTAGGCGTGATCGAGGCCAAGCCGATGGGCACACCTCTCTCCGGTGTGGAATGGCAGTCGACGATGTATGCCACTGGCTTACCTGACGACGTGCGCAAGAAGGCACTCGACCCGGAGGGTCGCCTGCCTTTCGTCTTCGAAGCTTCGGGTTCCGAAACGCACTTCACTGATGGCTTCGACCCAGCACCACGTTCACGCCGTATCTTCAATTTTCCCAAGCCAGAGATGCTGGCCGCGACTATCCGTGCGGCTCACGATGAACCGACGGTGCCGCCGACCTGGCGAGGCATGGTCCGAGAACTTCCAGCACTCGACGAGTCGGGTCTCCGACCTGCCCAGATCGACGCGGTGAAGGGCCTCGAGCACAGCCTCTCCGAACAGCGCTATGGGCGCTCGCTGATCCAAATGGCGACCGGCGCAGGTAAGACGTTCACCGCGGTCACCGAGGCCTATCGGCTATTGAAACGGGGCGGCTTCAAACGTGTGTTGTTCCTCGTCGACCGTAATAATCTCGCCGACCAGACGATGGATGAGTTCAGCAATTACCGCACGCCCGACGATAACAAGCGATGTCGCGGTCGCCCTTGTCGAACTGCCGCTCCACCAGATCGGGGACAGGGAACGGATCCTCACCCTGCACGGTCGTCCCCTACGTGTCAGGGTTGAGTGAGTCCACCGGTTTATAGCAAGTCCGCCTCGTGGGGCGAGTTGAAGGATCACCAATCTGATGAGTTTGAGTTCCCCGGTCGCGGTCGTCGCGGCCGATGATGGAGTCGTGAGCGCACCCTCGATCCCGGACGGGCCGACGCGTCGGCGTTCGTTCTCGCCGGGCCAGAAGTTGCAGTACCTGTCCGAGTACGAGGTCGCGTGCGAGACGGGTGAGGGCGCGGGATACCTGCGCCGACATGGCCTGTACTCGTCGCTGATCTCGGAGTGGCGCAAGCAGCGCGACGCGGGTCTGCTGGAGGGCAAGAACCCCGGCGAAGCGGTCGGTCGTCCCAGCGCCGCGCAGGCCGAGAACGCCCGGTTGAAGGCGCAACTGCGGAAGGCCGAGGTGGAGTTGTCGATGACGCGGACGGCGTTGGAGATCATGGGAAAAGCGCACGCGCTCCTGCGGCGCCACGTCGAACGCGCGGACACCGACCCGCGGCGCGGGAAGCGCTCATGAACACCTACGTCGAACTGGCCGCCGCGGACGTGCCGACCCGGCAGGCGGCAGCCCTGACCGGCGTGGCGCGTGCGACCGCGACCCGCGCCGCCTCCCGCGCACGCCGACCGGACCCCGAGCCGCCGTCGGCTCGTCCTGCCCCAGCGAACAAGCTCTCGAGCGTCGAGCGGTCGCTGGTGCTGTCCACGCTCAACAGTGACGAGTTCGTCGACAAGCCGCCGTTGCAGATCTATCCCATCCTGCTCGAGCGCGGCGAATACGTGGGCTCGGTCTCGACCATGTATCGGGTGCTGCGCGAGCACACGCAGGTACGGGAGCGGCGCCGGCTCGCGACCCATCCGCCGCGGAAGGTGCCGGAGCTGATCGCGACCGCCGTCGGGCAGGTCTATACCTGGGACATCACGAAACTCGCCGGCCCTGTCAAAGGCACGTACTACGACGCGTACGTGATGATCGACATCTTCTCCCGCTACATCGTCGGCGCCATCGTGCACGCCTGCGAGGACGGCCTACTCGCCAAGGAGATGATGACCGACGCGTTCGGGATCCACGGCACCCCCGAGGTCGTGCACTCCGACGGCGGCCCCTCGATGACGTCGAAGACCGTCCGCACCCTGCTCGCCGATCTCGGCGTGACCGCGTCCCGCTCCCGACCGCACGTGTCCAATGACAACCCCTACTCCGAAGCGCTGTTCAAGACGATGAAGTACCTGCCCGTCTTCCCCGACCGGTTCGTCTCCCTCGCCCACGCACGGCAGTTCCTGGACGAATTCGTGCACGCCTACAACCACCACCACCGGCACACCGGCATCGGCATGCACACGCCCGCCGACGTGCACTACGGGCACGCCGACGCCATCGACCGCGACCGAGACGCCACACTCGAGGCCGCCCGCCGCGCCCACCCCGAACGGTTCACGACGCGACAGACGCGACCGAAGATCCTCGACCGAGACCCGGCCGCGTGGATCAACCAGCCACCAACCGACGAGATCCAACTCGCCGCCTAACACCCACCGGCCTCACTCGCCTTGACAAATTCCGGTCGATGGATGCCAGGTAGCGGGGCTGATCCCCGTGATCCTGTCTGCCTGTGTGAGTTTCGCAACCGTCTTGCGCGAGACCAGCACCCCGGCATCCTGCAGATCTGCATGGATCCTGGGCGCCCCGTAGGTCCCGTCGGAGGCGGCGTGGAACGCGCGGATCTGCACCGTCAGGTCCGCGGCCCGCTGCTGCCGGGGCGACGGGCCGGCAACTATCCGTGCCCGCCACTCGTAGTACCGGCGCCGGTCCACCCCGAGCAGTGCACACATCCGTGTCACCGTCATCGTCGTCTGATTGGCCTTCTCCGCCTCGATCACCGCGAACCGCTCCTCGGGGTCTGCTTCGCTGCGAAGAAGGCCGCCGCTTTTCCCAGGAATTCGCTATCCATCCGAAGATCCTGATTCTCACGACGTAGCCGTTCCAGCTCGGCGCGCTCGTTCAGATCCAGCAACGTGTCGGCCTCACCGCCAGCGCGCGCTCGTTCGGCGTGCACCCACCGGCCCAACAGTTGCTCACCGACTCCGATCTCCCGCGCTACCGCCGCGACGGTCCGACCCGTGTCGATCACCAGACGTACAGCCTCACGGCGATACTCCGGTGTGTATGTTGTCGACGTCGCTCGAATTTGAGGCCGATGTGACGGTGGGAAACGAGGCCACCGGTTTGTCGTTTGCTTAGTCTGCCCGATCCTGCGTTTTGATGCTGGGGAGACTGTCGATGCCTCTGCCTCTGAGCCGGTAGCTGGCGCCCTTTAGGGTGAGGACGTCGGCGTGGTGGACGATGCGGTCGATCATCGCGGCGGCCACGGCTTGGTCTCCGAACACGCCGCCCCAGCCGGAGAATGGCAAGTTGCTGGTCAGGATCAGCGAGGCGTGCTCGTAGCGGGATGAGACGAGTTGGAAGAACAGGTTGGCTGCGTCTTGCTCGAACGGGAGGTAGCCGACCTCGTCGACGATGATCAGCCCGTAGCGGCGGAGCCGTGCGAGCTCTTGCGGGAGTCGGCCTTGCTTGTGCGCGTCGGTGAGGCGAGTGACCCATTCTGTCGCGGTCGCGAACAGCACCCGGTGCCCGTGGCGGGCGGCGATGATCCCGAGCGCGATCGCCATGTGTGTCTTGCCCGTGCCGGGAGGGCCGAGCAGGACGACGTTGCGGGCCTCGGTGAGGAATCCTCCCGATGTCAGGGCTGCGACTTGTTGACGGATCGCGGGCTGCGCGTCCCAGTCGAAGTCCTCGATGGTCTTGCGCCCGGGGAACCCTGCGGCGCGGATGCGGAGTTCTGCGCCGGACGCGTTGCGGGCGCTCACTTCTCGTTCGAGGACGGCGGCGAGGTAGTCCTCGAATGACCAGCCCGCGTCCCTGGCCTGGTCCGCGAGGCGGGCGGCGGCCTCGGTGATCCGCGGTGCTTTCAGGGCCCCGGCGAGGTAGGTGATCTGCTTGACCGCTTCCGGTGTCTTCCCGCCGGCCATCAGCTCATCTCCCCGTCGATGATCCCGAAGGCCCGGTCGTAGTCGGTAAGGTCTCGGGTCAGGTCATCTCCTGTCGCTGCCCGTCTGGGCTGCTGGAACTGTTTGCGCAACACGGCCGCGGTCTGGAGGTGGGTCGGGTCACTGATCGTCATCCCGCGCGCCCAAACCCTGGCATGATCGGCGACGATCCTGCCGCCCGAGCGGACCCGGACGCGCTCCAGATCCGCGCTCACGTCAACGATCCGTCCGATCTGCCGCGGGTCGACGGAGTAGTCGTTGGAGTCCAGGCGGATGTAATAGTCCCGGCCGAGGCGAACACTGTTGCGCCATCCCAGATGCAGCGGGACTGGCGGCAACGGCAACATCGCCGCCCGATCAGCTTCCAGCCGGCTCACCGGTGATGCCTTCGTCGTTCGCACCACTCTGCTGTTGGCCCGGTCCAGCCAGTCACTGAACTGGGTGTTGAAGTCCGCCGCAGAGGTGAACACCCGCCCGGGCATGAATGAGGTCTCGAACCATCCGTTGCGCCGCTCGACGATGCCCTTGGATTCCGGATCTCGTGGCGGGAGCAGCACGAGCTTCGTGGCAAGGGTTCCCATGAACGTCGCCACCCCACCCGCGAACCGTTTGCCGCGGCCGATTCCGACCTCGTTGTCCCAGAGCAACCGCCGCGGGACCCGCTCGAGCTGTTGGATCAGCTCCCACGACCCCAGCAACAGATCCTCGGTCGTCCTCGTAGGGATCATCCGCCCGAGCATGAACCTCGAGTGCGCGGCCGTGATCACCAACACCGGCAACAGCTTCGCGGTCCCGTCCTCCAGCGGGATCCGGAACGGCGGGAACCACAGATCGCACTGCGCCGCGTCTCCTGGCGCCCACTCGAGCCGATCCACAGGATCAATACGGCGATATTGCGGTCGCAACTGTCTGACGTTGTCCCGGAACCAGGTGATCGACCCGTCCCACCCGACACGCTCAGCGATCACCGTCGCGGGCATATCGGGATGCTCCTCCAGCATCACCCGCACGCGCCGCTCGAACGGCGTGAACGCCGTCGGCACCGACCGCCGTTCATACTTCGGCGGCCGATCCGACACCACCGCCCGGTCCACCGTCGCCCGCCCAATGCCCAAATCCTGAGCAACCTGACGCCGCGGAACCCCGTCCGCGACAAGCCGCCTGATCAATGCCCAATCTTCCACTGAGATCACCCAACCAATCTGCCTGGGTGGCCTCATTTTCGACCGTCGCTACGGCCTCATTTTCGAGCGTCGCCGACATATGTCTTCCTCCTGCTCGTGTCCATCAAGGACATCATCCCCGACGGCGCGCAAACATGCGGATCCCGCCTGGTCAGTGTCCGGAATTCGGGGTTAACCTCAGGATTCTGCTTTGAGTTATTGGGACGGTTTTTTTGGTTCGACCCCACTGTGGGCTGAACCAAAAACCTTTACGCCGCCGAAACCACGGGGCCACTTCCCTCGCCCAGAATGCGTTTTCCTCCACATCCGTTCCGATTTTCCTCTTTTCAACAAAGATGTCCGCGGTACGGCTTGTCGGCGGCACGGCTGATTGCGGCAGCGCGTCAAGGCCGGCAGAACAGCGGTGCGTTGCCACCTTCGTGCGCTCGTTCGCGCGATGCGGATGGAGCTCTCGTTCAACGGCCTTGGATGGCACTTCGGCGCGGTCTCTCTCGTCGAAGACGGATAAAAGTCGAAGTCGATCTCTGGGGTATCCTCGACGGGCTTCAGATACTCGCCCTTCCCTGCCCCCATGAGGTGTGGATCAGCCTGCCGAGTTCGACTCTGTCCGATGCGTCCTCGGGGTGGGGTAGCCCGCACACCAGGTGCCTGGCAAGTACTCTCTTAGGACACGCTAATAAATAAACACGTCTGATCGTGATTGGTGGCTGATAATGGTGTATGGCCGTTTCCGGGGATGTCGTCAGGGAGCTGGC
This sequence comes from Microbacterium profundi, assembly GCF_000763375.1. Taxonomy (NCBI): domain Bacteria; kingdom Bacillati; phylum Actinomycetota; class Actinomycetes; order Micrococcales; family Microbacteriaceae; genus Microbacterium; species Microbacterium profundi. Next base: position 34,314 of record NZ_JPSY01000004.1, on the reverse strand, counting down.
TGCGGAGTTCGAGGCGGTGCTGCCGCATCTGGATGAGCGGTCGGCGCGGCTGGTGCTCGCCGCTCGGGCTCGTTCGCTGGGGCATGGAGGGATCGTGGCAGTGGCCCGGGCGTCGGGCTCGTCCCGGTCCCGGGTGCAGCAGGGCGTCGCCGAGTTGGAATCGGGGCAGCCGCCGCTGGACCGGGTGCGCCGTCCGGGCGGGGGCCGGAAGAAGATCACCGAAACCGACCCCGGCCTGGTCCCGGCGCTACTGAAACTGGTGGAACCGACCCGTCGGGGAGACCCGGAATCGGCGTTGTGCTGGACGACGCTGTCCACGGAGCATCTTGCGGGTGAGCTGACCGCCGCCGGGCACCCGGTCAGCTCGGTGCGGGTCGGGTCGCTGCTGAAAGAAAACGGGTTCAGCCTGCAGGCCAACTCCAAGCAGGTGGAAGGCAACCAGAACCCGGACCGGGACGGCCAGTTCTCCTACCTCAACGACCAGGTCATCGAGCACGTGGTCGCCGGGGATCCGGTGATCAGCGTCGACGCCAAAAAGAAGGAACTCGTCGGCAACTACAAGAATCGCGGGGCGGAGTGGCGGCCTGCCGGGCAGCCGGAGCAGGTCAAGGTACACGACTTCATCGACCCGGACCTGGGGAAGGCGAACCCGTACGGGATTTACGACGTCGCCGCGAACACCGGATGGGTCAGCGTGGGCACCGACCATGACACCGCCGCGTTCGCGGTCAACACCGTCCGCTCCTGGTGGGACACCACCGGGAAGGCGTCCTACCCGGGGGCGTCACGGTTGCTGATCACCGCCGACGGCGGCGGCTCCAACGGGTACCGCACGAGGTTGTGGAAGACCGAACTCGCCGCTCTCGCCGCCGACACCGGGCTGGCCATCACGGTGTGCCACCTGCCGCCCGGCACGAGCAAGTGGAACAAAATCGAGCACGGCCTGTTCTCCTATATCTCGATGAACTGGCGAGGCAGACCGTTGACCAGTCACGAGGTCATCGTGAACACCATCGCCGCCACCACGACGCGGACGGGCTTACGTGTCCACGCTGAACTCGACCAGAACGAGTACCCGCTCGGCGTGAAGATCCCTGACCAGCAGATGAAGGCCCTCGAGGCCGACGGGATCCTCGCCCGCCACGACTGGCACCCAGAATGGAACTACACGCTCAACTCGACACGCCCAAGTTAATATTCAGCGAGCCCTTACTTCATCGAGCCCTCAGCTGGGTTCCGATTTCGGACGACGATGATCTGTGCGGCAAAGATTGCTGCAGCGACGGCCGCTGCGATGACAACGGTGAGTGGGTCACTTTCGACTTTGAGGATCGTAAAGGGGATCAGGATCGCCAAGTCGAGAAGAATCGTGAATACAGGTGGCCATACTTTCGCGTGAATCTTGGTGCGGAGATGACGGATCACACCCCACTGCACAGCGATATCCATCGCAAGGTAGAGGAAAGCCCCCATGGACGCGATCTGACTCAAATCCAGGAACGCCGTCGCAAGAATCGCCAGCCCTGCGGTGATGATGAGCGGCTGCTGTGGGACCCGCTCGGGTAGCGACGGCGCTTGACGCATTTCTTGCAGCATCCCGTAGAGACGCGAGACCGAATAAAGGCTGGCCAGCAGCCCCGACAGGGTTGCGACGACGGCAATCGCAACCGTGATCCAGATCCCCCACTGGCCAAAGATCGGTTCGGCGGCAGCAGCCAGGGCGTAGTCGCGGGCCTTTACCGCGCCCGTTGCGCCGATGCTGGATGCAACCGAAACGGTGATCAAAAGGTAGAGGACCGTGCAGATCGCGAGGGAGATGACGATCGATCGTGCAATGTTCTTCTTGGCATCCCGAATGTCATCGCCCTGATTAGTGATGGTCGTGAACCCTTTATAGGCCAGCACACACAGTGTCGCGCCCGCCAGAAGCCCCACGAGATTCGGGGCGTCACCCGAACTGTGAGCGAACAGGCCATCGCCGCCGACGCTCGTTCCGATCAGACCGGCAATGGCAAGCACCGCGATGCCGACAATTTTTAGGATCGCGGTAGTGGTTGCAGACCCTTCAACGAACCTATTTCCGACCAGATTCACGGTAGCTGCAGCCACAATCGCAAGGACACCAAGGATGGGAACGAGAATCGTTGAGTCTTGGAGGCCAAAGGGGCGTAACAGGTAGGTGCCGAATGTGCGAGCGAGGAGGCTCTCAGCGACGACCATGGACACGTACATGAACAGAGTGAACGAGCCAGCGGTCACCCCCGAACCGTACGCGTCCTTCAACAGCATCGCGATCCCACCCGCGGACGGATTCACGCTGGAGTAACGGGTGTAGGAGTAGCTGCTCACGCCGGCTACGACCGCTCCCAGCAGGAAGGCGAGCGGAAACCAGTCCCCCGCGAAGCCAGCCACCTGACCGACAAGCGCAAAGATTCCCGCGCCGATCATCACCCCCGTGCCCAGAGAGATGGACCCGGTCAGTGAAATCTTGCCATCCTTCTCAGACATCTGAATTCCTCTCCTCTGGCCCGGCCGCAGAGCATGGCTCAATTGGATCAAACTCATCCCTGCTCCTCCTCCCCCTACGTTAACCCCCTCGACCCGGTCGCAGCCGACCGCAACGTCGCCCATTGCCCCGGTTTTGCTGGCGGCCGCCTGCTCAAACGCCAGGTCGAGAGCTTGGCCTCTCACGGTGAGGTTTAGCCTTCCAACCGAGATCCGTTGCCCGCCGCCTCGTCTGGTCATCGAGCGCAGAACCAGCCAGCATTGAAGAGATCTGCTAACGCACCTCAATGACGCCCATCATGCCCCTGTCCTCGTGGTCAAGGATATGACAGTGGTAGACGGTGCGTCCGACGAAGTCGTCAAAGGCAATCCGCACCCGCACCTGGCCACGCGCCGGGACGTTCACCACATCCTGCCAGGCCGGTCTGGCGAGGGCGCGACCAGCGGACTCCACGACCTGCATCCGCCACACGTGCAGATGCATCGGGGGAACCATCGGACTGGTGTTTGTCAGAGTCCATTCCTCGACGCTGCCGGCTTCCACCGTGACATCCACCCGGTCAGGGTCGAACTCTCGACCATTGATGGTGAAGCTCATCATCGATCCGCTTCCACCTATCATTGCGCCCATTCCCATGGCAAACGTCAGTTCTCGCCGGGCCGTGACGGCACTGCCGCGCAGGTCACGGGGCGCCCGCTGGGCCGGGACTTCAAATGCCGCTAACGGGCTCGCCAGCGACAGTCAAGGTGGCAAGCGAGGCGCGATCGGCCGGGGGGCCGGAGCGCGGCCGGTCGCGAGCGCCCATCATCCCCCCTGGGCCACCCCGATCGTAGGGCAGCGTCTCGAGCTCCGCCGTGCGCTCGACCATCGTGACCAAAAGGTCCGCCCGGTTGCCAGGCGCGAGAATGATCGCCTCCACGGTTTCGGGCGCTCCGAATCGGCCTGAGTCGACGCAGAGCAGCTGCATCGGTGACGTCCCGCTGAGTGGTGGAGTTTCTCGACACCGTGCGGGATCAGCTGTTGTTGATTATGCCGCGTTGAGTTCTGGGATCGCCACCTCCTCGCTGGCCGCGGTGAGGAGTTTCATGGAGTGCTCGCTGAAGTAGCGGCGGTCGGCGCCGTCCCATTCGTCGTGCTGCTCGATCAGGACGTGGCCTGCGAGACGCAGGAGCGCTGAGGGGTTGGGGAAGGTGCCGACGACGTCGGTGCGTCGTTTGATCTCCTTGTTCACCCGCTCCAGGGGGTTCGTGGACCAGATCTGTCGCCAGTGCTGTTGCGGGAACCCGCAGAACGCGAGGATGTCGTTCTTCGCATCCTCGAGCATGTCTGCGATCTTCGGATGCGAGCGGGTGAGCATCCTGACGACTTCGTGGAACTGCGCGAACACGTGCTCGGTGTCGGGTTGCGCGAAGATCGTGCGGATGATCGATGCGACCATCGGTCCTGATGCTTTCGGGACGTTCGAGAGCACATTGCGCATGAAATGGACCCTGCATCGTTGCCAGGCAGAGCCGGCGAAGACGGTCTCGATCGCGGAGATCAGCCCGGTGTGCGCGTCGCTGATCACCAGCTTCACCCCGCCGATCCCGCGGGCCTTCAGGCTGCGCAGGAAGCTCGTCCAGAACGGCTGCGATTCGGTCTCTCCGACCTCGAAGCCCAGCACTTCCCGGCGCCCGTCGGCGGCAACGCCGATCGCGACGACGACAGCTTGAGAGACGACTCGGCGGCCGACCCTTGCTTTGCAGTAGGTCGCATCGAGGAACACATACGGGTAGGTCGTGTCGGCGAGGGGCCGGTCACGGAACGCGGCAACGTCCTCGTCCAAGTTCGCGCAGATCCGTGATACCTCCGATTTGCTGATGCCGGTGTCCGCGCCGAGCGCTTTCACGAGGTCATCGACCTTGCGGGTGCTCACGCCGTGAACGTATGCCTCCATCACGACCGCGAACAACGCCTGATCGACGCGGCGGCGCCGCTCCAGCAGCGACGGGAAGAACGACCCCTGCCGCAGCTTCGGCAGCCGCAGCTCGAGATCCCCGGCCGTGGTCGTCAGGGTGCGCGGGCGGGTGCCATTGCGTTGCGTGACACGGTCCGGGGAACGTTCGAACGGGGCGGCGCCGATGAACGCGGCCGCTTCCGCATCAATCAGCTCCTGATAGAGCGTTTCCGTCGCGACACGGATCCGGTCGGTGACATCGGTGAGTTTCAGTTCCCCGAGGAGCTCGAGGAGGGCAGACTGGTCAAGAGCCATCGTGCGTTGTGTCTTTCTGTGAGTAGCTTTAGTCGGTTCTCACTGACCATCGCACGATGGCTCACCACGTCAACGACGTGACACTCCGAGCCGAGAACTACACCACCCCATGGGACGTCACCACACCGGAAGGATTAGCCGCGCTACTACGGCTCGCCGGACTGCGGTAAAGGCATTCGAAGTCGACCCAGGCCGTTCTACCACCACGCACCAGATCCCCACACGGACGCAACCGACACGCGACTCGGCGGACAACGAAATCTGAGGACGCAGGATCAATCCCAACCATCCGTGCAGAGAATCGCGAACTTCGACAGCACGATCACGGGCCCACGTTTCTGGATATTCATCGCGGCGGCCTGTGTGGGCGTTTCGGCTTCGCGGGAGCGCCCGCAAACGGGACGCCCACCGGGACTCCTGCCCCGGAACGACACACCGGTGCCGACGCGTGCGGTTCCGGCAGGCGGACATTCCCGTAAGACCCGCCCGAGAAAATGCCTGGTCAAGGGACGCTAAACGCTACAGCGGATCCGGTGATGAACTGCTCGCCGGGTCCGCCCTGTTTGCTTACTTACCCGTGCCTCGCGCGTGGGTGTTCTTCGTGTGGGCGAGGCGGTAGGAGTCGCTGCCGGTTTCGATGATGTTGCCGCCGAAGGTGAGTCGGTCCACGATCGCAGCGCAAAGCGCGGATCAGTGAGAGTCTTCGTCCAGCCGGAGAACGACGAGGCAGCCTTCGAGTCGAATCCCAACGGGTTCCTCACGAAGCTGGTCGGACTAGCTCGACTCGTCACCGATCCACGGGCGGTGCTCGACTCCCTTGACGCACAGCAATGGCGCACGGTCTAGCCTGGGCTCCCCCGGCGAACTGTCAAAGCTAATACGAGAATCCTCGGTCCGGAAGTTGTAGACCCGGCCGTCGACGGTCACCCCCAGCCCGTACCCGGAGTGCGTCGGATATTGAGCAATGGCGCGGGTACCCGCGCACCTCTGTGGCATGAGCAATAGCCCTGCAGAAACGCCGCCCGGATCGCCCATCGCCATCCCGCTCGCAGTCATCACGGTCAGCGAGCGCGGCACCATGAACGTCAGCTGCAACGGACACGACTTCCCGCCTCCAAAGCCGGACGCGCCTTGGAGCCGCGCAGGGTTTGGTGATCTTCTCGACGCAATCTCCGACCACCGCACGCACACCGTCCGAGTCGAAGTGCACGAGGTCGATGGCTCCGTGTTCACCGACATCTTGCATGCGGCGCGGCGAGAACAAGCCATCGCCGACGTTCAGTCGCTCAGCACGACGCGGCGAGCGCGGCACCGCCCCACGCCTCAGCTCATCGAGGTCACCGGGTCCGGTTTTATCCCCGGCGAAGATGTCACGGTCGCGATGTCACTCTCCAGTGCTGAAGGATCCGCTGGCGGGAGCGCCCGTGCGGTCATCGATGTGAGCCAACTCGTCGACCACCGATCGGAGATCTTGCTCATCGGACGTGTCTCCGGCGTCATCGTCACCGAACGTTTGCCATCGTGAGCGCCCCAGGCGGCCAGGGCCGGGCTCTCGGCGATGACTTGACTAACTTCCTGATGATCGCTCTGATCGCAGTCTTCGGGGTTGCCGTCGTCTTGCGAGCTGCTGGTTCCATTGCGGCGTTCTTCTCTGGAGGTGCGCAACCTCAAGCCGGAATTGCAGGCGGAGTCGCCCTGCTCTTCAACCCGACGAACCCGTCCGAGGTGCTGCAGGCACCTGGCCTGAATACAGTCCTCTACTGGTCGATTGCAGTACTACTACTCCTGATGCTCGGCGGTGCTATCGGGTGGACTTGGGTCCGTTGGCGTGGGCACTCGCACAACGTCGATGCCGATCCACGGCGCCTTGCGGGAACTGCCAGCAGTCACGAGGTGGTGACCAGTGCATCCACGAAGGCGCTCCTGCGCCGGGCTGCGACGCTTCGGCCTTCGCTGGATCAGCCGAAACCCGAGGAAGTGGGCTACCTGCTCGGGCGCTCGCACGGCAAGCAGGTGTGGGCCAGCGTCGAAGACTCGATCCTCCTCATCGGTCCGCCACGTTCGGGCAAGGGCCTGCACATTGTGATCCCGGCCATCCTCGATGCGCCAGGTGCAGTCGTAACGACGTCCACTCGGCCCGACAACCTGACGGCAACGATGCGGGCACGCGAGCGGATCGGTCCCGTCGCTGTATTCGATCCACAGCATCTTGCTGAAGGCGTCCGCGCTGGGCTGCGGTGGTCGCCTATTCGGGGCTGCGAGGACCCGTTGACCGCGATGATCCGCGCGACCGGCCTTGCCGCAGCCACCGAGCTATCCGCTGGCGGCGTCGAGGGCGGAGGGTTCTGGGAGGGAAAGACTCGCATCGCTCTGCAGGCGCTCCTACACGCGGCCGCGCTCGATCATCGAAGCCCGGCTCAGCTGTTCCGGTGGACTCTCGACCCGTCGGCAGCCGCCGAGGCTGTCGCCATCCTGACGGGCTCACCGCTGGCAGCCACGGGGTGGGCAGATTCGCTGGAGGCAACGCTCGACGCCGACCCGCGCACGCGCGACAGTATCTGGCAGGGCGTTTCGCTCGCATTGTCGGCGCTGGCCGACCCTAGAGTGCTGGATGCTGTCAGCCCGGGAGAAGGCGAGCAGTTCGATCCCGAGAGTTTCATTCGTGATCGTGGCACGCTTTATCTTTTGGCGACGGGCGTTGGGGCCGGAAACAGTGCAGCGCTCGTCGCAGCTCTCGTTGAAGACCTTGTCGAGACCGCCCACCGAATGGCTGCTCGATCACCCGGCGCACGGCTCGACCCGCCACTACTGTTTGCGCTCGACGAGATCGGAAACCTTGCGCCGCTACCCTCGCTGCCCACACTCATGGCAGAAGGAGGCGGCACCGGCATCACAACGATGCCCGTGCTCCAATCCCTTGCCCAGGCGCGGGACAAGTGGTCAGAGAACAAGTCGGCAGCGATCTGGGACGCCAGCATCGCGAAGATCATCCTTGGTGGCGCCTCGAACTCACGAGACCTCCAAGACCTCTCCACGCTGATCGGCGAACGCGACGAATTCACCGACTCAGTCACGCTCGGTGACCATGGCTCGCGCTCGAACCAGCGTTCCATCCGTCGCGTACCGATCTTGCCGCCCGACCGCATTCGCACGTTGCCGTTTGGCACCGGGGTCATCTTGCTCCGGTCGGCGCCCCCCATCATCACTGACCTCCACCCTTGGCCCGAGCGCTCCGACGGTCAACAGCTCAAAGCAGATCGTGCGGCGGTTGAGTCGCTGTTGGAACGCCCTGCCACGCCATGATCCGCGCTGGGGCGCAGCGCGCACCTGCCTGTTGCAGCAGCCATCGCATCCGATGGCCGCCCCAACAGATCAAGGAGTTGTCATGTCCATCGACACCCAGCAAGCCATCACAGGATTCATCGCGACCGAGCCCCGTCTGACCTACACCGAGGACGGCACCGCGCGGTTCTACGCTCGGATCGGCATAGAGCATTCGCAGCAGACCCCAGACGGAAGCTTCACGCAGCTCGACCCGTCCTTCCACGACATGAGTGCCTTCCGGCGCGCAGCCGAAGAAGGAGTCACTCGATTCCACAAGGGCGACAAGTTCATCGCCACCGGGCGCGTGCGCGAGTACAGCTACGAGAAGGACGGCCAGAGCGTCGCAGCCGAGGAGTTCATCGTCTCCCGCTTCGGTCACGACGTTGCACGCACCCAGTACGAGGTCGATCGCGGACCCCATCGCGACAGCAACATGCGCGAGTCGACCGGTCGTGATGCTGCCCCTTTTGAATCCCCCGCCCGAGCACGAGCGCAGTCAGATGTCGCTCCTGCGGTCAGCATCTGAGCAGGAGCGGGCATCATGAGTGACTTCGTTCCCACCGCTGAAGCACACGAAGGGCGCGACGAGGATGACTACGACGAATCGCTCGTGGCTGAACCACCGCATCCGATCAACTGGAATCTCCTCACCGCGAACGACGCGGAGGTTGAGTGGCTGGAGCTGAATCGCTGGGTCGACTGGCTCCGCCGCACTTACGGGCTCCCGGCCGCAGTGATCCCGCCCTATTGGCACCGTCATCCCGAACTCGTGTGGGAGCTGTCAGCGCTGCATCTGCACTGGCTGTGCGCCTATGACCCCAACCAAAATGGATCCGCACCGCTGGGGTGGCATCGCGACTTTGCGGATGCTCGCCTTCGCCTCCGCGACTGGGTCGCTACTTCCGGGACTCGACTCGATCGTGATCGCCCCACACGGCAAGCCACCTGGCCCGGCGAAGAGCCGCCTACCCCCTCCGAAGAGTCAATGATCACCGACCGTGAAGCCGACTTTGTCGAGTTCGTGGTTGATGACGTTCAGCGTCGTCAAGCAGCTGAGGACGAGTTCTACCGTTCGCTCGGCGATCCTCCGCAGGAGGAGTCATGAGCAACGCGGCAGAAGCGACCGCGCCCGTCTCACCATTGCTGGATAGTCGAGAGGTCGCCTCGTACCTGAAGGTCTCCGAATCGACATTGTCTCGATGGCGCTCCGCGGAGACCGGGCCACCATTCATCAAGCTCGGCGGTATCGCCCGGTACCGGCTCGAAGCCATCGACGAATGGCTGCAGAAATTGGAGCCGCACCATGGCGCGCCCAGTTGAGCCGATGCCAGAGTCCTCACCCCGACCGGTGCCACCGATCGGGGTGAGGATCTCCACCGACATGGAACGACGCTCCTACGGGATTCGAGCGCGGGCACGCTGGACCGATCCGCTCTCCAAGCAGCGCGTGATCCGTACCGAGATCGTGAAGGACGAGGCAACCGCACGGGCATTTTTCGAAACGCTCCGTAATTCTTCGGTCAAGGGAATGGACGTCTCCATGACGCTCCTGGAGTTCTTCACCTCGATCGAGGATCGATGGGCACGCGGCCTCGATATGACCTCTACCGGAGACAACTACCGGTATGGTCTTCGGCTACGAGTGCTCCCGGCGCTTGGCCATCTGCCCGTCACTCAGATCACCGCGGGAATGATCGACCGCACGATCGACGACTGGGAGAAGCAGTATGGCGCATCGACGATCAAGAACACCATCGCGCCACTCGTGCGGGTGCTCGACGAAGCCGTTCGCGATGGTCTGATCACAATCAATCCCGCCAAGCACCGGGCGAAGCGGAGTCTCCACCGAAACGCCTTCCGAAACCAACCCGCCGAAGATGCTGCCCCGCGCGCGCACGCGATCCCTGACCTGCAGAAGCTGAACCAGCTCGCCTCCGCCTGCGGCGCCGTCCACCAGTCCTATTCAGACTTCGTGATGCTCGCCGCTCTGCTGGCAGCACGTTCTTCAGAAGTCTCCGGACTTCAAGTCGGAGACGTGGACTTCACAAAGAACCTCGTCATCATCCGAAGGCAGGTCTTTCCCGGCAGGGGTGGCCTCATCACCAAGCCAACCAAAAGCCGCAAAGAGCGTCGCGTGCCGATTCTCGACCCACTCCGGCCGGTCCTGAAACGACTCTGCGCGTTCAAGCAATCGGACGCACCACTCCTCGTCGGTCCGCGGGGCGGTTTCCTCACGACGGCCACCGTTCGCGATGCGACCAGCTGGGACCAGGTCGTTGCTGACCGCGGCCTGCCGAATCTCACCCGACACGGCCTCCGACACACCGGTGCCACCTGGCTCGCCGACGCCGGGGTCCCCCTCCATGTCCTCCAAGAGATCCTCGGACATGCCTCAATCGAGACAACACGCGGCTACCTCCACCCCGATGACCGCCACCTCGCATCCGCCGCAGAACAAGCCAACGCCTTCCTCAGCAGAGACGCCCGCCCGAACACTTCAGGACGGCCGCGGCAAGGCACCGGACGCGGACTGTGAGCGGCTCAGTCGTGGGTTTCCGCCGTTCTGGTCCCCTTTTGGTCCCCTTATCTACAGACAGGGCATCGCGACGGATTCTGTCATCCACAGGTCGACCACGCCTACCTGTCCAGGGGGACCAGAGGGGGACCAAAGAAAACGACGTTCAGAAACAACAAATCCCTGATGAAAATTGCTTCTCATCAGGGATTTTCTGTCGGGCTGACAGGATTTGAACCTGCGACCCCTTGACCCCCAGTCAAGTGCGCTACCAAGCTGCGCCACAGCCCGTGGCATCATTTTTCAGTTGTTCGGGCCGACCGAAGAGTGGTAAACCACTTAACCCCCAGTCAAGTGCGCTACCAAGCTGCGCCACAGCCCGTTGTTCTCCGCTCGCGCGGAGGCAACTCCACTATCTTAGCCGGACGGCACGGGCTTCGCGAACCAGCATCCTTGCCCGTGTCGGACCGCGGGGCGTAGCCTGCCCCACATGCCGAAGATCACCACCGCTCTCGCACGCCCAGAGATCTGGGAAGACATCCAGCACACGCTGAGCGGCGGAGGTGACGGCCGCAGCTGCCAGTGCGTCTGGCCGGTGCTGACGAACAAGGAATGGGAGACCACGGATCTGGACCAGCGCACGGCGATGTTCCAGCAGGAAGTGGCGTCGTCGCGCCCGCCGGGACTCGTCGCGTACGTCGATGGTGACGCCGCAGGATGGATCCGCGTCGGGCCTCGCACGCTCCAGCGCCGGCTCGGTCGCACCCGCAACATCGTCGCCACGACACGCGAACCGCTCGATGACGATGACGTGTGGGCCGTCAGCTGCTTCGTCGTGCGCAGAGAGTATCGGGGACTCGGGCTGAACGCGAAGCTCCTCGATGCCGCAGTCACGTATGCTCGGGAGTCCGGGGCCCGCGCGATCGAGGGGTACCCGATCGACACCGCCCGAGCGAACGTGCGCGTGAACGACCTGTTCCATGGCGCGCTGTCGACGTTTCTGTCTGCCGGGTTCGAGAAGATCGACGGCCCGAAACCGGAGCGCCCGCTCGTCAGCCTGACGATCGCGTGAGACGAGACCGCACGCTCTCAGCGCCGAACGCTGCGCGACCACGGCGTCGACAGCGAGGCTGCAGACGATCGCGACCGCGGTGGCGAAGAGCACCGCCTCCAGACGCAGGATGCCGAGCATGAGCGATGAGTGCTCCGACGACGTCGTCAGCAGCACGGCCGGCGTGAGGAAGAGGACGAACAGCGCGTAGTTCCCGGCATTCACGTAGGCGACGCAGAGCACCACGCACACCACGGCGGCGACGGTGGGGATCGGTGATGGCAGCATCGACAGCAGCACGGCGATGAGCGCTCCCACCACTGATCCGACGATGCGCAGGTATCCCCTGGTCACGCGCTGGTCCGCACCGACCGAGACGACGATGCAGAACGAGAGCAGCACCCAACCGACGTACGGGAAGTCGGTCAGCCGCGCAACGACGACGATCAGCAGCGCGCCGGCCGATGTCGCCACGGCGTACGACACCCGCTGTCGCATCGTCATCGACGTGCGCGACTTGTCCGACCGTGACTTCGCGATCGCAGAGAACGTGAGGATGACGCCGGCTCCGATCGCAGAACCGAGCAGGACGTGCCAGACCTCAGCCCCCGACTGATTGAGCGACGCGAAGGCGAGGAGGTTCACGGGAGAGCGCGTGAGCAGCGCCGCCTCCCCCAGGCCCACGAACGCCTGCAGCAGGCAGACGACGACGAGCGCGACGAGCGTGACCCACAGCCCCGCCCCGCCGATCACGAACCCCAGCAACGCCACGCTCAGCGACCACGCGACGGACAGGATCCGCGTGCGCCAGCTCGCCGCGCGCACCACGGACAGCAGGAAGAGGATCGTCAGGTACCCGGACAGCGCCGTGTTCGGTCCGATGAGCAACTGACTCGCGCCGAGCACCGCTGCGGCGACGGCGACGAGCAGGCCGGCGAAGAGCACGTCACGCCAGGAGAGTCCGACGCTCGGTCGGCCGGCATCCTGCAGCATCGCCCCTCCCCCACGACGACCGAGTCCCGTGTCCCGTTCACTCGGAACAGGGCACGGGACTCGAATTCGACCGGTTACTTCTTCTTGCCGACCATGTTCTGCACGGCGGCCGTGATCGCGGCGAAGTCCTCCTACTTGTTGGCGATGAACTCCAGCGCCTTCAGGCCGGTGTCCAGCGCACCCGTCGCAAGCTCCCCGACGTCGGAGAAGTGGTGGCTGACGTTGCCGGCAAGACCACCCTCGAGGGCCAGGCGGCTGACGAGGTCGAGGCGCAGCACCTTCGAGCCCTCTTCGAAGCTCATGTCGTCGAGGTCGACCCACACGATGCTCGGACGGGTCGTGGACTCGAAGACGTAACGACGGTTGGTGAGGTCGAGGACGACCTGCCAGATCGTCTGCGATGCGTCGGGCTTACCCGGCTCCGGCGTGCGGAACGGCTGAGCGGCGTTGCGGATGATGCTGAACATCGCCGCAATGCCCTCGAGCTGGGTCTTGGGCTGCACCTGGTGCTCGACGTAGTACGAGGCGCGCGCGAAACGGTCGCTGGCGAGCGTCGAACCGGGGAGCGGCTTGTCGCCGCCGAGACCGTCGATCTCCTTGACGAGCTCGAGCTGCTTGTCGAAGGTCGGAGAGTTCGTCATGACCTTGTACGAGCGGTCGTGGTAGACCTTCAGCTCGCCGCCGACGTACTCGATGATCGCCGAGTCGCCGGTGGCGTCGTCGAGCGCGAGGTGCAGGGTCGGGACGAGGTGCCCGGTGGGGTCGAAGAGCTGGCGGATGGCGACCTGGGTGGAGTTCGTCCACTCGACGGCCTCAGCCACGGTGGCGAAGTTGTCCAGGTAATACTGCAGCCAGACGGCCTGGCTCAGAGTGGTGGCGTCGTCCGAAGGCTTGCCGTAGTCGGACTCGGCGAGCCACAGGATGTGCCCGGCGAAGCCCTTCTCGTTCATGCCGTCGGTGGCGATCAGGTCGAAGGCGGTCGCGACGATGCTGCCGTACTTCGACTTCCAGGTGAGCTTGCCGTCGACGCCGTCGGTGCGCTCGATTCCGCGAGGGTACTTCCAGAGGTTGGACAGGAGATCCATGTGGAAGTCCATGTTGCGGCCGACAAGGACCGACCCGTTGGCGTCAGGCCAGACAACTCTGGTGCACATCTGCGCACATCCTTTCGTAAGGGATCTGTCGCGTGGAGCGCGCGTTGCGGGCGACAGTCAGGTTCATGATGACGCGCCTCCGGATGCCGGTCAAAACATCTGTGGCATATGATCCCCCGCAGTAGCGGCTGGCGAAGGTTCGGCCGGGCTCGGAGACTCGTCGCCCTGATGCCCGGGTGAAAGGTCAGCGGCTCGAGCGGCACCCCGCGTCGCAAGCAATGGCATGGAAGAAGCGGGACGACGACATGTGTCCGCCTGTCGTCGCCGACCGCAGGATGAACGGGCGGGTGATGCGGGCGGGTGAAATTGCCGACGACCCCCGGCGTGTCGGGTTTCCGGCGGTCGTGCGGCTCCGCCCTAGCATGGGGGGATGCCGCGCCGATCCCCGCGTCGGACGCTCCTCCCCTGGGCGTTCCTCCCGTACATCGTGATGTCGATCATCCACGTCATCGCCCGAGCCGTCGAGAGCGACGCCGCGGGGCCGACCAAGCTCTGGCTGATGCCGCTGCTCGCGCTCCCGGTCCTCGTCTCGCTCCGTGCGCGCCCGGTCCTGGCGATCGCTCTCCTCCTCATCGCTCTCGTGTTCTCGTGGCTCGGGGACGGCGCCGGAGCCTTCTTCCCTGCCGGACCCGAGCTGCCGCTGATGCTGCTCTTCTTCGGGCTGGCGCACGTGGCGTACATCGTCCTGTTCACCCGGGTGCTCGGCTCCGGTCGGCTGCCCCGATGGACCGCGGTCTTCGCCGTCTGGTGGATCGCCATGATCGCCGTACTCGGTCCGCACACCGGTGGCCTGCTTCCCGCGGTCGGAGCGTACGGTCTCATCCTCGGAGCAACAGCGGCTCTCGCCGCGCGCTGCGGACCCGTCGTCGCCACCGGCGGGGTGTTCTTCCTCGTCAGTGACACCATCCTGGCGTTCCGGCTCTTCCTTCCCGACGCGGCGCCGGGTTGGACCAGTCCGCTCGTCATGCTCACCTACACGCTCGGCCAGGGACTCCTCGTCGGCGGCGCCCTCCTCGTGCTGCGAAGGCGAGCGCGCGGATGAACGAGAAGACGATGCTCGCCCCCGTGCGCGTGGACAGCTGGCTCTGGGCGATCCGCGTCTATAAGACCCGCTCGGCCGCGACGACGGCATGCCGCGCGGGGCATGTGCGCGTGAACGGCGACAAGGCGAAGGCTGCGCAGACCGTCCGGCCGGAGGACGAAGTGCGGGTCCGCATCAGTGGCTTCGATCGGATCCTCGTCGTGCGGCAGACGCTCACCAAGCGTGTGGGTGCGCCGATCGCCGCCACCGCATACGAGGAACGCACGCCGCCGAGAGAACCGATGGCCGCTCTCGCCGTGCGAGATCGTGGCGCAGGACGCCCGACCAAGCGCGAACGTCGTGACATCGACCGGCTGCGCGGTCGCGACTGACCTCAGCCGATCCGTGCACGCAGCGCCGGCCACGCATCCGCGAAGCCAGGATGCAGCGGACGAGCCTCGACCTCATCGAACGGGACCCATTCCAGCGCCACGCTCTCGGGGTCGCTGATCACCGGCTCGAACGGCACGACCACGTCGGCCACCACTGTCGTATAGGACCAGATCTTCAGATCCAGCACGCTCGTGAAGCGCACCTCGACCGCGCCGGCCGGGATGCCTGCTTCTTCAGCGGCTTCCCGAAGAGCGCCGTCGACCGGGCTCTCACCCTCGTGGAGCGCGCCACCGGGCAGGCCCCAGGTGCCGCCGAAGTGACTCCAGCTCACCCGGTGCTGCAGGAGCACGCCACGTGAGGCATCCACGGCGAGAAGCCCAGCCGCGCCGAACCGGCCCCAGTACCGTTCCCCCGTGTCGGCCACGACCCATGCGTCACCGGGGTCGCGCGGACCTGACGGGCGTCGAGGTTCGCCGGGTTCCGGGGGCAGGATGGTCACATCTCCAGCATTTCACAGCATCCGCGCACGGGTCCCACCGCGCGACCCGGATCGTCATACGGCTCTGGAAGAATGAACGGGTGAAGCTTCTCGTCGCCGCCCTCGAATCCGAACTCATCGCCTTCCCCGAGGAGCTCTCCGGCTTCCGCCGCCTCGTCACGGGACCGGGGAAGCTCAAGGCGACATACGCGTTGACACGCGCGCTCGACGCAGACGTCTACGACGAGATTCTCGTCGTCGGGACGGCAGGGGCCCTCGACGAAACCGTCGGATCGGGCGTGCACGAGGTGCACTGGGCGTTCCAGCACGATGTCATCAACGAGGACGGCGTCCGGGGCGAGCACGTGTCGATGCCGCAGCGGATCGCACTCGGCGACGGCGACATCTCCATCGCCACCGGTGACAGCTTCATCGACGACGCCGACGCCGTCCAGCTGATCCATTCACTCGGCGGGCGCCTCGTCGACATGGAGTCCTACGCCTACGCGTGGGTGGCCGCGCAGTTCGACGTGCCGATCCGCATCTGGAAGGCAGTATCGGACAACGCGCAGGACGGCGCGAACACGACATGGGAGGAAGCCGTCACCGCGTGCAGCCACCAGCTGCGCGATCGTGTCCGCGCCGTCTACGGCGTCTAGCCCGCGAGTGCCGGCGCTCCGGCGCTGAGGCGTTCGGCGGCGAGTTCTTCGGCGGCCGCGAGCGGCGTGATCCCGCGCTCCTCGGCATCGTCGAGGATGCGTCGGACGGTGTCGCCGATCTGAGCGACGCGCCCCATGATCTCCTGGCGGGACCCCAGCTGCTTGGCCTCGTGGTCAAGATAGATGACGCCACCGGCGTTGACGACGAAGTCCGGTGCGTACAGGATGCCGCGGCGCGACAGACGCTCTGCGCCCTCCCGATCGGCCAGCGGGTTGTTCGCCGGACCGCACACGGCCCGCGTGTCCAGCGCGTCGATGACCTCGTCCGTGAGGAGCCCACCGATGCCCGCGGGGACGAAGACGTCCGACGGCAGCAGGTGCTCGGTACCGGGCGCCGCCCAGACCGCGCCGAGCTCGGTGGCGAGGTATCGGCGCTCCGGGTTCACGTCCGTGACGGTGAGCTGGGCGCCCTCTGCAGCGAGTCGTACGGCGAGCCGGCCACCGACCTGCCCGAGACCGGAGATGGTCACCCGGCGCCCGGCGACGTCGGGGCTGCCGGTGGTGCGCTCGAGCACCGCGCGCAACGACTCGTAGACCCCGAGGCTCGTCGGGCCCGCAGGCTCACCTGACCCTCCGGACGCGTCGGGAAGCCCGACGACGTGTGCGGTGCGTTCACCCACGACTGCCATGTCGTTCATGGTCGACCCGACGTCCTCCGCCGTGCGGTAGAGCCCGTCGAACGACTCCACGGCGTCGCCGAGGTCCAGGAACGCGGCGCGGCGACGGTCGGCGTCGAGCACCGTGCCCTCTTCCAGGCCGATGACGGATTTCCCTCCGCCGGCGTCGAGCCCCGCGGTGGCGTTCTTCAACGTCATCGCCGCCGACAGGCGCAGCGCGTCACCCAGCGCGTCGCTCCAGTGCGGGTAGGTCCACAGCCGGGCGCCGCCGAGGGCGGAACCGAGAACGGAGGAGTGCAGGGCGACCGCGATGAACAGTCCGCTTCGCCGCCCCGTGATCACCTCCACCCGTTCGTGGGAGAACTCGGGAAGGGGCAGGGTGTGCGACATTGCATCCTCTTTCGGCAGGCCTTGTGGGCAGCAGTGTGGATGCCGTCAGGTTTGCGGCATCCACGTCCATTGGACCACCGACCAGGCCGGGAGGCAACCGTCAGTCCGCGGAGAGCGCCAGTGCGGCGTACTCGCCGCTCATCGGCGCGTATAGCGCCTCGAACTCGGCGAGCGACGGCACTCTTCCCCCGTCGACGACAGCGACGAGGCTGTCCAGATACCACTCCCAGCCGGGGCCGGTGTCGGGAAGCATCTCGGCGGCGACCTCGTGCTGGGTCAGCGCCAGGACCGTTCGACCGTCACGCGCGGTGAGCTCGGCCGTCAGGTGCCAACTGCCGTCGTCATCGGTGATGCTGACGGAGAGGACGTGCGGTGGCTCGCAGCGACGGATCGTCCATGGCGCGGCCGGCATCGTCTCCGGTTCGGCGTTCATCGTCACGGAGATCGATCCCGACGCCGGGTCTCCGCTCCAGGTGCCGAACCACCGGCTCAGCCGCTCGGAATCGACGATGCTCGCCCACACATCGTCGATCGAGGTCGTGAACTCGCGGACGAGCCGCACGGTGCGTCGCTCCTCATCGAATCGTCCTGTGATGGTCATGCGCTTTCCTCCTCGAGATCCGGAGACTTCGGTGCGGGCGTGCCACGTCTGCGATCCCGGGCAGCACGATGCGCCTCGGTGTCGAGGGCGTCGAGGTGCTGCGCGGAGATCGGCGGTCGGCGAGCTGCGAGAGCGTGAAGCAACTGGTGCACGGCGTCCAACGGCTCGACGTCGATCACGTAGTGCCGTTCACGCCCGCGGACCTCCGCGTGCACGAGGCCCACCTCGTCGAGGATGCGCAGGTGCTTGCTGATCGCCGGACGGGAGACGTCATGCTCTGCGGCGAGGTCGACGACGCGCGCCGGACCATTCGAGAGCCGCCGGAGCAGCTCCCGTCGGATCGGGTCAGCGATCGCTCCGAACACGTCCATGGACAGAAAGGTAACCTACTGGTTACCTTTCTGTCCACCCTGCCGAATCGAGATCACCGCTGCCGCTTCTCCCGCACGCGCATGTTGATGACGATCGGCGTGCCATCGAATTCGTACAGCTCGCGCAGGCGGCGCTGGATGAATCGGCGGTAGCCGGGGTCCAGGAAGCCGGTCGTGAACAGCACGAACGTCGGCGGACGCGTCGACGCCTGCGTTCCGAACAGGATGCGCGGCTGCTTGCCGCCACGCAGCGGGTGCGGGTGCTCTGCGACGAGCTCGGAGATGAAGGCGTTGAACTTGCCGGTCGGGATGCGACGATCCCAGTTCTCCAGCGCCGTCTCGAGAGCGGGAACCAGCTTGTCGAAGTGGCGGCCGGTCTTCGCGGAGATGTTCACGCGCGGCGCCCACGAGACGTGGGCGAGGTCCTGCTCGATCTCGCGCTCGAGGTAGCGGCGGCGGTCGGCGTTCTCGAGGTCGATGTCGTTCAGGCGATCCCACTTGTTGAACGCCAGCACGAGCGCCCGACCGGACTCGAGCACGAGGTCGATGATGCGCACGTCCTGCTCGCTGATCGTCTCCGAGACATCGAGCACGACCACGGCGACCTCTGCGCGCTCCAGTGCTGCAGAAGTGCGCAGCGAGGCGTAGAAGTCCGCACCCTGCGACAGGTGCACGCGCCGGCGGATGCCGGCGGTGTCGACCAGACGCCACAGCTTGCCGCCGAGTTCGACGACCGTGTCGACCGGGTCGCGGGTGGTTCCGGCCAGCTCGTTCACGACCACGCGCTCTTCGCCTGCCGCCTTGTTCAGCAGCGACGACTTTCCGACGTTCGGGCGACCGAGGATCGCGACCCGGCGGGGACCGCCGATCTCGTACTTCGCCACCGATGAGATGGATGGCAGCTTCTCGAGCACGGCATCCAGCAGGTCGGCCACACCGCGGCCGTGCACGGCCGAGGTCGGGTACGGCTGGCCGAGACCGAGGCTCCACAGGGAGGCGATCTCCGGCTCCTGACGAGCGTCGTCGATCTTGTTCGCCACGAGGAACACCGTCTTGCCGCTCTTGCGCAGCAGCTTCACGACGTGCTCGTCGGTCGACGTCGCACCGACCATCGCATCGACGACGAACAGCACCAGATCGGACAGGTCGATCGCGACCTCCGCCTGTGCCGCCACCGAACGGTCGATGCCCTTGGCGTCCGGCTCCCACCCGCCGGTGTCGACCAGCGAGAATCGACGATCGTTCCATTCGCCCTTGTACGTCACGCGGTCGCGCGTGACGCCGGGGGTGTCCTCCACGACGGCCTCGCGGCGGCCGAGGATGCGGTTCACGAGCGCGGACTTGCCCACGTTCGGACGCCCGACGATCGCGATCACCGGCAGGGCGGGCAGGAACTCGATCCCGCCCTCGCCCTGGGTGATGCCGGCCAGCAGCGCGGCATCGTCCTCATCCAGGTCGTAGTCGGCGAGCCCTGCGCGCAGAGCCTCAGCACGCTGTTCGGCGAGCTGCTCGTCGAGTTCGTCCATCTTCTCGGCGAGGCGGTCGGGACCGCCCTCGTATTCTTCTTCAGCGGCCATGTTCCGCTCCTTGCTTTCGTTCGATCACCGCGAGTACGGCATCGATGGTCTGTGGGAAATCGAGGTGCGTCGAATCGACGACCTCCACGCCTTCCGCGGCGTTGAGGAAATCGACGACGGCGCTGTCCGAGGCATCGCGCTTGTGCAGCGCCTCTGCCACGACTGCGGCGTTCTCACCGGCGAGTTCGCCGGCGCGTCTGGCTGCCCGCACCTCGGGGGCGGCAGTGAGGAGGATGCGCACCGGGGCGTCGGGGGCGACCACCGTGGTGATGTCGCGCCCTTCGACGACGACAGCGGGATACGCAGCCGACGCGACCAGTGAGCGGAAGAAGATGTTGACCTGCTCGCGCACGGCGGGCACGCGAGCGACACCGCTGACGGCCTCGGACACGCGCGGCTCCCGGATCGTCACGGTGATGTCGTTGTCACCGACCACGACGGTGCGATCATCGGGGTCGAGACCCAGACGAAGATCGAAATCGGATGCCGCGGCGAGCACCGCGTCCGCGTCATTCGTGTCTGCCCCGCGGTCGAGGACGTGCCAGGCCAGCGCGCGATACGCGGCACCGGTGTCGAGGTAGCCGTAGCCGCGCGAACGGGCCACTTCCTTCGACACGCTCGACTTGCCCGACCCCGCCGGCCCGTCGATCGCGATGAATTTGGCTGCTCCGGCCAACCCTTCGACAGGCTCAGGGAGCGATGCGGTGGTCGAAGGGTCACTCATTGGTCGCTCCTGCAATCCGCCATCCGCGCTCCTGCAGTCCGTCGATCGCGCCGCGCAGCGCGGCAGGGGCCACGCTGATCTCCGCGAGTCCGAACTGTGCGCCCGGCGAATGCTCCAGGCGCAGGTCTTCCACGTTCACTCCGAGCTCGCCGAGTTCGCCGAACAGGCGGCCGAGCTGACCGGCCGTGTCGTCGACCATGACGACGAGCTGCTCGAATCTGCGGTTCTGCCCGTGCTTTCCCGGCAGACGCTCCACGCCGTCGTTGCCCTGGCGGATCGCCTCGGCGACCACTCGTCTGGCACCCGGCTCAGCAGGGGCGCGCAGCGCATCCGACACCTCACGCAGGTCGTCGGCGAGTGCATCGAGGATCGCCACGACCGGCTGCGCGTTGGCTCCGAGGATCTGCACCCACAGTTCGGGGGCGGATGCCGCGATGCGCGTCGTGTCGCGCACGCCCTGCCCCGCGAGCCGAAGCGCGCCCTCATCCGCCGTCGCGAATCGTCCGGCGAGCAGGCTGGCCACGACCTGCGGCACGTGCGAGGTGAGCGCGACAGAGCTGTCGTGCTCCTCAGGTGTCATCTCCAGCGGCATCGCACCCACATCGAGTGCGAGTGCTTCCACCAGTGCGAGGTCGGCCGGGCGGGTCTGCTCGTCACGGCAGACGACCCAGGGCCGCCCGATGAACAGGTCGGCACGCGCCGAGATCGCTCCGCCGCGCTCTCGTCCGGCGAGCGGGTGAGAACCGATGTACCGGGTGACGTCGATGCCGCGTTCCTTCAGCGCACGGAACGGCTCGAGCTTGACGCTCGCGACATCGGTGACGACGGCATCCGGAAAGCGATCCAGCTCGGCCGCGACGACGTCAGCGGTCACGTCGGGCGGCACGGACACCACGATCAGTGCCGGCGCGTCATCGCCCTGCGCAGCGCGTCCGGCGCCGTAGTCGATCGCGAGGCGCAGCTGGGCCGGCGATGTGTCGGACAGCACGACGTCGATGCCCTTGGCGCGCAGGGCGAGTCCGATGCTCGCGCCGAGAAGGCCAGCGCCGACGATGCGGACCGTCCCCAAGAGCCGCGGCGCGATGCCGCTGCCATTGGTTCTGGCCGTGTCGCTCACTCGGTCTCCTGGGCGTCTCCCGGCGTAGCGTCCGCAGGGGAATCGTGGCGCGCGAGAGTCAACAGCGCACCACGTTCGATTTTACTCAGTTCTCGGGTCTTCCCCGCAGGGAGCGTTCCCAGGTGGAGCGGGCCGAACTGCCGGCGCACGAGTTCAGTCACCGGGTGACCCACCGCGGCCATCATCCGGCGCACGATCCGGTTGCGCCCGGAGTGCAGGGTGAGCTCGACGAGGCTGGCCGGTTTTCCGGTCGCTGAGCCTGTCGAAGCGTCGAGCAGGCGCGCCTTGTCGGCCTTGATGAAGCCGTCGTCGAGGTCGAAGCCCGTGGTGAGCTTCTGGATCGTCTGCGCGGTGACGACGCCTTCGACCTTGGCGATGTAGACCTTGGTGACGCCGAACGACGGATGCGCGAGTACGTGCGCGAGTTCGCCGTCGTTGGTGAGGATGAGCAGGCCGCTGGTCTCGGCATCCAACCGGCCGACGTTGTACAGGCGCTCTTCCCAGTCCTCCGTGAACCGGCGCAGATCAGGGCGACCGTTCTCGTCCTTCATGGTGCTGACCACGCCGGTCGGCTTGTTCAGCATGACGTAGCGCTTGGAGACGTCGAGCTGGATCGCCGTTCCGTCAACGTCGACCAGGTCGGTCTCGGGGTCGATACGGCGGCCGAGCTCCTCCACGACCACGCCGTTGACGCGGATGCGCCCCTCGACGATGTACTGCTCGACCACGCGGCGGGATGCGACGCCGGCCGCGGCGAGCACCTTCTGCAGTCGAACGCCTTCGGGCGGGGTGGCTGACCCTTCGACGGGTTCAGGGATCGGAATACTGTTCATCTGATGGTTCCTTCGTCGAAGCCGTCTGCACCGTCGTCGAGCAGCGGGGAGATCGGGGGCAGCTCGTCGAGCGAGTTGATGCCGAGGTTCTGCAGCAGCGCGTCTGTCGTGCCGTAGTTGATCGCGCCGGTCTCGGAGTCGGCGAACAGTTCGGTGACGAGTCCGCGTGCGAGCAGGGTACGCACGACGGAGTCGACGTTCACGGCCCTGATCGATGCCACCTGGCTGCGGGTGACCGGCTGCTTGTAGGCGATCACCGCGAGCGTCTCGAGCGCCGCCTGTGAAAGCCGTGCCGGCGCCTGCCCGCCGACGAAGTCCGCGACGAGGGCGTCGTGATCGTCGCGCACGTACAGCCGCCAGCCTCCGCCGACCTCACGCAGCTCGAATCCACGGCGCGGGCCGTGGCCGTTGCCGTCGTAATCGTCGACCAGCGTTTCGATCGCCTGCCGTACGGCGGGAACGGGCGCTCCGACAGCCGTGGCGAGGGCGACCAGGCCGAGCGGCTCGTCGATGATCAGCAGGATGGCTTCGAGCTTCTCGGTCAGCGGTGTCGTCTCGCGCGTTTCGACAGGCTCAGGGAACGAGCTGTCGGTCACTGAGCCCGTCGAAGTGTCATCGGTCATAGTCGGCTCCCAGGCTTGCGAGTGTCTCGTCCGACCAGGAGTCGGCTGCCCAGCGCAGCGTCAGCTCTCCGAGCGGTTCCAGTTGTTCGAAGGACAGCGCTGCATGGCGGTAGAGCTCGAGCACTGAGATGAACCGTGCGACCACGATGCCGGGCTCAGTCGAGCCGGCGATCAGCTCACGGAAGGTCAAGGATTCGGCGCTGCGCAGCAGCGTCACCACGATCGCCGCCTGCTCCCGGATGCTGACCAGCGGCGCATGCAGATGGTCGAGGCCCACATTGGGGATCTCCTTGGGCGCGAACGCGAGCAGCGCGATGGCCGCGAAGTCGTCCACGCTCAGGGTCCACACCAGCTCCGGCGTCCGCGCTCGATGCTTCTCGTCCAGGCGCACGGCCCGCACATGGCGTCGGTCCTCGCGCTGCAGGCAGCGGGCGAACCAGGTGGAGACCTCCTTGAACGCGCGGTACTGCAGAAGACGCGCGAACAGCAGATCCCGTGCTTCGAGCAGCGCGACGGCCTCGGCGTCGACGAGCTCGCCCTGCGGCAGGAGACCCGCCACCTTCATGTCGAGCAGGGTCGCTGCGACCACGAGGAACTCGGATGCCTGATCGAGCTCCTGAGCGTCGCCGTCGATCTCCTTCAGATACGCGATGAACTCGTTCGTGACCGCGCTGAGCGACACCTCGGTGATGTCCATCTCGTGCTTCGAGATGAGGTTCAACAGAAGGTCGAACGGGCCGTCGAAGTTCGTCAGCGAGACGCGGAACCCTTCGACAGGCTCAGGGACCGCTTCGACAGGCTCAGGGACCGCTTCGACAGGCTCAGGGACCGGCTCGACAGGCTCAGGGACCGCTTCTGATTCGCTCGCTGAGCTTGTCGAAGCGTCGGGCGATCCTTCGCTAAGCGACGGCGCCACGGGCGACCAGCTCCCGCGCCAGTCGCAGGTACGCCTGTGCGGCGGCATGCTCCGGCGCGAACTCGGTGATGGGAACCCCTGACACCGATGCGTCGGGGAACTTCACGGTGCGTCCGATCACGGTCTCCAGCACGTCATCGCCGAACGTCTCCACGACCCGCTCCAGCACCTCTCTCGAGTGCAGGGTGCGCGAGTCGTACATCGTCGCGAGGAGCCCGTCGAGGGTGATCCCGGGGTTCAACCGGTCACGCACCTTCTCGATCGTCTCGATGAGCAGCGCCACTCCGCGGAGCGCGAAGAACTCGCACTCCAGTGGAATGAGCACGCCGTGGCTTGCAGTGAGGGCGTTCACGGTGAGCAGCCCGAGCGAGGGCTGGCAGTCGATCAGGATGACGTCGTACTCCCCCGCGACCTGTCGCAGCACACGCGCCAGGATCGTCTCACGGGCGACCTCGTTGACCAGGTGGACCTCGGCGGCCGACAGATCGATGTTCGCCGGCAGGACGTCGAGCCCCTCCACACCGCTGGGCACGATCACCTCATGCACGTCGCGCTTCGTGTCCAGCAGCAGATCGTAGATCGTCGGCACGTCGTGCGTCTGGATGCCGAGACCGGCCGAGAGCGCACCCTGAGGGTCGAAGTCGACCGCGAGAACCTTGCGGCCGTATTCGGCGAGAGCTGCGGCGAGATTGATCGACGTGGTCGTCTTGCCGACGCCGCCCTTCTGGTTGCACAGTGCGATGATGCGCGCGGGGCCATGGGCATCGAGCGGAGTGGGCGTCGGGAAGCCGTGATACGGACGCCCGGTGGGTCCCATCGGAGTGTCGCCGACGTTCGACGTCTTTCCCTTGGACTTCGCCACTTTCTGAGCCACCGATTCTCCTGCTTCCCTCATGCTTGCTCGATTCTAGCGATTCACGTATGGGTACGCCGGGTGCGGCCTCGGCGATCCCGCGGAATCGTGCGCCCTCAGCGCGCGCGGGGATGCGAGGTGGCGTAGATGTCGCGGAGCGTGTCGACCGACACGTGGGTGTAGATCTGCGTGGTGGCGACGGATGCATGCCCGAGCAGCTCCTGCACCACGCGCACGTCGGCGCCGCCCTGCAGCAGATGTGTGGCGAACGAATGACGCAGCGTGTGCGGAGACACCTCCGAGCTGACGTGCGAGGCCTCTGCGGCCGCGCGGATCACCAGCCACGCGCTCTGGCGTGACAGCGGTGCACCGCGAGCGCCGAGGAACAGCCGCGCCGATGCCTTGCCCTTCGCTGCGAGTGCGGGCCGCACGCGGGTGAGGTACGCGTCCACGGCATCGCGCGCGAAGGAGCCGATCGGCACGATGCGCTCCTTGGATCCCTTGCCGCGCAGGCGCAGCACGTCTCCGTGCGCGAGGTCGTCGACGTCCAGACCGACCGCCTCCGAGACTCGAGCGCCGGTCGCGTAGAGCAGCTCGAGCAGTGCGCGGTCGCGGATGCCGATGGGCTCCTCCGCAGAGGGAGCCGTCAGCAGCCGCTCGACCTGATCGATCGTGAGCGCCTTCGGCAGTCGCTGCGGCATCTTCGGCGGGCGCAGCCTGCCGGTCGGATCCTCCGGTTCGATGCCCTCGCGCACCAGGAAACGATGCAGCCCGCGCACGGATGACTGCAGCCTTGCGAGGCTCGTCGCCGCCGGAGGCGGAATGATGCTCGAACGGTCGGTGATGAACCGGCTCACGATCGCGCCGGTCACCGCAGCGGTGTCATCGATGCCTGCCTCGGTCAGCCAGTCGAGGTACACATCGAGATCACGACGGTATGCCCCGACCGTGTGCTCGGAAAGGCCGCGCTCGATCGTGACGTGCCTGAGGTACGCGTCGATCGCGCGATCCAGGCGCATGATCAGTCCCGCAGTCTCCGCTCGGCCGCGAGCACGCCGAGTGAGAGGATGCCGTTGCGAAGGCGACCTTCGAGCACGGCGTCGACCGCATCCGAGAGCGGCACCCACTCCAACCGGATATCGGCCTCCTCGTCTTCACGTGCGTAGACAGCGGGTGCAGCGGCGACGCCGGTGGCGAGGTAGATGCGGATCAACTCGCTGTTGCCGCCTGGGGTCGTCCAGGTCGAGACGAGCAGCTCCCAGTCGCGCGCGACGAGGTCGGCCTCCTCGGCCAGCTCGCGCTGCGCGGCGACCATCGGGTCCTCCCCCTCGATGTCGAGGAGTCCGGCCGGCAGCTCCCAGTCGCGGTGGCGGATCGGATGCCGGTACTGCTGGATCAGCAGCACCCGGCCGTCGTCGTCGAGGGCGAGCACCGCAACCGCTCCGGTGTGATCGACGTACTCGCGGATGATCTCTCGGTCGCCGTACGCGACGAGGTCGGAACGCACGTCCCACACCCAGCCCTTGTAGACGACGTCGCTGCTCACGACCTCCGGCTCGAACGGCTCGTCACGCAGCTCTTGCACTTCGACGGGCTCAGTGAGCGAGCGGGACCG
Organism: Microbacterium profundi; assembly: GCF_000763375.1. Classification (NCBI taxonomy): domain Bacteria; kingdom Bacillati; phylum Actinomycetota; class Actinomycetes; order Micrococcales; family Microbacteriaceae; genus Microbacterium; species Microbacterium profundi. The sequence goes on along the minus strand of NZ_JPSY01000004.1, from coordinate 7,672 downwards.
ATCAGTCATCGGCCGAGACATCGAACAGCTCGCTGGAGCGGTGCCGCTCGATCGCAGCGCCGATCAGCCCACGAAACAGCGGATGCGGGGCGGTCGGGCGCGAGCGCAGCTCGGGGTGGGCCTGCGTCGCGATGTAGTACGGGTGCACGTCGCGGGGCAGCTCCACGTACTCGACGAGGTCGAGATCGGGGTTGAGGCCCGAGAACACGAGTCCGGCGGCCGACAGGCGGTCGCGGTAGGCGTTGTTGACCTCATAGCGGTGACGGTGGCGCTCTGACGCCTGCGCCGTGCCGTACAGCTCACGGGCCAGCGTCCCCTCGCCGAGCTCCGCCTCGTACAGGCCGAGGCGCATGGTGCCGCCGAGGTCGCCGCCGTCGAGGATCTCGACCTGCTCGGCCATCGTCGCGATGACGGGCTCGGATGTCTCAGGGTCGAACTCGCTCGAGGAGGCCCCGGCGATGCCGGCGATGTTGCGGCCGTACTCGATGACCATGCACTGCAGGCCCAGGCACAGGCCGAGTGTGGGGATGCCCTGTTCGCGGGCGAACTTCAGCGCGCCGAGCTTGCCCTCGATGCCACGGATGCCGAACCCACCGGGCACGCAGATGCCGTCGACGTCGGACAGCGCCTTGGCCGCGCCCTCCGGCGTCTCACAGGAGTCCGAGGGGATCCAGCGGATCTTCACGTGGGTCTCCTGTGCGAAGCCACCGGCGCGCAGCGCCTCTGTGACGGAGAGATACGCGTCCGGAAGGTCGATGTACTTGCCGACCAGGCCGATCGTGACCTCGTGCTTCGGGTTGTGGACGGCGTCGAGCACCTTCTGCCAACGAGTCCAGTCGACCTCGGGCGCTGCTTTCTCGTCCAGGCCGAGCCGACGCACGATGTAGGAGTCGAGGCCCTGGTCGTTCAGCGTCGACGGGATGTCGTAGATGCTGGGCAGGTCGACGGTGTTGATGACGCCCTCGACGTCGACGTCGCACATCAGGGCGATCTTGTTGCGGTTGCTCTCGCTGACGGGACGGTCGCTGCGCAGCACCAGTGCGTCCGGCTGGATGCCGACCTGACGGAGAGCTGCGACGGAGTGCTGCGTCGGCTTGGTCTTCTGCTCCCCCGAGGCGCCCATGAACGGCACGAGTGACACGTGCACGAAGAACACGCTGTCGCGACCGAGTTCGTGGCGCAGCTGACGCGCCGACTCCAGGAAGGGCTGCGACTCGATGTCGCCGACCGTACCGCCGACCTCGGTGATGATGACATCCGGCTTCGGGGTCTCTCCCGCCTGCAGACGCATGCGACGCTTGATCTCGTCGGTGATGTGCGGGATGACCTGCACAGTGTCGCCGAGGTACTCGCCGCGGCGCTCGCGCGCGATCACCTGCGAGTAGATCTGGCCAGTGGTGACGTTGGCGGCCTGCGACAGGTTGATGTCGAGGAAACGCTCGTAGTGGCCGATGTCGAGGTCGGTCTCCGCGCCGTCATCGGTGACGAACACCTCGCCGTGCTGGAACGGGTTCATGGTGCCAGGGTCGACGTTCAGATAAGGGTCGAGCTTCTGCATCACGACGCGCAATCCGCGTGCGGTGAGCAGGTTTCCCAGGCTGGCGGCTGTGAGCCCCTTACCCAAAGACGAAACGACACCACCGGTCACAAAGATGTGCTTGGTCGTGTCGTTCTTGGGCCCCGCGTCAGAAGAGTTCATCACGGGCTTCGATCCTAACAGTTCGCTCAGACCGCAAGGCTGAGAAGTTCTCGGGCATGGGTGATCGCGGCATCCGAATCGGTGAGCCCAGACAGCAGCCGCGCCATCTCCGCCTCCCGGTCCTCCCCCTCCAGACGCCGCACGCTGGACGCGGTGACCGCGCCGTCATTGGCTTTCACGACGGAGAGATGGTTGGAGGCGAAGGCCGCCACCTGCGCGAGGTGGGTCACCGCGATGACTTGCGACGTCTCTGCAAGCCGGGCGAGTCGCCGTCCCACTTCGATGGCTGCGGCGCCGCCGATTCCGGCATCCACTTCATCGAAGACGAACGTCGGAACCGGGTCGGTTCCGGCGATCACGACCTCGATCGCGAGCATCACGCGCGAGAGTTCACCACCCGACGCGCTCTTCGCGACCGAGCGCGGTTCGGCGCCCGGGTGCGGTGCGAGCAGGATCGCGATGTCGTCACGGCCATGCGTGCTCTCGCCGCCATCACGGACTGCGACTTCGAGGCGGGCGTCCGGCATGGCCAGTGCGTGCAGTTCGTCGGTCACGGCGGCGCCGAGGCGCCCTGCAGCCTCGGTGCGCGCGGAGGTCAGCGCCGCTGCGGCGTCGTCGAGCGCTGCCCGTGCGACGTCGCGCTCGGCCTGCAGGCGTTCCAGTCGATCACCGTCGTCATCGAGCTCGGCGAGCCGCGCAGAACCCGTCTGCCACAGCTCGAGCGCCTCGTCCAGAGAGCCGTGCGAGCGGATAAGCGTGGTCAGGGCCGCGCGTCGCTCCTCGACCGCAGCGAGCTCGTGAGGCCCTGTCTCGTCGAGGTCGGCGAGGTATGCCGAGAGCTGCCCTGCGAGATCCGCGATGCGGTAGCCGACGTCGGCGATCCCTTCGGAGATCTCAGCGAGCGCCGGATCCGCCGCGCGCTCGAGGTTGCGTCGTGCTTCGGCGACGAGTGCTGACGCGTCGGTATCGCCCTCCTCGCTGGAGAGCGCGTTGTGAGCGAGGGATGCCGCGAGCCTGAGATCCTCGGCATTCGCGAGCCGTTCGGCCCGCTCAGCGAGCGCGAGGTCCTCCCCCGGTTCCGGCGCGGTCGCCTCGATCAGTGTCAGCGCTTCGCGCAGTCGCTGCGCTTCCTCGGCTCGGCGATCACGGTTCTCGGCGATCTCGGTGATCTCGGCATCCAGCTCGCGCCAGCGCGTGAACGAGGCCGTGTAGGTCTCGAGAGCACCTGCGATCGGCGCGCCGCCGAAACGGTCCAGCGCGTCGCGCTGGGCAGCCGTCGAACGGAGCCGCAGCTGCTCGGACTGCCCGTGCACGACCACCAGTTCGTCGGCGAGGGCGGAGAGCACGCCCGCCGGCGCCGCTCGTCCGCCGACGCTGGCGCGGCTACGCCCCTCGGCGCTCAGCGTGCGAGACACGTACAACTCGCCCCTGCCGTCGTCGAGAGGCTCCAGGTCGCCGCCGGCATCCGACACGATCTCCGCCACCACGCCGTGGTCCGGCACGACCCACACGCCGGCGACGGAGGCCTGCGCCGACCCCGCGCGCACAGCGCCGGAATCCGCCCGCTGTCCGAGCAGCAGACCCAGCCCCGTGACGACCATGGTCTTGCCTGCGCCGGTTTCACCGGTGATCGCGGTGAACCCTGGGCCGAGTGGCAGCACGGCGTCGGCGATGACGCCGAGTCCCTGCATCCGCATCTCCTCGATCACGCCGGCGATCCCCCGTCCTGCCCCCGCCATCCTGCGACGGGCAGCTGGAACTTGCGCACCAGTCGCTCGGTGAACGCCGTCGGGTGCAGTCGGGCGAGGCGCACCGGGCGCGACGAACGACGAGCGACCACACGCGCGCCGGGAGGAAGATCATGTGAACGCCGGCCGTCGCACCAGAGGATGCCGGTGCCAGAGGTGCGCTCGAGCATCTCGATCGCGACCGACGCGTCAGGGCTGACGACGAGCGGGCGGGCGAACAGTGCGTGTGCAGACAGCGGGATCACGGCGATGGCCTCGACGCTCGGCCAGATCACCGGTCCGCCTGCGGAGAAGTTGTACGCGGTGGAGCCGGTCGGCGTGGAGATGACCATGCCGTCGCAGCCGTAGCTGGACAGCGGGCGACCGTCGATCTCGACGACGACCTCGATCATGCGCTCGCGGCTCGCCTTCTCGACGGTGGCCTCGTTCAGCGCCCATGTCTCGAAGACGACCTTGCCGGCAGCATCCTTGACACGCACGGCGAGGGCAAGGCGCTCCTCGACCGCGTAGTCGCGCGCGATGACGCGCTCCACGGCATCGTCCATGGCGTCTCGTTCGATCTCGGCGAGGAAGCCGACATGGCCCATGTTTATGCCGAGCACCGGCGCGCTGTTCGTGCCGCGCACGAGTTCGGCAGCACGAAGAATCGTGCCGTCGCCGCCGAGGACGATCGCGAGTTCCAGGTCATCCACTGCGACGTCGTCGCCCAGTGCGTCGACGTCGCTGAAGTCCCCGTCGACGGCGGACAGCTCGGCGCGATCGTCCGGTGAGAGCACCGGCCTCGCCCCCGCGTTGCGAAGAAGTTCGATGACGCGACGGGCGGCTGCGACGGTGTCGTCTCGGCCCGCATGAGCGACGACCAGAATATTGCGCTCGTTCATCGTCCTCCCGCCAGTTCGTCGATACGCTCTCTCCATTGTGTCGGATTGCTCCCACGGCCGGGCGCCATGTGGACCAGGAATTCCGCGTTCCCGTGCGTGCCGAGGATCGGCGATGCGATGATCCCGAGCATGCCGAATCCGGCATCCCACCCGTTCCAGACGACGCGGGCGACGGCATCCGCTCGAGTGGCGGGATCGGTGACCAAACCGCCGCGCACGGCGGTGCGGCCGACCTCGAACTGCGGCTTGACGAGCAGGACGATATCGGAATCGGATGCCGCGACAGCTGCGACTGCGGGCATGACGAGCTCGAGCGAGATGAACGACAGGTCTCCGACGATGAGCTCCGGGACGTCCGGCTCCCCTGTTGCCTCGGAGAGGCTCTCACCCGTCATGTGCCGCACGTTGAATCCCTCGACGTGGACGACGGCGGGATCCTCTGCGATGGATGCTGCGAGCTGATCGTGCCCGACGTCGACGGCGAGCACCTTGCGCGCTCCGCGCTCGAGGAGCACCTGGGTGAACCCGCCGGTGGACGCTCCCATATCGAGTGCGAGACGTCCGTTGACGACGACCTCGAACGCATCGAGGGCGGCGATGAGCTTCTGCGCTCCTCGACTCACGTAGTGATCGCTCTCGGCGAGCGTGATCACGGCCTCGTCGCCCACTGAGGTCGAGGCCTTGATGATCGGGCGACCGTCGACGCTCACGACGCCCGCGGCGATGAGGGTGGCGGCGTGCGAGCGTGAACGTGCGAGTCCTCGAGCGGCGAGGGCAGCGTCGAGGCGCGTCACCGGTCTCCAGACGAGTTCTTGCCGGTGCTATTCACCGTGTTCTTCTCACCGGCATCGAACCTGGTGCCGCTCTCGAGCCGGCGGAACAGCTCGTCGTGCAGAGTCGAGTACGCATCGGCCCGGTCGGCCAGCGGCTGGCCCTCGATCAGGCGCAGGCGGCTCCACAGACCGTCGGTCGGCGTCGCAGTCGTCTCATCGCTCACGGTTCCACTCTACGGCGCGGCTCCGACGTGCTCGGTGAGGCACGGCGAACGGTCCGCTCATGGACGATGGAACGGATCCTCATACAGCTTCTCGGGGACGCGGAGGACGAAGACGGGCGTGCCGGAATCCCAGATCGCGGTCGCGCCGGCCCGCACGAGATCGATCTGCCGCGAACCCTCGGAGAGGATCTCGACGTCTCCCCCGACGACGCGCACCGATGCACCGTTCACGATGACGGCACCGTCCTTGCGCTCCGTCTGCGGATACGGCTCGTGCAGTTCACGCAGGTCGCTGAGGATGTACGTGGGCCTGGAGCCCTCAGGTGCTGCGAGCACGTGCTTGGGCCGGTCGATTCCGGTGAGCACCAGCACGGAGTCGATGCCGACGCGCGCAGCGCCCATGATGTCGGTGTCGAGGCGGTCGCCGATGAACAGCGTCTTGGTCGCGCCGAAGCGCGCGATCGCCTCTTCGAAGATCGGAACCTCCGGCTTGCCAGCCACGGTGGCGAGCCGCCCGACAGCGGTGTGCACGGCGGAGACGAGCGTGCCGTTGCCCGGCGCGACACCGCGCGCTTGAGGGATCGTCCAGTCGCTGTTGGTGGCGATCCAGGGGATGCCGCCTTCTTCCTCTGGCACCTTCAGCGCGAAGGCCGCCTCTGCCAGGTCGGTCCACGCGACCTCGGGGGCAAAGCCCTGCACGACAGCGTCCGGGCCGTCTTCGGCGCTGCGGGTGACCGTGTACCCGGCCTTCTCCGCCTCGACGACGAGCCCCTCCCCGCCCACGATGAGCAGCGTCGCAGGGGCGGGCAGGATGGACGCGAGCAGGCGCATGGCCGCTTGGGGACTGGTGACGACCTCGTTCGCCTCGACGGTCAGACCGAGTGAGGTGAGGTGCTCGGCGACGGATGCATCGGTGCGGGATGCGTTGTTCGTGATGTAGCCGACCCGTCGGGTCTTCGCGACCTCGTTGAGGCTTTCCACGGCATGCGGCAGCGCGCCGGGTCCGGCGTATACGACACCGTCGAGATCAGCGAGAACGACGTCGACGCCATCGAGCGGAGTCGGGCGCGACGCAGCAGGATGAGACCGTGAGAAGAGTCCCACTCAGGACTCCTCGCTCTCGATCAGGCCGTCCTCCACGAAGATCTCGTCTTCGTCGTCGCCTCCCATACCCAGCGCATCGGCGGCGACATCGGCGCGTTCCGCCCAGAATGCCGCTTCGTCGTCACGACCGAGGTCCTCGAGCACGGCGGCGTGGGCGGCGAACAGCGCAGGACTCCACTCGAAAGCACGATCGGGGTCGAGCTCGGGGATCTGCAGCTCGCCCAGAGCGAGCTCGGTGTCGCCGAGATCGAGACGTGCGCCCGACATCGCGATCGCGAGAGCGACGCGCACGGGCGTGGGGAGCTTCGAACGATCCGCAGCGCGGCCGGTCTCGAGGGCTCGGTCAGGACGCCCGATGCCACGCTCGCTGTCGACCATCAGCGCGATCTGGTCATCCTTGCCCGAGATGCGGCGATACGTGCGCAGCTCGCGCAGTGCCAGGGCGAAATCACCGGTCGCGTACGCGGTGATGCCGAGCGATTCGCGGACGATGGCGATGCGGCCGGCGCGACGGGATGCCGCGAGGGCATGCTGGTGAGCGAGAGCAGGATCCTCGTCGATGAGCTTGGCCGCCATCGCGAGATGCCGTGCGACCTCATCGGCGTTCTCCTTGCTCAGCGTCTTCAACTCGTTGCGCGCCGAGGAATGCAGATCGTTGGGCGTGATGTCCTCGGGGATCGCGGGGTCATCGTGGCGCGGACGGTCATCGTTCTGGCGGTCCGGCCGGTCACGACCGGTGCCAGCACGCTGCGGGAATCCGCGGCCGCCGGAGCTGCGGTCATCCCGACGAGGTGCACCGTCGCGGCCCTGGTAGCCGCCTTCGCGCTTCTGGTGGCCGCCTTCGCGGCGATCACCCTCACGACGAGGGGCTGCACCGTCGCGCTTGACGTACCCGCCCTCACGACGGGGGGCTGCGCCGTCACGACGGGGCGCGCCGGCGCCGTCACGACGGGCTGCGCCGTCCCGTCGGGGTGCACCGGAGCTGTCCCGTCGGGGTGCGCTGTCCCGTCGGGGTGCGCTGTCACGGCGCGGAGCGCCGGAACCTCCTGAGGAAGCCGAGCGATCAGTGCGCGGAGGCCGGCCCTGACGATCGTTTCGTCGGGCACTGGAGTCGTCGTCGCGTCGCGGTCGACGCTCATCCTCATTCGGCATGATCTGATTCTCTCCACTTCCTGGTGAACGCAAAATGGCCACCCTGCGTTGGGTGGCCATTTTGTTTCTTCTAAGAGAAGTTCGGCGGTGT